>JANMTF010000104.1:0-30826 GCA_031390175.1 Polaromonas sp.
CTTGTTGACCCAGATCGCATCAATGGCCCGCGCGGCCACTCTGGACGACGACTACTCGCGGGTTTGAGCGCCCGTCAGACTGGGCTCAATCAGGCCGGAATCAGCAAGTCCGGACCTAGACCGCTGCTTCATCAGTCTCGCCGGTGCGGATACGCACCACCTGCTCGACCGAGCTGACGAAGATCTTGCCGTCGCCGATCTTGCCGGTCTTGGCAGCCTTGACGATCGCTTCGATGCAGCGCTCCACATCAGCGTCCTTCACTACCACCTCGACCTTCACTTTGGGCAGGAAGTCGACCACGTACTCTGCACCCCGGTACAGCTCGGTGTGGCCTTTTTGGCGGCCAAAGCCTTTGACCTCAGTCACAGTAAGCCCCGTCACGCCACAGTCGGCCAAGGCTTCGCGGACTTCTTCCAGTTTGAAGGGTTTGATGATGGCGGTGATTTGTTTCATTTGTCTTTACTCGTTGATGTTGATCTAGGGATTTTAAGAGGGAAAGAGAGGGGAATTTTTGAACGCAGAGGGCGCAAAGGTTTCGCAAAGGGCGCAAAAAAAGTCAAAGAAAAAGAATACCAAAATTAAATACAAAAATACATGAAGTCGTAAAAACAAAATTTCTCTTTATCCTGTATTCTTATTTTTGTCTTATTTTGGTATTTTCTTTTCTGCGCTCTCTGCGAACCCTTCGCGCCCTCTGCGTTCAAAAACTCCCCGCTTCTCTTTCAGCCTAAGCCCGAAACTTGGAAGTTATAGGATAACGCCAATCTTTGCCAAAGCTCCTATGGGTAACGCGAATACCCACGGGGGCCTGTCGGCGTTTGTATTCGTTGATTTTGATCAGGCGGGTGACGCGTTCGACATCGGCCTTATCAAAGCCCGCAGCAATGATTTCCTCAATGCTTTGGTCGTTTTCCATGTAGCGCTCAAGAATAGCGTCCAGCACCTCATAGGGCGGCAGGCTGTCCTGGTCTTTTTGGTCAGGCCGTAGCTCGGCGCTGGGCGGGCGGGTGATGATGCGCTCGGGAATAGGGTTGGCACACGTACCGTAGGGGTCGTGCGCGTTGCGCCACCAGGCCAGCTTGAACACCGTGGTTTTGGCCACGTCTTTGATCACCGCAAAGCCACCCGCCATGTCGCCATACAGGGTGCAGTAGCCAGTGGCCATTTCGCTTTTGTTACCCGTGGTCAGCACGATGGAGCCGAACTTGTTGGACAGGGCCATGAGCAAGGTGCCGCGTATGCGGGCCTGGATGTTTTCTTCGGTCGCGTCCTCGGCCAGGCCCTTGAACTCACCGGCCAGCGAGGCTTTGAAGGCTTCGAACTCGGGCACGATGGAGATCTCGTCGTAGCGCACACCCATGCGCTTGGCCATCTCGCGGGCATCGATCCAGCTGATGTCTGCCGTGTAGGGGCTGGGCATCATCACGGTGCGCACTTTGTCTTTGCCCAGAGCGTCCACCGCAATGGCCAATACCAGGGCCGAGTCGATGCCGCCTGAGAGGCCCAGCAAGATGCTGGGAAAGCCGTTTTTGCCCACGTAGTCGCGCACACCCATCACCAAGGCGTCCCACAGGTCGGCTTCATCACTGCGTTCGGGTTGTTTGGTAGCTACTATTTCAATAGCTGCTCCCGCATTATTCTGTTGGGCTACTGGCCGTTTTACTTCAAAAATAAAGCTGTCTTCGACAAAACTGGGCGCATTGCCCGCTAGCGTGCCGTCAGCGTTCAACACAAACGATGCGCCGTCAAACACCACCTCGTCTTGCGCACCCACATGGTGCGCGTAGATGATCGGCAGCCCGGTGTGCAGCGCACCCTGCTTCATGCGCTCGACCCGCTCGCCGCTTTTGCCTACGTGGAAAGGCGAGGCATTGATGACGGCCAGCAGCTGCGCCCCGGCCTCTTTGGCCAACTGGCCCGGCTCGTCAAACCAGGCGTCTTCACAGATCAGCAGGCCAATCGAGATACCCTCCACCTGGAACACGCACACGCCTTGGCCGGGCGTGAAGTAGCGCCGCTCGTCAAACACCTGGTAGTTGGGCAGTTCGCGCTTGGCATAGGTCTCCAGCTTGCGACCCTCGCAGAGCACACTGGCGGCATTAAAGCGGCGCTGCACCGCCGTGCTCTTGGTGCGCGTGTCGCCACCGGTCGGGTGGCCCACGACCACGTGCAAACCTTTTAACCCCGCCAGCTCGCGGGCCACGGTATTCAAGGCATCATCGCAGGCAGTGATGAAGGCGGGGCGCAGCAACAGGTCTTCGGCCGGGTAGCCGCAGATGGACAATTCAGGCGTGAGCACCAGGCGCACACCCTGCGCGTAGGCCGCGCGTGCCGTGGCGATGATCTTGGCGGCGTTACCGGCCAGGTCACCTACGGTAAAGTTCAGCTGCGCTACGCAAATTTTTAATGACATGAAAATACAAATTCCAAATAATTACGCGAACTTCGCATCCGCCTTGGACAGTGGGAGCTTGCATGCGTTCCACTAGTGCTTCAGTTGACTCTGCAGTTGATTATGTCACCCGCGTCCATACCTCGCCGCTCGAGATAAATGCAAGCCAGTGGAACGCCCTGCTGGCCGCCAGCGACGCGCCCACGCCCTTTATGCGCCACGAGTATCTGGCCGCCCTGCACACCAGCGGTTCGGCCTGCGCCGCCACGGGTTGGCAGCCGCAGTTTGTCAGCCTGTACAACGCGGATGAGACTGAGCTGCTGGCCAGCGCGCCGATGTACGTCAAAGACCATTCCTACGGTGAGTACATCTTCGACTGGGCCTGGGCCAGGGCCTACCAAGAGCACGGCCTGCGCTACTACCCCAAGGCGGTGGTCGCAGTGCCGTACACGCCTGTACCTGGTTCTAGATATTTATGCAAAAAAGTCCTGCTGCCCAATGAAATATTGCGGGAGCAGCTATTATTTTGCGAGCGTAAAAAACTCTCCTCGCTGCACGGCTTGTTCATCTCTGATGCCGACAAAGTAGGCTGCGATGCCCAAGAGCTCATGGCGCGGCAAACCGTGCAGTTCCATTGGTCTAACCAGACACCCAAACTGGGCACAGACGGCGCGCCATGCCCGGGCGGCGAGACTGAACGCTACGGCAGCTTTGACCACTACCTGTCCACCCTGGCCCAAGTCAAACGCAAAAAAATCCGCGCCGAACGCCGCAAAGTCGCGCAAGCAGGCATCACCTGGAAAACCAGCGAAGGCCCAATCATCACCGCCAGTGAGTGGGATTTTTTCTACCGCTGCTACGAGCGCACCTACCTGGAGCACGGCAATGCGCCCTACCTCACTCCCGCATTCTTCCACGCCATGGCGGACACCATGCCCGAGAACTGGGTGATGTTCACCGCCATGCACAGCGGCCAGCCGATAGCCACCAGCCTGATAGCCATCCAGCCGCAGCAAAAAATAGCCTACGGCCGCTACTGGGGCGCTCTGGGCCGCGCAGACAGCCTGCACTTCGAGGCCTGCTACTACCAGCCACTGGAGTGGTGCATCACCCACGGCTACCAGCGCTTTGAAGGCGGCGCCCAAGGCGAACACAAAATGGCCCGAGGCCTGCTCCCCGTAGTCACCCACAGCGCCCACTGGCTAGCCCAGCCGCAATTTGCCGACGCAGTAGCCAAATTTTTAGAGCGCGAAGGCGCGGGGATTGAAAACTACATGGAGCATTTGGAGGGGCGTAGCCCATTCAAATCAAATTAGTTCGACCTACTTAGATGGGATCACCACAAAATTCAGGGCACTAAAATCAACCCATATTACTGTCACTATTTCAGCATTTTCATGATCGACATCGCGAATTGTTTCCATTGGCTAATGCGTATCAGTACACTCTGTGCGGTTTTATTAAATGTAGGTTGTGGGCAACCAGCGGGTTGGCCCGCTCCACGCTATCGGTTAGATGCTTGGAGCCTACTGTTTGAAACGGACCCTGCTTTAACAGCAAACTATGTGTGGCCCGCAGGTATTGAGTTCAGCGCCCCGATCGATCTTCCCCACATCAATAACTACCCCGCGTTTGCTCGCATTGGAGCACGCGGCACTGCCCACTGGAAAGATGGCCAGCTAACGGCAGTCCTGACTGAGATCACCCATGCGCGCGAACGAAACGTGTGGTTTGACTGCAAAGATATCAAGCAAGTGCGCGTTGGGCTCACTTCAGACAGCCCATACACCGAGCGCGCTGTCAATTCACAAGCCGAGCAATGGTCTGCATGGCAAACCCTTAACGTGCAACGTCCAGCATTGCAACAACTGATCGCCCGCGGCACATGGCAATTTCTGATCGATGTACAAAAAACCGCACGCCCTTGGGAGCAACGCCTGGTCATTGAGGCGAGCTGTACTACACGCGACAACACTGTTTTTACGCACCACCACCGCAGCCCCTCATGGTTTTTAGCCAACACAGCACACAAACAGGCGCGCGCTCCCGATCCATGCGCCCAAAACTTCTCGTTAAGTAACGCTTTAGCGGCGCGGTGCATGCCAAGCCTGCTGACTAGACTGCAAAGTCCATGGGGTCGGCGCGAAGCCAGTAGACCGCCCTCAACCGATGCCCGTTGGCTGGACGTCGCTATCACTGAGGGGGTGCCGGATGCCATCCGTCCGTTGGTTAAATCAGGTGTTGATGTCAACAGCACCAGCAGTGAGCGACGTGATACCGCGCTCATTTACGCCGCAGGTAACGGAGACGCGGCTATCGTGCGCGAGCTGATTCAGTTGGGTGCACGCATCGATCAGGCAGATGCCGTGGGCTTTACCGCCTATAACGCGGCTGCACTGAGCGGACACGGCGACCTGGCGCTCGAGCTTGCCGGGCGCGGCGTAGAGCGGAACATCAACACCGGTAACGCCTACACCGCGCTATCGCTAGCCGCCTACTACGATCAGCAAGTCACTGTGCGCAGACTGCTCGAATCGGGTAGCGACCCAGATACCCAAGTCAACGGGTGGTACAACGCGTTGCACCATGCCGTCAAAAAAGACAATGTTGAACTGGCGCGACTTCTATTGGCCGGTGGAGCAAACCCGAATATGGCAGTGACTGCGCGGCGCGGTGAGACACCACTGATGATGGCTGCAGAAAACAACAATCTGGAAATGATCGACTTGTTGCGGCGCATGGGCGCCCAGCTGCATACTGTCGACACCATGGGCAAAAACGCCACCGATTACGCAGAGTTTTTCCGAAAGGCTAACGCGTCCAATTACCTGTGCAAGTTAGGCTTGGAGCCGACTGCGCTAGACCCTTCGCCTAAAAACGGTGAAACCGCCAAAAGATCCAGTTGCCAGCAATCTACCGCTGGAATGTAAATAGTACGCCCAAGAAGACGACTGATCGGGTCATTTGAATGTTGACCAACGCAGGCCCGGCTGAATCGGTTTAAAGCGAGCCATCCACTCCGGCAATTTGCCGCACAATGCAAGGACAGCATTCTGTGACTCCACATCCACCATGTCTGCCGCCCTGTCCACCGCCCTGTCCACCGCCCGCCTAGAAGCCCGCTTACCCATCGAGATCCACAGCATGCTCAAACGTGCGGCGGATTTGGAGTGGCGCAGCTTGACGGATTTTGTAGTGGGTGCGTCACACGAGGCGGCTAAGTGTGAACGACGACCAGGAACCGCTCTTTTCTGGCGGTGAAAAAGCAAATGGGGTCAGATCAAAATTCAGGACGACCCTCTCTTTGGAGCGCGCAACGCCATGACGAAATCTTGCTCTGACCCCTTTTGCGTAATTTCCGGCGCATAATGTCGACCCGTCCCTTGCGCACGAAGAGTCCCTTGTACACACCTAGCAGCTCGCGCCAGAGCGTGTGCAGGTAGGGGTTTGCAGGCTGCTGTGACGTGCTGGGCTGGTGGGCTGGCTGGCTGGGCGTTCTGACCGCCTGTATGTACCCGCAAATGCCCGGACGCCCCTGCAGGCACCTGCAAGGGCATTTCAGTGCGCTACACATACAGGAGCTGCTCCCGCATCATTCTATTGGGCTGCAGAGCGATTAGCATCTTAAAAAGGCCTCGAAATCGTGTTTTTCAACACTTTTTTGTGACGCAAAGGCCGTTGGCGAGCCTGCGCGGTACACTAAATTATGCGAATTTGTGTACCTTGCAAAAAAGTTGACAATTCACGTCGTCTTTTGATTGATTCTCAGTGAAATATCACACCAATCATCCATTTGTTGGTGAAAAAATCGGTGTTTTGAGTTTTTATAGAGTGATGCAATTATGCGTACTTAACAAAAGTCAGCTCACGCGAGCCGCGAGGTCAGTGCAAGGGGCTCTTCGTGCGGCAGAAGGGGCACAGAACGACCCGACGCGCCGGAAACGACGCAAAAGGGGTCAGAGCAAAATTTCGTTATGGCGTTGCGCGCTCCGAACAGAGGGTCGTCCTGAATTTTGCTCCTGGACCCCATTTGCTCCTGGACCCCATTTGCGCCTACACCGGATCTGCCCACTGCAAATCACATAGAGCCCTGAATGATGCGGGAGCAGCTACTTTATATGTAGCGTACGAAAACTGGCAAGTAGGCACTTTGAGCCCATCCCGCAGATCAACGCAGGCTAATCAGCGGCGTTTTAAGCGCGCCATCGTTCGTGAGCTTTTCCAGGCGCAGCTCTGGCGTTATGTGAGCGGCTGGCTAGCCTGGCGGCATAGGAGCCAGGCTTGCGCGGTCTCAGCTTTTAGCCGCTTCTCTCAAGACCGCAATTTCTTTTTGCAGCCCCGCATGCACCACGCCCAAGGTTTGCATCGTCATGTTGGCGTGGCGCACGCGCTGGGCCAGGATTTTGAGCAAGCCGGCCATGAGCTGCGCGGCGGCTACGGGTTGGGTCTCTAGCATCAGGCTCATTTTTTCTCTAGGTAGCACGGCCACATGCATTTCTGTGTCGGCTGTACAGGTGGCAGAATGCGGCTCGCCATCGATAAAGCCTACCTCTCCCATCAAGTGGCCAGGCACGGCGCGCCGGTGCACCATCGTGTCGATGCTGTTGACCAACCGCGAGCTGAGAGTGGCCTGCCCCCTGACGACCAGCATCAGGTAACCGATGTTCTCCTGGCCTTGCTGCATCAGCACCTGGCCTTTGGCAAATTCGCGCATCGCCATCAGCTCGACAATGCGCATGGCTTGCGCGCGCGGCATGCCCGCAAACGCGGTGTCTGAGCTGAGCAAATCTGCGATTTGCCCCAAGGTATAGGTCTGCACATCGGCCATGGGGTGCTGGTTACTTTCTGTAATGTGTGTATTACGCCACATTAAAGTTCATTATTGTATGCATAAAACCTCAATTACGCTTGCAAAACTGCGCTGGGTATTGCAAGGGAGACTTCTAACGCTTCTCTTTTTATAGCTTGTCCCGCAATATCTAAAAGGGCTAAAGGCTAAAATTAACTACAAAGTACTCCTAATAAATTCGGTATATGTAAGCAACAATCGGCGCGCAAGCACCTTCGACTCACACAAATAGACTAATCCAAAAAATCGCCAAATACTCCATACTCTGCCTATGAGCAGTATTGACATCCAGCGCCCGCTACCGAACCCTCAGGTTTTGGTGATAGATGACCACACCCTGTTTCGCACGGGTATGCGGATGATTTTGCAGTCCTTTCCGGGCATGGGCCGCGTGCTGGAGGCTGCGTCGGTGATGCTGGCCCGAGAGCAGGAGGGCCATAAGGTCGACATTATTTTGCTGGATATTCAAATGCCAGGCATCAACGGACTGGACGGGATGGGCATGCTGCGCAGCATGTTCCGCCAAGCCAAGGTAGTGTTTGTGTCGGCCAGCGTGTCGAGCGACGCCATCTTGGACGCGGAGCAGCGTGGAGCCGAGGGTTTTTTACCCAAGTCAGCCAGCGCGCACGATATCTTTAACGCTATCAGCACAGTGCTGGGTGGCGGCAAATGCTTTCCCGCTTTGGTCGGCCACAACCCTGGCGTTACGTCAGGCACACCCGCCACGCGCCCTTTAAGCACCCGGCAAATGCAGGTGCTGGCGCTGATTGCGCAAGGCAAACCCAACAAAGTAGTGGCCCGCGAGCTGGGCCTGAGCGAGAACACCGTGCGGGTGCACGTCTCGGCCATGTTTGTGCAATTGGGCGTGAACAGCCGCACCGCAGCGGTGCTGGCCGCACAGCAGGCTGGCTTGGTGACCATGGGCTAGCGCTGGCCCATGGATTTCGACTCCCCCAGCTACAGCGCCTCCCGCAAGCCTTGGTACCAGTGGCATGAACCTGTAGTACTGCAGCAGCAGGTAGCGCTGATGCAGCGCAATTTTCCGGTCACTTTATTGGCATCTTTCGCCGCTGCAGTCTGCACAGTGTGGGCTTTGCATAGTCTGGTCGAGCCTGGTGCGCTGACGCTTTGGATCCTCAGCCATTTAGCAGTATTGGCACTGGTGTATGCGCTCGTGTGCTGGCGCCTGGCGCCTGCCAATTCACCCAGGGTAAATGCATGGACTTTGGTGCTCTGTATGGCCCTGATGGGCCTGAGCTGGGGCTCGCTGGCGGTCGTTTCTGTGCGCTACGGCTCAGCCGACAATATTTTGTATGCGATGGTCATTATTGGCGGTGTCTCCTCTGGTGCGCTGGGTTTGGGGGCATCCTTGTTCCCCGCCTATCTGGCCTATTTGGTGTCGCCCGTGGGCATGGTGGCGTTGGCATTTATCTACCTGGGCGACCCCATTTTTGTGCCTCTCAGCAGCCTGGCATTGGTCTATTTTGTGTTGACCTGCGTGCAAGCGCGCGCTGCCGAAGAAGTCATTCGCAGCAGTATTCACCTACAGATGCACAACGCTACTTTGGTGCATCGCCTGCGCAAAGAATCGGGCCAAGCGAGGGATGCGCTGGCTAAGGCCGAGGCGGCGCAATTGACCGCAGAGCACACACAGGCCATGGCTGAAAAAGCCAACACCGATAAATCCAAATTCCTGGCCGCCGCCAGCCACGACCTGCGCCAGCCCCTGCACGCCATGGGCCTTTTTATCGAGGCTTTATCGCGCAGCGAATTGAGTGAACATCAACTGGTAGTGCTGGACCATGCGCATGCGGCCTCCAGTGCCGCCAGTGAGATGCTCACCACACTGCTGGATTTTTCGCGCCTTGAGGCAGGGGTGGTCAAATCACAGCCCAAGGCGTTTTTACTGCAACCTCTGCTGGCCCAGCTGGAACAAGAATTTGGCCTGCAGGCCGATGCCCGTGAACTGGTATATCGCACGCGTGAAACCACACTGGCCGTGATGGCCGACCCCAACCTGACTGACCTGGTGCTACGCAACTTTATCTCCAACGCTATCCGCTACACCGACAAAGGTGGCGTGCTGGTGGGCTGCCGCAGGCGTGGTGGCGCTGTGGTGGTGGAGGTATGGGACACCGGCATGGGCATAGCGGATGACCAGCAAACCGAAGTGTTCAAGGAGTTTCACCAGCTGGGCAACCCCGAGCGCGACAGACGCAAGGGATTGGGCCTAGGCCTGGCCATTGTGGAGCGCATCAGCACTGCGATGGGGGCGAAAGTGACCCTGCGATCGGTGCCCGGGCGCGGCTCGGTATTCAGGCTGTGGCTGCAGGGCTACCTGGGCAGTGTGGTGGTGGAGAACAGTAACGCACCAAGTAGCAAAAATCTGCAAGGCTTGCGCGTGCTGGTGATAGACGATGAAGAGCCGGTACGCATTGGCATGCAAGAATTACTGGCCTCATGGGGCTGCATCTGCTACTCGGCGGATGCGGTATCGACGGCGTTGCAGTGCGTGGCACTGCTGGGTATGGACGAGCAGCCCGAAGTGATCTTGGCTGACTACCGCCTGCGTGAGGGTGCCACGGGCGGCCAAGCCATCAGCGCGCTGCGTGCCTACCTCACCATGCGTGGGCACCAAGAAGCGTTGCCAGCCATCATCATCACTGGCGACACCGCGCCAGAGCGCATACGCGAGGCGCGCAGCACCGAGGCCATGCTGCTGCACAAACCCGTATCGGCCAGCGCACTGCAACAGGCATTGCTCCAATTGCGCTGATGCCCTAAGCGGGCTACATTGGTGTGCAGGAGACACATCATGCCGCCACCCGCACTCAAACATCTCAGTGGCCTGGACGCCACTTTTTTGTACCTGGAAACCCCCGAGACGCCCATGCACGTGGGTAGCTTTCATTTGTACGAGTTGCCTGCCGGGTTCAAGAGCAGCTTTCATGCAGCAGTCAACCGGCACATGGCCAAGCGCATCCACCTGTCCTCCATTTTTACCAGCAAGCTGGCCTTCATGCCCTTCAATTTGGGCCACCCCATCTGGGTCAATGATGAGCAGTTCGACCTTGGCCGCCATGTGCGCAAAATCAGTACTGCCAAGATGACTGTGAAAATGGCACAGGACATGGCCGCCACACTGCACGGGCGCTTGATAGACCGCAAGCACCCGTTGTGGGAGTTTTTATGTGTTTGACAGCATTGTGCGCAACGACGGTAGCGTGTGCGCTGGCTTCTATTCCAAAATTCACCACGCTGCGCTGGACGGCAAAGGCGGCACAGCGCTGGCCAACGCTGTGCTGGACGTAACCCCCGTACCGCGCGAGATAGCCGCGCCTGACCCCGCACGCAAAACGCGCAGCGCGAGTGATCTGAAAATTGGCGAGATGATTGGTGCGGTGTTTAGCAACACACTGGCGCAATATGCCAAGCTGGCCAAATCTCTGCCCAGCGCGGCAGCGCAGATTGGCAGCACCTTTGGCAAGAATAATTTTCAGCTCAGTGGCAAAAGCAGCACGGCCAAATCCCCCATTAGCTTGGCACCCAAAACTCCGTTTAACGCAGGCATCAGCGCAGAACGCGTGTTTGTCACGGCCAGCGTACCTTTTGCCGAGTGCAAAGCAATGGCCAAGTCCATCGGCGCAAGCTTCAACGACATGGTGCTGTGGATCTGCTCTACCGCGCTGCGCAGCTACTTGGCCCAGCATGCCAGCATCCCGAAAAAACCTCTGATAGCCGCCATGCCGGTGAGCCTGCGTGACGACAGCAACAAAGACATGGGCAACCAGGCCAGCATGTCTTTGACCAACCTGGGCACCCACATCGCCCACCCGGTCAAGCGCATGGCTGCCATCATGGGCTCGACTGGCAAAGTCAAAGAGGCTTTGCTCAACCTCAAATCAGTGCTTCCCACCAACTACCCCAGCTTTCTCGCACCATGGATTGTCGGCGGTGCAGCGCGCTTGGCATTGAAGACCTATGGACGCGGCAGCGTGGCCGAAAAGCTGCCGATGGTGGCCAACCTGGTGATAAGCAATGTGCCTGGCCCGCAAGTGCCCCTGTACCTGGCAGGTGCCCGCATGCTCACCTTTCACCCCTTGAGCATCGTCATGCATGGGCTGGGGCTGAACATCACCATCCAGACTTACGCAGGCCATGTAGACTTTGGCATCGTCGCTGGCAAAAACGCCCTGCCCCATGCGCAAGATTTGGCCGATGCATTACTTGCCGCGTTCAGAGAAGCGCAAAGCTTGTTCGCCATGGGACAAGCACAGGGAACCATTGCTGCCGCAGTTGTAACGCCCAACCCGGTAAAAACCCCCGTCCCGCACGCGACAAAAAAACAGGCCATTGCCTCTAAAACGATAGCATCCAAAACAATCCCGGTAAAAGCAGGTACCCTCAAGCCTAAGAGCACGCCAGTGCGGCGCAAGACCGCAACAGCTCCCTCAGGTAGATCACCGACTGTTAAAAATGCCAATGCTCCAACCCATGGCAAAACCAAAGCAAGCCAGCGCAGCACCGAAAGCCAATGAAGAGCTCGCACCGCCCAGCCTGGCGCTGCTGGCCATGGAGTTCCGTGCGCCCATGGAGTTTGGTGCCTTGCTACCCGCTTGGCCCGCCCTGCAGCGCGCCCCGCGCGGCGACGGACATACCGTTGTGGTGTACCCAGGCCTCAGTGCCAGCGACGCCACGACCATCCCGCTGCGCAAGTACCTCACCAGGTTGGGATACAACGTCCACGGCTGGGGCCAGGGCTTTAACTTTGGGCCCCGCGCAGGTGTATTAGATGCAGGCAGGCAGCAACTGCGCGCACTGCTGGCGCAGTCCAAGCAGCCTGTCAGCTTGGTGGGCTGGAGCCTGGGCGGCATTTATGCCCGTGAGCTGGCCAAAGAGTTGCTCAAAGAAGGCCTGCCAGTACGCAGTGTGGTCACTCTGGGCACACCCTTTGCGGGCGGCCCCCAAAGCACCAATGCATGGCGTTTGTATGAGCTAACCAGTGGCCGCAGCGCCCACCGTGAATCTGAAAAGTTTGAACTGCCTACCGCCCCCAGCGTGCCTACCAGCAGCATCTACAGCCGCAGCGACGGCATCGTTTCCTGGCAAGCCAGCCGCCAAGCAGCGCAGGAAGATAACCCGCATATTGAAAACATCGAGGTCATAGCCAGCCACTTTGGCATTGGCCTGAACCCCAGTGCATGGTGGGCCGTGGCCGACCGCTTGGCGCAAGTGCCCGGTAGATGGCAACAATTTCAAAAGCCCTCACTCATGGGCTTGCAAAGCTTGGTGTTTCCAGACCCTGCGCGTTAGTCTGCGGGCCGGTTCAGCCTCTCGCGCCGTGCTTTGCTACGATGGAGTTTAAGAGTGTCTACCTACCTTGGCCTGTTTCGGCGGGGGAATTTTAGCTACAAAAAAAGTAGCTGCTCCCGGTTTATTCTATTGGCCTAACGGCCTAAACTATATCGATCTTCATGCCCGCAGCACGCAAACGCTGCACCAATGCATTACCCAGTGCAAATGCTGGCGTGATGACACCGCCGCGTTTACTACCACCTGGTAGGTCGCTCAAGTTGAGCGCCAATGCCAAGGCCGACTGGCACACCATTTTGGTCGTAGCGCGGTTGCCTGGGTCGCCCTTGTAGCTCACCATCGCGCGCACCGTTTTGCCGCTGGCAGACTTGCCTATCAACTCACAGCGAAACGAGCCGCCGTCCATGGCGCGCTGGCTGGGGCCCTCGCCTGGCTTGGGGGCGATGGCAGCGGTGAACCTGCGCACGGGGGAAAACTGCAAGGCTGACTGGCCCGCCAATGCGCCTGCACTCATTCCCGCAGCAGCCAGCGCGGCGATGGGGCCAGCGCCAAAGCGCAAATACTCTTGGTAATGAAAATGCTTGGCATACGCGGTGTCACCACTCTCTTGCAAAAGCGCGGCGCTGCGGCGCACTACGCGGGTGTTGATGGGCCCCATAAAAAACGGGCCTAGCCAAGCGCCAAAGTCAGCGTCGCGGTACGGGCCTGTGGGGTCTTGGTGGGTTGCGTCGGCTTTGCATTTGCGGTGCTCTGGGTTGAGTAAAAACGGATTGCCAAACGCCTGGGTCTGCCCTTTGGCCATGATGTTGAGCAGCGAGGCCAATGTGCCGCCGTTCAAGCCACCGCGCATGGAGAAACTGGCCTTCACGTCGATGCAGGGCTCGTCGTGGCGGCGCAGCATTTCACTTGCTACCACATACGCGCCGATGTCTGACGGCACAGAGTCAAACCCACAGCACGGCACGATGCGTGTGCCGTCTGCTGCGGCTTGCGCGTGGTGTGCGTCGATCATGGTGCGCACCCAGGGAGTTTCGCCAGTGATGTCGACATAATGGGTTTTGCTGTGTACGCACGCGGCCACCAGGGGGCTGCCGTACAGCGCAAACGGCCCGGCGGACGACAGCACCACGCGCGCCTGCGCTGCCAGGGCGTGCAGGGCTGCACCGTCTTGCGCGTCGGCCACGATGATAGGCACGCTCACCTTCAGGTCTTGCAGCACAGCCGCCAGCTTGGCTGGGCTGCGCCCCGCTACGGCCCAGGCCACACCTTTGGCATGCTCGGCCAAATAGGCCACCGTCTGCCGGCCTACAAAGCCAGTAGCGCCGTACAAAATAACATCGTATTTGCGTTGTGCAGCTTTCATTGGTAGAGTTCCTCAGGTGGTTTGAGTATTTGCCAGTGTCACATAGACTAATCGGTCTAGGCAATCGCTACGCTATCACTTCTCCATCACCGCCGCTTTTTACTCAAGGAAAAACTCCATGACCACTGCCGTTGCCACCACCAACCACCAAATTCGCCTTGCCCAGCGCCCGGTAGGCTTGCCCGGCCGGGAGTGCTGGAGCTTTACCGAAGAGCCGGTTCAACAGCCCTCTGGCGAAGGTGACGTGCTGGTCAAAACCCTGTCACTGTCCCTCGACCCCGCCATGCGCGGCTGGATGAACGATGGCAAAAGCTACATCCCTCCCGTTGGCATCAACGAAGTGATGCGCGCTGGCGGCGTAGGCGTGGTGGTAGCGTCAAAAAACCCAGCTTTTATCCCAGGCGACACGGTCAGCGCTGGCTTGGGCGTGCAAGAGTATTGCCTGATCCCGGGTGACCAAATCAAACGCAATGGCATTGCCAAGATTGACCTGCGCGCTGGCACCGTCAACCAGTGGCTCAACGTACTGGGCATGCCCGGCATGACCGGCTATTTTGGTCTGATGGACGTGGGTATGCCGCAAGCCGGAGAGACCGTGGTCATCAGCGGTGCAGCGGGCGCAGTAGGCCAAACCGTAGGGCAAATCGCCAAGCTCAAAGGCTGCCGCGTGGTGGGCATTGCAGGCGGCGCGGCCAAGTGCGACTGGGTGGTCAAAGAGCTGGGCTTTGATGCCTGCATCGACTACAAAGCCAGCGCCTCCAGCGTGAAAGATGGCCTGAAAGAACATTGCCCCAAAGGCGTAGACATTTACTTTGACAACGTAGGCGGCGACATTCTAGACACCGTGCTCACCCGCATCAACCGCAAAGCCCGCATCATCATCTGCGGCGCAATCAGCCAGTACAACAACACCACCGCCGTGCAAGGCCCCAAGAACTACCTGAGCCTCTTGGTCAACCGCGCCCGCATGGAGGGCATCGTCGTGTTTGACTACGCCGACCGCTACCCCCTGGCCATCGCCGAGATGGCGCTGTATTTGAAAGACGGCCGGATGAAGAGCAAAGAAGATGTCGTCGTGGGCATCAACACCTTCCCCGAGACACTGATGAAGCTGTTTAATGGAGAGAACTTTGGCAAGCTGGTGCTGGAAGTAGCCAAGGCTTAAGGCACGCTATGCAGCAGCTCAACCTGCTTTTTAAAATAGCGACCGCCATTGCGATCGTGGGTTGGGCGCTGATCAGTGCTGCACTCAGTGGGGCACTGACTGGCAAAGTAGTCAGCAACGATGTGGCCGGGCTGCTGGCAGTGCTGTAGGTAAATCTGCTGATAGGCGCGCGCAAGCTGGACAACGAGCCGGTGCGCGGCGGGTTTGGGAGCCTCAAAGGTGTCATCAGTCTGTTCAAAATCCCGCGCGTAATCTTGGTCGGTTGGGTGCATTTTTTAGCATTTGACTTGATGGTGGCGCTGTGGATTCGCGCAGACGCCGCGCCGCTGGCACTCTCGCATCGGTGGCTGATCCCCATCTATTTACTCACCTTGATGTTTGGCCCCGCTGGGTTGCTGGTCTACCTTTTACTCGGAACTGCCCTTATTTAAGTTACTATATATTTCATAGCTGCTCCCGCAATACTCTATGGGGCTAAAGGCCTAATGGCCGTGCAGACATTGGCTTACCTCTATACTGCGACGGCAATTTTGTGTTTTCAGTCAACATCCTCCAGGAGCTCTCCATGTCACTGCGCATCAACGACACCGCCCCCAACTTTACTGCGGCTACCACCCAAGGCAGCATCGACTTTCACCAATGGATTGGCGACCAGTGGGCTATTCTTTTCTCACACCCGAAAGACTTCACACCCGTGTGCACCACCGAGCTGGGCTACATGGCCAAGATTGAGCCTGAATTCACCAAGCGCAACGCCAAGTTGATTGGCCTGTCGGTAGACGCGGTAGACAACCACGCCAAGTGGGCCGCCGACATCGAGGAAACCCAAGGCGCGAAGGTGAAGTACCCGATGATTGGCGACACCGACCTGAACGTGGCCAAGCTGTACAACATGCTGCCCGCAGACGAGACCGGCGGCGCAGACGGCCGCACGGCAGCAGGCAACGCCACAGTGCGCTCGGTCTTCATCATCGGCCCGGACAAAAAGATCAAACTGATGATGACCTACCCCATGACCACCGGCCGCAACTTCGACGAAATCCTGCGCGTGCTGGACTCGATGCAGCTCACCGCCAAATACAAAGTAGCCACTCCCGTGAACTGGAAGAATGGCGACGAGGTGATCATCGCGGGGTCGGTGACGGATGAGGATGCCAAGACGCTCTTTCCGGCCGGTTGGAAGGCTCCCAAGCCGTATCTGCGCGTGGTGAAACAGCCTGTGTAGGAGTGCCAACCAGCTACTAATTCAGCAGCTGGTTGCGTTTATGCCATGGGCTGCATAGCTTATTTATTAGAAAAATAAGTGTGTGCCCATCAGCCACCAGTTTTCGGTAAACCTCGCTCGAGTCCTTTAATTCAAGAACATTAGTGATGTAGGTGCTGGCAACATGGTCTGGGAAAGCTCGCATCAGCGCTCGCCTGGCCAGCTCGTGCTGAGAAGTCCAGCCACCGTCCCCCATCGGCCTTACATACGCACTCTTACTTTCAAGCGCTCCACGGCCGTCTGAATGTGCTTGGGCGAATCAGCAACCAGTTTGAATGCGGGTTTGCCGAGGCCGGTACGGCTGAAAAAATCCAAGTGCTGGACAGATAAATGGTCAAAATTTTTGATGATCTCGGTTGGATCAAAAGACTTTTCTGACACCTTGCCTGCACTGATATCGGTGATGATGCTTCTGGTCAAAGCAGACAGCTGCTGCCCCGCCTGTGTCTCCATGAATTTAGCCAAGGCAACTAACGCTTGTGGATTGGGTGAGTTTTCAATAAAAACCAGTTTTACGTCATCCACAAATGTGCGTGCCAAAAAATTCTCCATCACGCAGGCAACCCGCACCGTTTGCTGCTCTGATAAATACCCTTTTTTCTCGATGTTTTGGAGCAGCAATAGGGCCCCAATTTTCAGTGCCAGCTCTGCCCCTTTAGTCTATGACAAGACTACGGCCAAGTGCTGCATGGCTTTGTCGATGTCTCCTTTAGTGGGTGCAGCAGCATGTGCAGTCACATACAAATGAAGCTCTGACACAACGCTAGACTGCTCGGCATTGCGCTCAATACGCTTCACATAGTTTTTAACTTCGGAGGCATACCACTGGGTCACCCGAGATGGGGAAGGTGCGGCATCGTCAATCGTGGTTTTACCAGCAGACACGATCCACGTTTCTATGGAAAACTTCAACGCATCAAATGTTCCTGCAGGGACTATGACTTTTTCCCACCCTAGAATTTGCGTGCGTAACAGGCGGTCTTTGGAGAGACCTCCAGGCATTCTGATCGCGGCTGTTTGTTCGTCGCCAGGATGAAGCGGGAAGGTATAGGGTGCTGCCTGCCCTGACACATGGAGGTCCATCGCCCGTCCATCGGGGTACTTCACCCGATCTAAAATCCAGGGCTTCGCGTACAAGGCCAACTCGCCGTTGGAGCGTTCGGTCAGTAAATTTTGGTCTTGAATTTTGCGTACAAACAACCAAGATGGTGCATTCACAGCCTTAGACGTCGTGGTGGCGTAAAACCAGCCATCGCCTTCGTACACCTTGGGCTCCAAAACTTGGGCACCAAGGCTTGCACAAAAAACCACGAAACTCAGGATGCCAGCGACGATGTACTTCATGGGGATTGGTAGTTGCAGAACTTGCAGGAGTATGCCCAACCCATGCCGGGCAATACTCCTATTCAACACTGCACGTGCTTACTTCTTGTCGCCACCAGGAATCTTGCCCTGTACGCCTTGCACGTAGAAGTTGACGCCGGATAAGAACTTGTCGTCGCCCACAGCGTCTTTGGCCAAAATTTCTTTGCCGTCTTGGCCGGTGATGGGGCCCTTCCAGATGCTGAAGGTGCCGGCTTTGAGGCCTGCTTTGATTTCGTCAATGCGCTTCTTAGTGTCGTCTGGCACATCGGCTGCGATGCTGACCATGTCGATAGCGCCTTCTTTCACGCCCCACCAGCTGCTGCCCGTAGCCCACTTGCCGTCTAGCGCTTCGCGGGTGGCTTTGATGTAGTACGGGGCCCAGTTGATGATGGCCGAGCCCAGGTGGGCCTTGGGGCCGTAAGCGGTCATGTCGCTGTCCCAGCCGAAGGCGCGCTTGCCCAGCTTTTCTGCGGTTTGCAGCACGGCAGATGAGTCGGTATTTTGGAACAGCACGTCTGCGCCGCCGTTGATGAGGGCCGTAGCGGCCTCAGTCTCTTTCGGTGGGGCAAACCACTCGTTCACCCAGATGACTTTGGTTTTGATTTTCGGGTTAACGGTCTGCGCGCCCAGGGTAAAGCTGTTGATGTTGCGGATGACTTCGGGAATAGGAATGGATGCCACTACGCCCACAGTGCCAGTCTTGCTCATCTTGCCTGCGATCACGCCGGCCATGTAGGCGCCTTCGTAGGTGCGGCTGTCGTAGGTGCGCAGGTTCGCGTCGGTTTTGTAGCCGGTGGCGTGCTCAAACTTCACGCCTTTGTGGTCGGCGGCCACTTTGAGCATGGGGTCCATGTAGCCAAAGGTGGTGCCAAAGATCAGCTTGTTGCCTTGGGTGGCCATGTCGCGGATGACGCGCTCTGCGTCGGCGCTCTCGGGCACTTTCTCTACAAAACTGGTGACCACTTTGTCGCCAAACTCTTTTTCAATCGCTTTGCGGCCGTTGTCGTGCGCAAAGGTCCAGCCGCCGTCGCCTACAGGGCCTACGTAGGCAAAGGCGATTTTGAGTGGCTCGGGTTTGGGAGCAGGTGCGGATGCAGCGGCTGCAGGGGCGGCTGCAGCGGGGGCTGGTTTTGGCTCTTCTTTTTTGCTGCAACCCATCAGCGCAGCGGCTGCCACGGCAGACAAGGCTACCAGCTTAAGCGCTTGGCGCTTACTCAAGTGCGCTGCGGAGCGTTTGTTCAAATCTGTCATCTCATCTCTCTTTCGGTGAAGTGGAAGGTCAAGGTTGCGGAAAAAATCACATTATCAGCCAACAGGCCCGCACTTTAGGCCCCGGGATAGAAGGGTTTCCCTAGGGTGGGGACACCCTGGGCTTGACAGCTTCTATGGCGTGGGCCAAAGCCAAAGCATCGCGCAAGTTCAGCAGCAACATGCTGGGGTTGCCTACGTAGCCTGCCAACGCACTGGTGGCACGCTGCTCAATGGCTTGCGCAGTGGTCAAACCCAGCCGCACCAGCGCCTGGATGTCTTCACGGTCGTTGTCAGCCAAGCGGGCAATTTTGCTCACAGCCAAATCTACAGGCGACAGCACAAAGAGCTGAATGTGTTGCAAGCCCATGTCCAGCGGTAAGGCGTCGTCCAAATAGTCTTCATGCATCAAGGCAAAAGATGCGTTGTAGTTGGTGTCCAGATAAACGACCTGGGGCGTGCCGTCCTCCAGCGTAATCTCTACCATCAGGTCGTTGGGCAGCAGCACCCGCGCACCAAACTCTGCGTCTACATCGGTGGTGACGCGGCTGGCGGTATACAAGTGCACGGCCATACCACCGGCCAAATACACAGCCAGTGGCTGCTGTAGTGCCAAGCGCTGCTCTAGCTGCACAAACAGCTCACGCAGGCCCCGCGCCAGTGCGGTATGGGTATGAAACGCGGGTTGGCTGGGCATGGAATGCGTTGACTCCGCTCTATGCGCTGGCAAGCTGGCGGCTGAGCAGGTCGCGCAGGCGAGGCAAGCTCAGCACCCAACCGTTGTGCACCACCTGTACCACAGGCAATTTGTCTGCCGGATGCTGTGCAAAGTAAGCTTCACTCAAAGCCATCAAGCGCGCTGCTTGCCGGGGCCAAGACGATGCCAACACCATACCCGCCACGCGAAACACATTGGCCTCCTGGGCACCGCTGACCACAGTGGACGGGCTACTCACTGCCGCCAAGCAGCTGGCCAGCCAATGCGCCTCTGTTTCTCGTGCTGTCATCAATCAAGTCCTGTTCAATGTAGAGTCCCAACCCAAGCTAACAATGTACTACGAAACCTCCCCGCCAATGGGAACGAAACATCACGCCCCAGGATAGAAGGGTTTCCCTAGGGATGCAGGCATGTTCACGCGTATCCAGGCGGGGTTGCGCGAGATGAGGGCCAGCACCACGATGGTGGCAATGTAAGGCAACATGGTGAGAAACTGGCTGGGCACGTCTACCCCTATGCCCTGCAAGTGGAACTGCACCATGGTGACCCCGCCAAACAGATAACTACCAAGCAATACCCGTGCCGGGCGCCAGGTGGCAAAGCTGGTGAGGGCCAGCGCTATCCAGCCTTTGCCTGCCACCATGCCCTCTACCCACAGCGGCGTGTAGATGACCGACAGGTAGGCCCCGGCCAGCCCGCACAGCGCGCCGCCCGCCACCACCGCCGCCAGGCGGATGCGGCGCACCGGGTAGCCCAGGGCGTGGGCGGCGTCGGGGTTTTCGCCTACGCTGCGCAGCACCAAACCGGCGCGTGAACGGTACAAAAACCATACCAGCACGGCGGCCATCGCCATGGCGGCGTACACCATGGGGTGCTGCTTGAACAGCGCGCTGCCCAGCAAAGGGATGTCGGACAAAAACGGTACAGCAAACTGCGGCCGCTCGGGCAGCTTTTCTTGCACATAGCTAATGCCCGCAAAGGCCGAAAAGCCCGCGCCAAACAGGCTGAGCGCCAGCCCGGTGGCGTACTGGTTGGTGTTGAGCCAGATCACCAGCAGGCCAAAGATGGCCGCCAGCAGCGCGCCCGCGCCCATGCCTGCGGCAAAGCCTAGCCAGTCGTTGCCGGTGTGCACCACGGCGGCAAAGCCCGCCACGGCGGCGCACAGCATCATGCCCTCGGCACCCAGGTTGACGATGCCCGCTTTTTCGTTGATCAGCAGGCCGAGCGCTGCGATGGCCAGCACGGTGCCTGCGTTGAGTGTGGCGGCCAGAAGCAGGGCGTATTGCTCCATCAGGCACCTCCTTTGGCTGTAGGATTCACTATATTATTCATAGCTGCTCACGCAATATTCTGCTGGGCTACAGGTTTAAAAGGCTTATAAAAACGCACTCTATAGGTCATTAAAGTGTCGCAGGCCAGCAGGCTGAACAGCAGCAAGCCCTGGAACACGCCAGTGATCGATTTAGGCAGCCCCATGCGCGACTGGGCCAGCTCGCCGCCGATGTAAAACATGCTCATCAAAATAGCCGAGAAGACAATGCCCACCGGGTGCAGCCGCCCTACAAAGGCCACGATGATGGCGGCAAAACCATAGCCTGCGGGCACATAGGGCGTGAGCTGGCCGATGGGGCCAGCCACCTCGAGCGCGCCCGCCAGGCCCGCCGCGCCGCCCGACATGAGCAGCGCCGTCCACAGCGCGCGGCGGCTGCTAAAGCCTGCGTAGCGCGCTGCCGCCGGTGCCAGCCCGCCCACCAACTGCGCAAAGCCTGCGCGGGTGCGGAAAAGGAAAATCCACAGGCCAGCCGCACCCAGCAGGCCCAGCAGCAGGCCAATCGTCATACGCGAGCCGTCCATCAGCTTGGGAATCTTGGTCACGGCATCAAACGTTTTGCTCTGCGGAAAGTTGTAGCCCTGTGGGTCTTTCCACGGGCCGAACACCATGTAGCTCAGCACCATGTCGGCCACGTACACCAGCATCAGGCTGACCAGAATTTCATTCGCGTTGAATTTGTCGCGCAAGAGCGCGGTAATGCCCGCCCACACCATGCCGCCCAGCACGCCTGCCAGTATCACGGCTATGACGATCCAACGGCCCGTCTCTTTGCCGGCCAGCAGCGCCACGCCACCCGCAAAGATAGCGCCCATCACAAACTGGCCTTCTGCGCCGATGTTCCATACGTTGGATCTGAAGCACACTGCCAGGCCTAGGGCAATGATGAGCAAGGGCGTAGCCTTGACCATCAGCTCACCCAATGCATAGCTGGATTTGATAGGCTCCCAAAAGAAAACTTGCAAGCCGCGCACCGGGTCTTTGCCTAAGGCGGCGAACAGGATGACACCGATGATGACGGTAAGCAGCAGCGCCAATACGGGCGAGGCAAACGTCCAAAAACGCGAGACTTCGGCGCGGGGTTCTAATTTAAGCATTAGCAATCCCCACAGCGTCCGTTCGGGCTGAGCTTGTCGAAGCCTTCGCAAACCCTTCGACAGGCTCAAGGTGAACGGATGGTGGTTCCGCCTTAGCCCACAGCCCACTCATCCACTCGCCAATCTGCTCGACCGTTGCGTCCTGGATGTTGACGGAGGGCGATATGCGGCCCTTGGCCATGACCTGCAAGCGGTCAGCAATTTCAAACAACTCGTCAAGCTCTTCGCTTACCACCAGCACAGCGCAGCCTGCGTCGCGCAGGGCCAAAATCTCGGCACGGATTTGGGCGGATGCGCCTACGTCTACGCCCCAAGTGGGCTGGGAAATAATCAGCAGTTTGGGCGCGGCTTCTATCTCGCGTCCGACGATGAATTTTTGCAAATTGCCGCCTGACAGGCTGCGGGCGGGGGCATCGGGGCCACCGGCTTTGACGTTGAAGCGGCCGATGATGTGCTGGGCCTGCGTGCGCAGGGCTTTTACGTCGATCCAACCGCCCTTGCCGACGGCCTGGTCGCGGGTTAGCAGCAGGTTGTGCGCCAGACTCATGCTAGGTACGGCGCCACGGCCCAAGCGCTCTTCGGGCACAAAATGCAGGCCCAACGCCCGGCGTTGTTGGGGGGCGTAGTGGCCTACGGCTTGCATACCTTCGGTGTTTTGTTTTTCCCCACTTGGTTCGCGCTCGATGACATTGTCTTTATTGGCGGAACCATTCACACGAGCGGGCTGTGGTGCGCTGCCTCGCATTTGAATGCTGTCCGGCGCTGCGCGCGTGTCTTCTCCACTCAGGGCATAGAGCAGCTCCTTTTGCCCGTTGCCCGACACGCCCGCTATGCCCAGCACCTCGCCTGCGCGCACGGTGAGGCTGATGCTGTCCAAGTCCACACCAAATTCGTCAGCTCGTTGCAGACTGAGCCCCTTGACGGCCAGCACCTCGCCACCCGCAACCGCAGGCCGATGCACCAAAGCAGGCGGCTCGCTGCCAATCATCAGGCGCGAGAGGGATGCATTGCTCTCCTGGCGCGGGTCACACACGCCCGTTACCTTGCCGCCGCGCAGCACCGTGCAAGCGGTGCACAGCGCGCGAATCTCATGCAGCTTGTGACTGATATACAAAATGCTGCAACCCTGCGCGCTTAAGAGGCGCAGCGTGTCAAAGAGTTTTTCAACCGCCTGCGGTGTCAGCACCGAGGTAGGCTCGTCCAGTATCAACAGACGCGGCTCGGTCAGCAGCGCCCGCACTATCTCCACGCGCTGGCGCTCGCCCACGCTCAGCGTGTGCACAGGGCGCAGTGGGTCAATGTCCAGGCCATACTGCGCGGCTTTGGCGGTGATTTTTTGCTGCACCTCTACCAGTGACAGCGACTTGCTCAAACCCAGCCACACGTTCTCGGCCACGCTGATCGTCTCAAACAAACTGAAGTGCTGGAACACCATCGCAATGCCCAGCGCGCGTGCATCCACCGGATTTCTAATCGTCACTGGCTTGCCGTCAAACGCCATACTGCCCGCATCGGGCTGCACCGCACCATAGATGATCTTCATCAAGGTCGATTTACCCGCGCCGTTCTCACCCAACACGGCATGTATCTCGCCGGGCTGCACCGTCAAATGCACATCGTCATTGGCCACCACAGCGGGGTAGCTTTTGCGGATGTGCGAGAGCGCGAGGCGGGGGACAGATGGGGCGGGCATAGAGCTGAATATTAACGGGATTTGCCTGGCGCTTTGGCTATACAACGTAGAAATGCTAATGGATTACGCTCTGGCATAGGATAGACTTTTCGGTAACCAACCCCCAAGGACAGCACAGTGGAAGTATCGTTTAGCAAAGAAATAGAGCAACTGCGCCTGGGCACAGGGCAAACCTTCCATGGCGAGGGGATTTTGGCGATTACCAAGGCACTGTTGCAATCGGGCGTGGCCTATGTGGGCGGCTACCAGGGCGCGCCGGTGTCGCACCTGCTGGACGTGATGGTGCAAGCCAAGGGCTATATGGACGAGCTGGGCGTGCATGTGGAGGCGTGCGCTAACGAGGCCTCTGCTGCGGCCATGCTGGGCGCGTCGATTCACTACCCGCTGCGCGGCGCGGTGACCTGGAAGTCGATTGTCGGCACCAATGTGGCGGCGGATGCATTGAGCAACCTGTCGTCACCGGGTGTGAAGGGCGGCGTGCTGATTGTGGTGGGCGAGGACTATGGCGAAGGTGCCTCGGTGATTCAAGAGCGCACACACGCCTTTGCCCTGAAAAGCTCGATGTGCCTGATGGACCCGCGTCCCGATTTACCCGTGATGGTGCGCATGGTGGAAGACGGCTTTTGCCTGTCCGAGGCCAGCAACATGCCCGTGCTGATGGAGCTGCGCATCCGCGCCTGCCATGTGCGCGGCAGTTTTGACACGAAAGACAACCAAAGCCCGCGCATCTCCACCCGCGCGCTGATGCAAGAGCCCGGCACGTTTGAATACGCAAAATTAGCCCACCCACCCGCCACCTTTCCGCAAGAAAAGCGCAAGAATGAGGAGCGCATTCCCGCAGCGCGGCGCTATATTGTGGAGAAGGGTTTGAACGAGCTGATGCCCGGCAAGCATGCTGACCTAGGCATCATCGTGCAAGGCGGCATCTACAACGCGCTGATGCGCAGCTTGCAGCAGCTGGGCCTGGCCAATGCGTTTGGCGAGACGGATATTCCTATCCTCGTACTCAACGTCACCTACCCGCTGGTACCTGAGCAGGTGACTGAGTTTTGTGGTGGCAAACGCGCGGTGCTGGTGGTGGAAGAAGGCCAACCGGAATACATTGAGCAGGAGATTGCTACCGCATTACGGCGGCGCGATATTCAAACGCCGCTGCATGGCAAAGACTTTTTGCCGATGGCGGGGGAATATAGCGTGGAGGTGGTGTCTAACGGCCTGAGTACCTTTGCTGCAAAGTACCTGCCGAGCAGTGAAGTGGAACTTGCAAAAACTTGGCTGGCCAACAACACAACCCGCCGCGCATCCATAGCCCAACAGCTTGCCACCCCCCTGCCCGCCCGCCCCCCCAGCTTTTGCATCGGGTGCCCCGAGCGCCCGGTGTTCTCGGCCCTTAAACTAGCGCAGCAAGACGTAGGCGAGGTACACATCGCAGGCGACATTGGCTGCCACGCGCTGGCCACCTTTGAGCCCTTCTCCATGGGCCACTCCATCCTGGGCTACGGCATGAGCCTGGCCAGCCGCGCGGGCGTGTCGCCCATGATGCAGCGGCGCACTCTGGCCATCATGGGTGACGGCGGCTTTTGGCACAACGGCCTACTCACCGGCGTGCAAAGCGCGCTGTTCAACAAAGACGACGCCGTGCTGCTGATCTTTAAAAACGGCTACTCCGCAGCCACTGGCACGCAAGACCTGATCTCCACCCCCAAAGACGATGCCAAAACCAGCGCCGCCGACAAGCAACTTAGCTTGGCGCACACCGACCAAACCATAGAGTCCACCCTCAAAGGCCTGGGCGTGCAGTGGATGCGCACCGTGCACACCTACGAAGTGGCGAATATGCGCGACACGCTCAAGCAGGCCTTCACCAGCGACTTCAACGGCCTCAAAGTCATCATCGCCGAAGGCGAATGCCAGCTAGAACGCCAACGCCGCATCAAACCGTGGATTGCCAGCCTGCTAAAAAAAGGCAAGCGCGTGGTGCGGGTGAAATACGGCGTGGACGAAGACGTGTGCAATGGCGACCATGCCTGCATTCGTTTGTCGGGTTGCCCTACTCTCACCCTGAAGGACAACCCCGATCCGCTGAAGGTGGACCCAGTGGCCACGGTGATTGATGGCTGCGTGGGGTGTGGACTGTGTGGCGAGAATGCGCATGCGGCTACCTTGTGCCCCAGCTTTTACAGAGCTGAGGTGGTGCAAAACCCGGCTTGGCATGAGCGGCTGGTGCATGGGTTTCGCGGGGCGTTTGTGCGGCTGTTGCAGCCTGCTTAGGTGTCACTTGGTGGGGGCAAAAACGGGGATTTTTGAACGCAGAGGGCGCGAAGGTTTCGCAGAGAACGCAAAAGAAGACAGAAAAAAATGAATACAAAATTTAGAAAAAACCAAGATAGTGAAAATTTAGAGAATATAGATTTCTCTTTTAATTTTTTATTTCAATTATTTTTTTGGTTTTTCGTGTTTTTTCAAATCTTTTTCTTTTCTCTCTTTCCCCCCTTTTGCGCTCTCTGCGAAACCTTCGCGCCCTCTGCGTTCAAAAAATCCCCGTCCCCCTCTTTGACCTAATGAACAGCACCACATGACACAACCCATCTCACTTTTAATCTGCGCCCTGGGCGGCGAAGGCGGTGGCGTGCTGACTGAGTGGATTATTGCCACCGCACACCACGCAGGCTACGCGGCGCAGAGCACGTCTATTCCCGGTGTAGCGCAGCGCACGGGCGCTACTACTTACTACGTTGAGGTGTTCCCCACGCCGATCAGCGAACTACAAGGCAAGCGGCCTGTGTTTAGCTTGAACCCGGTGCCCGGCGCGTTGGATGCGCTGGTGTCTTCGGAGCTGCTGGAGACTACGCGGCAGATTGGCAATGGCATGGCCACCGCAGAGCGCACGCGGGTGATTACCTCCACCGCGCGCACCTTCACCACCATGGAGCGCATGCAGTTGGGCGATGGGCGGATTGACAGTGAGCGGCTTTTGGGCGTGGTGCAGGCGCATAGCCGTGCGCATCACGTGTTTGACATGGGCCAAGCGGCGCGCGAGGCGGGGACGATTGTGAGTGCGGTGATGCTAGGCGCGGTGGCGGGGAGTGGGCTGTTTCCGTTCAAGCAGTCGGACTACGAAGCGGTGGTGAGCGAGGGCGGCGGTACAGCGGCTGCCAGCTTGCGCGGCTTTGCCAAGGCCTTTGACTTGGTGAGCACTGTGGTTGCGACAGCCAGTGGAGCCGCTACCTTTGGAACTACTCCCAGCGCAGCACCTACAGCCATATCACCTCCCACTGCGATGGCCAAGAGTGCCTTGGGCGATACAACAAATGTGTCGAAGGCGCAGCTAGCCATGGTAGCGCAAGCACTACCAAAAGATGAGCTGCTACCGCAATATTCTAAAGATCTGCAGCCTGATTTAGCATCACATTTTCCTGCCCCAGTGCATGAAATGCTGGCGCTGGGCCATGCGCGCATGCTGGAATACCAAGGCGCGGCTTATGCGCAGTTGTACATAGACAGACTGAAGCAAGTGCTGCATGCCGAGCAAGCTGCTGACCCACAAAGCATCAACCACTCCGCCACCACCCGCGAGATGGCGCGCTGGCTGGCGCTGTGGATGGCGTTTGACGACATCGTGCGGGTGGCAGATCTCAAAAGCCGCGCCAGCCGCTGGCAGCGCGTGGTGGGCGAGGTGAAAGCCAAGGACGACGACTTGCTCAAGGTGTATGACCACTTCAAGCCCGGTGTGCCCGAGTTTGCGGCGCTGCTGCCAGCGTCCCTCGCCCACAAGCTCACCGCCTGGGATCGCCGCCGCACGCTCAAAGGTAAAACGCCGTGGGCGCTGCCGCTGAAGGTGGGCACGCATTCCATCATCGGCATGTTGTCGCTGCGCACCCTGGCCAGCTTGAAATGGCTGCGCGTGCGCGGCAGCCGCTACGCGACTGAGCAAAGCATGATCGAGCAATGGCTGCAAGGTGTGGTGCAAGGCACCCAGCGCCATTGGCAGCTGGGCCACGAGATAGCATTGTGCGGCCGCCTGATCAAAGGCTATGGCAGCACCAACGAGCGCGGCAAAGAGAATCTGCTGCATGTGCTGAACCATCTGGCGCAAGGCACAGACGCAGCGCAAGCGGCCAACGCCGTCAAAGCCGCGCGCACCGCCGCCCTGGCCGACGACGCAGGCAAGGCACTCGATGCCACCTTGCAGCAACACGGTGCACCCACCCGCCCTGTCAAAGAGCAGCCCATCCGCTTCGTGCGCAAACCTTCACACGCAACACCACCTGCCTCTGCCCAATTACCAAAATAGGCCACCCGCTAGGAACCATCCTCCATTTGCAAAACACACTCACATCAAGGAAAAATAAACATGTCTATCTGGAACGGTATCGAAATTCATCCCCGCATACAGGCACCTACTGCATCCGTGGAGTTGTTGCGCGGCTTGCCCTCCTCGGTGATTGGCGACATCATGGGGGGGCGCTTGGTGGGCACGACTGGCTTGCGCTCTATCAATCGATCCGTGGTGAGCGTGTGCGGCCCAGCACTCACGGTGCGGGTTCGCGCTGGCGACAACTTGCATATTCACAAGGCACTGGACATGCTGG
The DNA here is from genome assembly GCA_031390175.1 of Polaromonas sp. Lineage (GTDB taxonomy): Bacteria > Pseudomonadota > Gammaproteobacteria > Burkholderiales > Burkholderiaceae_C > JAAFIP01. The sequence goes on from JANMTF010000104.1 coordinate 28,391, forward strand.
AACCCGGCGACGTGCTGGTCGTCGATGGCGAGGCAGACGTCACCCGAGCTTTGGTAGGCGAGATCATGCTGACCACGGCGCAGGTGCGCGGCGCGGTGGGTTTTGTCATCGACGGCGCGGTGCGCGATATCGACGCATTCGAGGCGCTGGGTTTCCCCTGCTGGGCGCGCGGCATCAGCTTGCGCGGGCCCTACAAGGAAGGCCCCGGCAGCATCAACGTGCCCGTCACGGTGGGTGGCATGCTGGTGAACCCTGGAGACATCATGGTCGGTGATTCCGACGGTTTGGTGGCCGTGCCTGCCAGCCTTGCCGCAGAGGTAGCTGCCAAGGCGCAAGAGAAGATTCGCACCGAACAAGCCACTCTGGCCGCCATCAGGGCGGGCACCTACTCCAGTGCATGGGTGGATGCTATTTTGAAGCAAAAAGGATTTTGACAATGACTCTGAAAAATACATCCATAGCGGGCCAAGGCTCTCTCGTGGCCTTGACTCTGGCTATAGGCTTTGGCGCAGTGCATTTGCCCAGCCATGCGCAAAACGCCAGCAACCCGTACCCCAACCAAACCATCCGTTTTGTCGTGCCGTGGCCCGCTGGCGGCGCTACCGACCAGGTAGCGCGCATCTTGGCGCAGCCACTCTCGCAAGCGCTGGGCGTGGCGGTGGTGGTAGACAACAAAGGCGGCGCAGGCGGCAATATTGGCACGCTGGCTGTGTCCAAAGAAAAACCCGATGGCTACACCCTGCTGTTGGCCACCAGCTCCACCAATGCAGCCGGCCCGCATTTGTTTGCCAAGCAGGGCTTTGACCCAGCCAAAGACTTCACCGCCATCATCAACTTGCTGGCTATCCCCAACGTGATGGTCGTGCCCGCCAAGTCGCCGTGGAACAGCCTGAACGACCTGATTGCAGAGGCCAAAAAATCACCCGACAAATTCACCTATGGCTCGGCCGGCATTGGCAGCTCGCAACACCTGGCGGGCGCACAGTTCAAAACCACGGCGCAGCTCGACATCAAGCACGTACCCTACAAAGGCAGCGGCCCTGCCGCGCAGGATCTGATTGCCGGACATATCGACATGATGATCGATACGGGCTCCCTAGGCTCCATCAAAGGCGGCTTGCTCAAACCCTTGGCCGTCGCCAGCAGCAAACGCCTGGCGGTACTGCCCAACGTGCCCACGTTTGCCGAAGCAGGCACGCCCATGCTGGCCTCGGCTTGGTACGGCGTGATGCTGCCTGCGGGTGCTTCGCCTGAGGTGGTGAGCCGCTTGAACAGCGCGTTCAACACCTTGCTCAAAAATCCAGAGATTCGCGCCAAGTTGGAAGGCATTGGCGCAGAGATTTCTGGCGGAACGGCAGAAGAATTTGCGAAATACTCGGTGTCCGAGATCAAACGCTACGAGGGCATTGTCAAGAGCTCGGGCGCTCCTAGAGAATGAATTTAGCTGTGCCCGCGCGTTTTTTTCATGCGTAACTTCTCCATCGCACACTGTTGCACTTGGCCGTACTCAAATCTGTACACTTACCTCAACAAATTATTGAAGGAGTCTCCCGTGTTCACAAAATTTAAATCAGATACCCTGCTAGCCAAATTAAAACTAGCGCAATCAGCTACGCTATTAGTAGCAATAGCAGTCACCTCCGTGCTCCCCGTGCAAGCGCAAACCTTCCCCGCCAAACCCATCAAAATCATCGTCAGTTTCCCACCCGGCGGCGCGGCTGATCAGCTGGCGCGCGCTGTATCCGTGCCGCTGTCTGAGGCCATCGGCCAGCCCGTGCTGGTAGAAAACCGCGCCGGAGCCAACGGCAACATCGGTGCCGAGGCCGTGGCCAAGTCGCCAGCGGACGGCTACACCTTGCTGATGAGTTCGGGCGGCACGGTGTCGATCAACCCGCACCTGTACAGCAAGATGGCCTACGACCCGGTCAAAGACCTCACCCCGGTGGCGGCAGCCGCGCGCGTGCTGGTGTTTTTGGAGTCCAACCCAAAGGTGCCCGTCAACAACGTGAAAGAGTTTTTAGCCTACGTGAAAGCCAACCCCGGCAGGCTCAGTTTTGGCACACCCGGCAGCGGCAGCTCGCCGCATTTGGCGGCCGAGATGATGAAGGTGCAAGCCAACATCTTCGCCACCCACATCCCCTACCGAGGCGCAGCGCCCGCCATGCAAGACCTGCTGGGCGGCCAGATTGACTTTATGTTTGACCCCGGCATCGGCCTGAACCACGTGCGCGCAGGCAAGCTCAAACTGCTGGCCGTGGGCAGCCCCACCCGCTCGCCGCTCTTCCCCGACGTGCCCACCATGGCCGAGGCAGGCCTGACCGGCTTTGATGCCGACAGCTGGTTTGGTTTTTACGCGCCCTCTGCCACGCCGCCCGAGCTGGTAGCCAAGCTCAACACCGAGATTAATAAAATCCTGGGCACCAAAGGCTTCCAAGA
>JANMTF010000121.1:0-17425 GCA_031390175.1 Polaromonas sp.
TCCCCTCAGGTTTCGGATAAAGTCATGCCCATGACCACGCCACCTACTCTCCCCCACACCCTCCCCACCGACGCAGACCGCGCCCTGCTCATAGGCCGCATCGAAATGCCAAACCTTGGCCCCGTGCTGTGCCTGGTGACACCACAAACCATCTACGACCTATCGAGCATTGCCGCCACCAGCGCCGACCTGCTGGCTCTGCCCTCTCCAGCGCAGAGCATCACCACCGCACGCGCGCAGTTGCCACGCATCGCCGACACCCCCGCCGTGCTAGCCAACAGCATCGAAGCCACCCGCGATCCCGAGCAGCCCTACTTCCTCGCGCCGTGCGACCTGCAAGCTATCAAAGCCGCTGGCGTCACCTTTGTGGCCAGCATGCTGGAACGGGTGATTGAGGAGCAGGCGCGCGGCGATGCGTCGCGGGCGCAGGCGGTGCGCGAGAGCATTGCCAAAATAGTGGGTGACAACCTACGCGCTGTGGTGCCCGGATCTGAGCAGGCGATGAAGGTGAAAGAAGTGCTGATACAGCAAGGCCTGTGGAGCCAGTACCTGGAGGTGGGGATTGGCAAAGATGCCGAGGTGTTTACCAAGTCCCAACCCATGAGCGCGGTGGGCTACGGCGCGCAGATAGGCATTCACCCCGAGAGCCATTGGAACAACCCCGAGCCTGAGATTGTGCTGGCCGTGTCACCCAGCGGCGTGGTGCATGGCGCGACTTTGGGCAATGACGTGAACCTGCGCGATTTTGAGGGCCGTAGCGCCCTGCTGCTGGGCAAGGCCAAGGACAACAATGCGTCGTGTGCCATTGGCCCGTTTATCCGCCTGTTTGACGCGCACTTCACCATGGACGATGTGCGCCAATGCGAGCTGGGCTTGACCGTGACGGATGACAAAGGCTTTTTGATGCAGGGCAGCAGTGCGTTGAGCCAGATCAGCCGCGACCCGCTAGACCTGGTAGCGCAAACGATCAATGCCAACCACCAATACCCCGATGGTTTTATGCTCTTTCTAGGCACCATGTTTGCGCCCACCCAAGACCGCTTTGCCAAAGACCAGGGCTTTACGCATGCGGTGGGCGACGTGGTGAGTGTGCACACCAGCAGGCTGGGCTGCCTGACCAACCAAGTGAACACCAGCGACCAGATAGCGCCGTGGACGATTGGAGTGAGACATCTAATTCGTCTGCTTGCCAAGCGCAACCTACTATTGAATTAGTAGCTGCTCCCGCAATATTCTATTGGCGTAGAGGCCATTTATCTTTAAAATTACCTTTTTTCCAACTACCCAGCGTGCATTTGCAAGCAGCCCCGCTATTAGGGAGAACTATGAGATACAAAGCCGAGCATATCGGCTAAGGTGCTTGGTGTATCCACTTAGACCTCAAACAAGGAGCCTCCATGACCACCATCGAACCAAGCGATCTTCCCCTGCAACGCGCCTACCACTGGGAACAAGCCCGCGCCAATGAAATTTTGTTCACCCAGCCCATGGGCGGCGGCGTGGTGCGCGACTGGACCTGGGCGCAGGCCATGGACGAGACGCGCCGCATGGCTGCCTACCTGAAGGCGCAAAACTTTGGCGACGGCGCGCGGATCGCCATCATGAGCAAAAACACCTCTTGGTGGATCATGAGTGACCTGGCCATCTGGATGGCCGGCTACGTGAGCGTGCCAATCTACCCTAACTTGGTGGCCGAAACGGTGCGCCAGATCATGGCGCACTCGGAGACCAAGCTGTGCTTTGTAGGCAAGCTGGACGACTGGAAGTCCATGCAGCCCGGCATCCCCGAGGGCATGCCTTGCATCACCACCCCGCTGTGCGATGCCAAACCGGGCCTCAAAGGCTTTACCGCTTGGGAAGACATCATCAAAGCGACCCCACCGATGAAGGCAAGCCCCACCTTCGCAGGCAATGCAATAGCCACCATCATCTACACCTCGGGCACCACGGGTATGCCCAAGGGTGCCGTGCACGGTTTTGAGGCTTTTTCCCATACCGCGAAGGCACTGGTGGACAACATACACACCACTACCCAAGACCGCATGCTGTCCTACCTGCCGTTGGCCCACGTAGCCGAGCGCTGCCTGGTTGAAGCGCAGTGTTTGTACCACGGCATGCACATCTTTTTTGCCGAGAGTTTGGACAGCTTTTTGCTGGACTTGCAGCGCGCGCGGCCCACCATTTTCTTCTCAGTACCGCGCCTGTGGGTGAAGTTCCAGCAAGGCATTTTCAAGAAAATGCCGCCTAAAAAGCTCGACACATTGATGTCCATCCCCATCTTGGGCGGCATTGTGCGCAAGAAAATTTTGAAGCAACTGGGCATGGACTCGATGCGCGTTGCTGGTACCGGCGCAGCGCCGCTGCCGTCTGAAGTGATGGCGTGGTACCGCAAACTGGGCTTGGAGCTGCTGGAAGGCTATGGCATGACGGAGCAGTTTGCCTTCGCCACAGCATCTGTGCCCGGAAAGTCGCGCATTGGCTATGTGGGCAACGCCACCAGTTGCTGCGAGGTTAGGATCTCCGATAGCGGCGAGGTCCAGACCCGTGGTCCGGCCCACATGCAGTGCTACTTCAAAGAGCCTGAAAAAACGACTGAAACCATGACAGATGATGGGTGGTTGAAAACCGGTGACTTGGGTGAGTTTGACGATCAAAAACGCCTGAAGATTGTGGGCCGCGCCAAAGAGCAGTTTAAAACCAGCAAAGGCAAATACGTATCGCCTGCACCCATTGAAACCAAGCTGGGTGCGTTCACTAAAATTGAGGCCTGTTTAGTGGCAGGTGTTGCATTTCCGCAGCCCTTTGCTTTGGCCATGCTGCCCGCAGGCCAATGGGACGCGCTGAAAGAAAACGATGCCCGCAAAGAGTTCACAACTGAGCTTGAGGCACACCTGAAGAAAGTCAACGAAACCCTCGACCCGCACGAGCACCTGGACTTTGTGGTGGTAGTGCCCGAGCAATGGACGGTAGAAAGCGGCTTTGTAACGCCCACCCTCAAGATCAAACGCAACGTGGTGGAAAAGCACTACGGTGACCACTTTGAGAAGTGGTCCAAGGCGCGCAGCAAAGTGGTGTGGCACCAAAGCTAAGAACCCGGGCAACCCTAGCAAGGTACTCACCATGACCAGCACCCGTTTAAGCCCGCTGGACGCAGCCTGGCTGTTTACCGAAACCCGCGCCACCCCCAACCATGTGGGTGGCCTGCTGCCCTTCAAGCTTCCGCCTGGCGCGCCTAAAGACTTCATGCTGCAACTGATGGCAGACTTTCGCAGCCACCGCGAGTTTGCTGCACCATGGAACCGGCGCCTGAAATACGCCTTCAATAAAAACCCGGTACCCGCCTGGATCGAAGACGACAACATGGACATGGAATACCATGTGCGCCACGCCGCCCTGCCCTGGCCCGGTGGCGAGCGCGAGCTGGGCGATACGTCAGAGGGCATGATGGTGCCGTTTGACGCACCTGCATCGATTCTCAATGGTCGCGTGCGCGAGAAGCGCCGCTTTGCTACCCAACAGTTCAGCCTTGTGCGCCTGCGCAACCTGGCCACTGCCGCCAACTGCACGCTCAACGACATCGTGTTGGCCATTTGTGGCGGCGCGCTACGGCGATTTTTGCTGGACAGTGATGCCCTGCCCGACAAACCGCTGACCGCAGGCATACCGATCTCTGTACGTCCCAAGGACGATGAAAATACCGGCAACGCCATCACCTTCATCATCTCGACGCTGGGCACCGATATTGAAGACCCCGCCGAACGCCTGGCCGCCATCCGCGCCTCGGTACATCACGCCAAAGAGCATGAGCAAAGCTTGCCCAAGAAAGCCATGACACAGTACACCGTGCTGCTGATGGCCCCTACCTTGCTCACCCTGCTGACTGGCATTGGTGGGCGCACCCAGCCGATGCTCAACATCACCATCTCCAACGTGCCAGGGCCTGACAAGCCGATGTACTTTCGCGGCGCCGAGCTGCTGGCCACCTACCCGGTTTCCATCGTCACACACGGCCAAGCACTGAACATCACTTGCCAAAGCTACGCCGGATTCATGAACTTCGGCTTTACCGCTTGCCACGCCTCGGTGCCGCACATGCAGCGCGTAGCTGTGTTTACCGGCGAGGCATTGGACGAGCTGGAAGCGGTGTTTATGCGGCCTGTGAAAGCTGCCGTTAAGAAGCCTCCAGTGAAAAAATCTGTCGCTAAAAAGGCCGTGGTGACGAAGCTGGCCTCAGCCAAGAAAGCTGTGGTCAAGATTGCTGCATTGAAGAAAATTGCCACTCGTAATCGCTCTGCTGTCAAAACGTAAAAGGCAGCCCAGATTCGGCTTGGCAGAGTTTCCCTAGCCGTGATAGTGAACCAGGGTTTTGGTGCTACTGACTTCTTCCAACGCCAGCAATCCTTTTTCGCGGCCATGGCCGCTGCGCTTGGTGCCGCCAAACGGTAACTCCACGCCACCACCCGCTCCATAGCAGTTCATGAACACTTGGCCAGCGCGCACCGCCTTGGCCACCCTGTGCAATCTGCCCGCGTTCTCTGTCCACACGGCAGCAAGCAAGCCATAGTCCGTGCCGTTGGCCAGCGCAATCGCATCGGCTTCGTCTCCAAATGGCATGGCCGCCAGCACGGGGCCAAACACTTCTTCGCAAGCCAAGGCGTGCTTGCGCGGCACCGCACCAAAAAAAGTGGGCTTCACAAAATACCCCCCCGCAGGAACACCACTGTCCACCACGCCCTCTGCCAGAACCGGGATACCACTTTCTCTGGCCCGCTGGATGTACCCCTGCACACGCTGAAGCTGAGCAGGATTCATCACCGGCCCGCAGTCCAGATCCATTTCGGGTGTGCCTACCCGCACCTTTGAGAACGCCTGGGCTACGCGGCCCACCAATTGCTCGTAAATGCCGCGCTGCACCAGCAGTCGGCTGCCTGCAGTGCAGGTTTGGCCTGCGTTTTGGACAATGGCACGCACAATGATCGGCACCGCACGCTCCACATCGACATCGTCAAACACGATTTGCGGCGATTTGCCGCCCAATTCCAACACACATTTCACGGCATTCTTGGCAGCTGCTTGTTGCACCAAGGTGCCCACTTCATTGGAACCAGTGAAGGAAATGAAATCTATCCCTGGGTGAGCCGCCAATGCTGCTCCCGCCTCTTCCCCCAAACCGGTGACGATGTTCAGCGCGCCGGGAGGCAGGCCCACATCCAAAGCCAGCTCGCCAATGCGAAGGGCACTCAAGCTCGTGTCCTCGGCAGGTTTGAGCACAACGGCATTGCCCATAGCAAGCGCCGGGGCGACTGTGCGGCCCAACATCTGTGCGGGGTAGTTCCAAGGGATGATGTGCGCGGTCACGCCCAGCGGTTCACGCAACAAACTCACCTGGTGGCCAGCCAGAAACGGGATGGTCTCGCCATGCACTTTGTCAGCCGCGCTGCCGTAAAACTCAAAGTAGCGTGCCAACACCTTGATGTCGTTGCGCGCAGTGGTCAGGGGTTTGCCCGTATCTTTGGCTTCCATGGCAGCCAATTCCTCCTCGTGCGCGGCCACCGCCTGGCCCAATTTCATAAGCAAGCGTCCGCGTTCCGTGGCGGTGAAACGGCCCCAAGCCCCATCAAGCGCCGCACGCGCCGCTTTGACAGCAAGGTCGACCTCGATACGGCCCCCGCCTGCGATGGCATCAAACGCCAAGCCATCGCTGGGCGAGATAACCGGAATGCTGCGCCCATCCGCTGCAGCGACCCAAGCGCCGCCGATCAACATTTTTCTCATAATCCGTCCTTAAAAAAGTGCCTCTAACTATAGACATTCCTGTTGGCCTTCGCATTGGAAAGTCAGCAAGAGGGAGTTGCTTGGCGCGCAACGCACCTGCTTAGAATACACTCATGATGCCCGATATCGATTCGCTCGTCCTCTTTGTGAAAACCGCAGAGCTGCACAACCTCACGCGGGCGGCGGACGCTTGCTGCATCACAGTGCCGGCGGCCAGCAGGCGCCTGACGTTGATGGAGCATCAATTTAAAGCCACGCTGTTTGAGCGCCACTCGCGCGGCATGCAGCTGACCCCTGCGGGACAGCATTTACTCAAGCATGCCCGCGAAGTGATCGCTGCGATGCTGCACATGCGGGCAGAAATGGCCAACTATGCCGCTGGCAAAAGTGCTGTGCTTCGGGTGCTAGGCAACACATCGGCCATGGCGCAATTCTTGCCGTTGGATATCGCATCGTACCAAACGAAATTTACCTCCGTGCGCATCGTGCTGGAAGAGTCTTGGAGCGACGATGTGGCGCGTCGGGTGCGCACCGGCGAGGCCCAGCTGGGCGTGGTGGTAGAGGGCTGCGACACCCAGGGCATGTGGCACGCCCCCTACCGCAGCGACCTGTTGGCGGCGGTGATGCGCAAGGGCGACACCATCCCCGGAAAATCTGTGGCGTTTGCAGACTTGCTGGAGCGCGACTTGGTGGGCCTGGAAGCAGGCAGCACGCTCACCAGCCTGCTCACTGCACGCGCGGCACAACACGGACACTCCATGGCATTGCGCGTACAGGTGCGCAGTTTTGAAGCCGTGTGCCGCTCGGTACAGGCGGGGCTGGGCATCGGTATCTTGCCCGTGCAGGCGGCGCACAGCTTTGCGCAGGCTATGGAGCTGCTGGTGCTACCTTTATCCGATACCTGGGCGGTACGGCGCATGCTGCTGTGCACACGTATTCAGCCACCGAAACAGACACCACTGGGGCAACTCGTCGAACACCTGGGTATCTGCGCGGCTTGAACGCTGCAAGACTGCTGCTGACTGCGCTTGCACCCCACGCCGCCGCAGCATCGCACGTCAAACGATGATGGGCATGGATTTGGCAAAAGAGGGCCGAACACGCCAGGTCTTCGCCAGCGATGCCAGCTTCGGGGTGGCGGGCAACCAGGCCTGGTTGGCATAGCGCAGCATTTGGTAGTCGTACAACACCACGGCGCAAATCACATCCAGGGTGGGCGTTACCGATGCCGGGGCCGCAGGGTGCATGGCGTCAGCCAAAGCATCCAGCTTGCGCATCACGTCCACCATCGTGCGCCTGCGCTTGATGCCCACCGGGGTGTCGTCAAACAGTGCGGGGGCCGTTACTTTGCGGGTGATGATGGTGTGCACCGATGCTTCGATGCCTCCTAGCGCCACACCTGCACGCGACAACACCCCGGCTATTTGGCCCGCATCAGCGCCCAACAAGCTGGGCCATTGGGGCGCAGGCCGGGTGGCTTCTAGCCATTGCACAATCAGCAAACTCTCAGTCAAAGCCGTGCCGTTGTCCAGCACCAGGGTAGGCACACGCTCGGCGGCGTTGGCATCCAGCAGCCGCTTGTCACCGGCCCACGGGTCTACCACAGTAGGTTCGATGTCGAGGCCTTTTTCTATCAAGGCCACACGCGCGATGCGGGCGAAGGGTGATGTGGTGTTGGCAAGCAGTTGCATGGCTGGGGCTCTCTTTATCAGGCTTTCAGGCAATGGCACCGAGTTGTTTCATCATACCCATGTTGTCCAGCAAAGCCCAGTGCTCGATCAGCACCCCATTGCGAATCTGGAACAAATCCAGCACGTCGATATCAATGCGTTTGCCCGTTGCGGCCATGTCCCCAAACGGCCCGGTGTGGGTGGCCTGCACTTTCAAGCGCACCAGCACTTTTTCGCCCTCGGCCACAAAGTCCAGCAAGGGCAGTTGCATGTCGGGGAAGGCGGGCAGCAAGGCATCGTGTAATTGCGCCACACCCTGGGGTCCGCGCACTTCAAACGGCAAGCCCGGGTCGTGCCGGAAAAAGGTGGGGGCAATATGTTTGGCCATCCATGCCGTATCACGCGCCAAAAAGGCGGTGAAGTAGTCGCGACAAATTTGCTTATTGGTTTCCAAAACGCTCATTCAAATTCTCCTTGGGTTAAAACTGCTGCAAGTTGCAAGGTATTTGCGCGCTATGCGGCGGCCACGGTGTAGCCCGCGCGGGGGAAGTGCACGTGGATATCACCCGCGTCTCCAGCCTGGTGGTGCAGCACCACCTCGGCGGCATTGGCCGCCACCAAGGTGCCCAGCACAGGCACGCGCGCATTGTCGTCGGGCGTGACGCTCACTTTGGCTCCCACCTGCAAGCCGTCCACATCGGACGCACCCCGGATATGCGTGACGGGCACGGGCTGGGCTGCCTTTGCCACGGCAAAGGCCTGCTCTGATGTCATCGGGCTGGGGCTGCCGTGCCCCAGCGCTGCGATCCGGTCGTACCAATCGCGTAAAGGCTCCAGGCCCAGCAAAGCATCCACCTCGGGTGGGCAGTTTTTACGCAACAAAAAGATGGTTTGCCAACAGGCCAGGTCAGCCGCACTGGGCGAGTTGGAAAGCAAAAATGACCGACCTGACAGCGCCTGCTTGAGCCACCCAATTTGCGCACGTACAAATTGGGTGTGCCCGGCAAACTGCGGTGCCATGGCCGATTTGGAGATGTCAATGCCCAAATAACCCTCTTTGCGGTCTTTCACAAACTCCGGTGGAATATGCTCGCCAATATAGTGCACCAGCACACCAATGGTGGGCACCCACATGAGACGCTCCCACGCAAAGCCAATGGAGTGGGCCAGCCCCTCTTGTCCCGCTGGGTACAAACTGGGCTGTGGGTGGAGCCGATCAAGCGTGGCCAGAATCATATGCGTATCGCAATAGATGTCTGCGCCTATCTGCATGACGGGCGCACGCCGATAGCCACCCGTGAGCGGCGTGAGCAAGGGGCGGGGCGGCAAACCCGGGATGTCTACCGAATGCCAAGCCAGCTTTTTCAAGCCCAGCGCCGCGCGCGCCTTCTCGGAAAAAGTGGAAAACTCATAGTGGTGCAAGATGATGTCGCTCACGGTGTGCTCCTTCTTTTCTATTTAGTACATGATGTGTCCGCCATCCACCACAATGGTTTGGCCAGACACGAAAGCCGATAGATCCGACAGCAAATACAGCGCTGTACCCACCAAATCATCGGGCCGCTGTTCACGCGAAATCGCCCGGGCTTTCAAAAAGCTTTGCTGCCATTCGATGGGGCGGCTCTTGGTGGCATCGGTGATCACAAAGCCAGGTGCAATGGTATTCACCCTCACTTGGTGAGCGCCGCACTCTTTGGCCAAGCCTTTAGACATCGCCAGCACCGCGCCTTTGGTGGCCACATAGTGCAGATAGCCCGGTTGGCCCGCCACCGCCACCACCGACGAGATATTGATGATGGCACCGCTGTTTTGCGCGCGCATGGCAGGCATCACCGCTTTGCAGCACTGCCAAACACCCTTGACGTTCACCGCAAAAATGCGCTCCCATACGTCAAGGCCTATCTCCTCAAACGGTGTGAGCTTCACTTCACGAAAATACGCCGCGTTGTTGATGAGGCCATCAATGCGGCCAAACCTTGCCAGCGCCGCAGCGGCCATGGCTTGGGTGGAGTCGTTGTCTGCCACGTCCACTTGCACAGCCAGGACCTTGCCGCCCGCTTGCTCAATGGCCCCCACCGTCTGCGACGCGTCGTGCATGTCGGCGGCCACCACATTCGCACCCTGCCCAGCGCAACTCAGCGCAAAAGCCTGGCCAATGCCAGTCGCAGCGCCCGTCACCACCACCGTTTTTCCTCGCAACAAATCACCCGTTTGCATGTCTGTCTCCTACGCCCAATTGATTGCAGCGTAATTTCCTCTTCAGCGCAGCGCTTGGCAATTGCAATGTCGTTCACACAGCGTTGCAGGCACGGCAACGGACGTGTTGATGGCCTGGCAATGCAACTTTTGCACAAAGGCAATACGCACGCCAACGACATCGCCACGATCCATGCAATGGTTGACACTGATACCGCCTCTGCCCGCCCAACCCAGTTACGCCCCTTAAGCGGCATCTTGGTAGTTGCCCTCGAACAAGCGGTGGCAGCGCCCCTGTGCAACAGCCGCCTGGCCGATGCAGGGGCGCGCGTCATCAAGATCGAACGCGCAGAAGGTGACTTTGCACGCGGATACGACCGCGCTGTACACGGCGAATCGTGCTACTGGGTGTGGATCAACCGGGGCAGGCAATCGATCGCACTGGACCTGAAGCACGTAGGCAATTTGGCCTTGCTTAAACGCATAACCTCCCAGGCCGACGTGTTCGTGCAAAACCTTGCACCCCAAGCCACCGAACGCTTAGGGCTAGGCTCCACCAGTTTGCGCAAGCTGCACCCCAAGCCCATCACCTGCGACATCACAGGTTACGGCAGCGAAGGCGAACTCAAAAGCCTGAAGGCCTACGATATGCCGGTGCAGGCAGAAAGCGGCCTGGTCTCCACCAATGGCGCAGCAGGGGAATGGGGCCGCGTGGGGGTGTCGGTATGCGACATCACCGCCGGCATGAATGCGCACATCGGCATTTTGCAAGCGCTGCTGCAACGGGGGCTGACGGGCAAAGGATCGGCCGTGGAAGTGTCGCTGTTTGGCTCGGCCGCTGATTTGATGACCGTGCCCTATTTGCAGGCGAAGTGCGGGCACAACGCGCCAGCACGCGTTGGCCTGAACCACCCGAGTATTGTCCCCCACGGTGCCTTCCAATGTTCTCACGGCTGCGACATCGTGATTTCGATTCAAAACGAGCGCGAATGGGCCAGCTTTTGCCAGCACCTTCTGCACATGCCCGATTTACCCAACGCCCCCCGATGCGCGCACAACGCCGCACGGGTAACCAACCGCCCGCATGTAGACGGTTTGGTGGCAGCGGTGTTTGCCACACTCAACGTCGCCGATGCCATGGCCCGGCTGAACGCCGGGCAAACGGCCTATGGCCGGGTCAATGGCCTGCAAGAACTCATCGCACACCCCCAACTGCGCACACGCAACATGAACCTACACGGCCACACAGTGCAGATACCCGCATCACCCTGGTCAAACGAGTGTGAGCCCAGATCCCTCGCGCCAGCACAGGACTTGAACGCTGATGGGGAAAGTATCCGTGCAGAATTTAGCTAGGGCACTGCGGCGAATGATGGGGGACCGGTCAATTTCAAGCCCTCAGATTTCGTCCCGAACACTGCCCCGGGTCAGCGCCCACGCAGATCGGCCTGTTGCACATACGTATCAAAAGCAGTTTTACGAAAATTTGCACCTTAAATCAGCGCGTCATTCCCCGCCGCGCCCAATAACTCACCCCGTCCACAATGGCGACCAAGAGCATCATGGCTATCAAGATGCTGCTGGTCTCGCCCATCTGGAATAGCCCCATGTGAAAGGCCAGCATCTGCCCCAGGCCACCCGCACCCACTACGCCCAACACAGCGGCGGCGCGGATGTTGTTCTCCCAGCGGTAGAGCGTGTAGCTCAGGAGCTGGGGCAGCACCTGCGGGAAGGTGGCGTACCAAAATACGCGGCCCTCGGCCACGCCATGCGTGCGCAGCGCTGCGGCGGGGCCAGCGGGGGCGTTCTCCAGGCTCTCAGCAAACAGGCGGCCCAGCACGCCTGCGGTGTGCAGCGCCAGCGCCAGCGTGCCTGCAAACGGCCCCAGGCCTGCGCTGATCAGCAGCAAGGCCGCCCACACCAGCTCGGGGATGCTGCGTAGCGCGTTGAGCAGCAGGCGCGTCGCGCCGCGCCAACGCGCTGGGTCGCCCGCATAGGCCTTGCTGGCGGGTACGGCCAGGGCCAGGCCTAGCACCATGGCGATCAAGGTGCCCAGCGCGCTCATGGCCAGGGTTTCGCAGGTGGCCCAGAACAGTTTGTTTAAAAACTTGGGCGCTACTTCTGGCACCAGCAGTTCGTTGATGAATTTGCCCATTTTGTGGGCCGCATCTACGCTGAAGAACTGCGCCCATTTCAGCTCCAACGTCCAAAAGCTGGCGGCTGTCAGGCACATCAGGCCAAATACAAACCAGCAAGCTTTGCAGCGGGCGTCGAACAGGGGCGGCGGCAACCGGAATCTCTCGTTGGCAGCAACAGTAGGGACGGCAGGCAGGTTCATAGCATCCTCACCCCAATTGCACGCGCAGCCACGCACTAGCCCTGTCAGCCAGCCAGACCAAGGCCATAAAGACGATCAGCATGGTAGCCACTTCGGAGCCGTTGAACATTTTCATGGAGGCATCCATCTGCTGGCCCAGGCCGCCCGCGCCTACAAAGCCCAGAACAGCAGAGGAGCGGATAGCGCACTCCCAGCGGTACACGGTGTAGCTGGTCAGCTCGGCGGCGTTTTGCGGCAGCAGGGCGTAGAAGAAGGCTTGCAAGCGACCACTGCCGTTGCGCAGCAGGCTTTGCGTGGCATGGCCCTCGCACTCTCCAAAATCTCGGCATACACTTTGCCCAGCATGCCGCCGTAGGTGAGCGCGATGGCGATCACGCCTGCCGTGGGCCCCAGCCCAACTACACGCACAAACACCAACGCCCAGATCAGTTCGGGCACGCTGCGCAGCACAATCATCAGCCAGCGCATGGCCGTGCGCAGCACACTGGGCAGGGTGTCCATGCGCCCCGCTAGCGCAGACACCGAGAGCACCCGCACCGAGAGCAGCGCCAGCGGCACCGCCAGCACCAGGGCCAGCGCAATGCCTGCGGTAGCAATGGCCACGGTGCGCCAGGTTTCCCGGGCGACGAGGAGCAAAAATTCGCTCTCCATTTTGGGAGGGAAAAAATCGCCGATAAATTTAAGCGTGGGCTTGAGGCTACCCGGTTCAAACAATACCCAAGGCTTGAACTCTGTCAGTACCAGCATGGGCCACAGCACTACCAGGCTTGCCAGCATCCAAAACACCCGGCCCGACCATGCGGGGTCGCGCAGTGCGCTGGCCGATCTTGGGACGGTGCTTGCAGTGGCTGTAGCCAAATGTGCCATGCTGCTTATCGGCAGTGCATCACCGCAGGCAATGTCGGTGCAGCGGGAATATCTAGCGCCTGGGGCGCGGGGCCGGTCAGCTCATGCAGATGCTGGGCATACAGCTCGTGCAGCAGTTGCGGCGTGACGTGCGCGGCAGGCAAATCAAAAGCCACCTCGCCACCTCGCATGCCAATGATGCGCGGAAAATGCCGCAGCGCCATCTCTACATGGTGCAATGTGGCCACCAAGGTAGCGCCTTTCTCGCGCGCCACTTGCGTTAAGGTGTCGATGGCCTGCACCGCGCGGGTGGGGTCGAGCGCGCTGAGTGGCTCGTCCACCAGCAGCAGCTTGGCATCGCTGGCTAAAGCCCGCGCCAAGCCTACGCGCTGGCGCTCGCCACCCGAGAGGCGGTCTACACGCTCAAAGAGTTTGTCACTCAAGTCAAAGCGGGCCAGCGCAGCATCCGCTAGTGGGATGTTGGTGGGATAAAACAAACTGCGCAAGCTGGCCAACAACGACTGCTGGGGCAAACGCCCTGCCAGCACGGCGGTGATAACGCGCTGGCGCGGCGGCAGGGGCGGCACTTGCGGGGCTAAAAAAAGCTGGCCCCGCAAGGTTTGCAAATCCGCAACGGGCATCGCCCAGGGCGCACGCCCACCTAACTGCAAGCTACCGGCCTCCAGCCGCAGCGCACAGGCTAAAGCATGTAGCAGGGTTGTTTTGCCAGCGCCAGAGGGGCCGATGACTGCCACATGCTCTCCGTTTGCGATGTGCAGCGAAATGCCGCGCATCGCAGGCGGCGCTGTTCTGGGCGCTGCAGGATGCCTTGCACTGGCGCTGCTCAGGGTAATGTCCATAGGCTTGTATTGTAGTTAAATATGGCTATAGACCAATAGATAATAGCGTGAGCAGCTACTTAATATATAGCAAATACTGTCTTATTGGCATCTGCTATCAACGCACTGGTTACTTGAGCAAACCCGCACTGCGGGCAGCGGCTTCAATGCCTTTGTAGTTATCGGCTTTGGTAGGAATGTAGCGTGTAGCGCGGTTTAAATCCAAAATTTCTTTGCCTTCGGGCGTTTTGGGGTCAATGTCCAAGAGGGCTTTGGTCACGCGCTCGCGCTGGGCGGCGGGCATGTCGGCATGCACCGACCAGTTGTAGTTAAAGTAGCCCGGAGTGGTAAAGAACACCACAGCTTCTTTGTCGCTCACCTTGCCTTCTTTGACAAACTTGTTCCACACCGTGATGTCCAGCGCAGCGGCATCTACCTTGCCACTGGTCACCGAGGCAATGGTGGCGTCGTGTGCGCCAGAGTAGGCTACGCGCTTGAAGTCTTTGTCGGGGTCCATTTTTGCGTCCAGCAAAAAGCTGCGCGGCATCAGGTGGCCCGAGGTGGACGACTGCGAGCCAAAGCTCACTTGCTTGCCTTTCAGGTCGGCCAGGGTTTTGATGCCAGAGCCCGGCTTGGTGATAAACACCGACTGGAACTTGGTGTCTTCTTCGCGCTGGGCGATGGGCACAATTTTGCCGCCCGACCGCACGTTGGCCTGCACATGGGTAAAGCCGCCAAACCACACCATGTCCACCTGTTTGTTGACCAGGGCTTCCACTGCGGCGGGATAGTCGCTCACCGGAATAAATTCTACTTTTTGGCCGAGTTTGCTCTCCAGGTATTTCACAATCGGGCCAAACTTGCGGGTCTGCTCGGTGGCAGCCTCTTCAGGAATGGTGGTCACACGAAACACCGACTGCTGGGCCAATGCAGTGCCCGTGATGGCCAGCGCAGCGCTAGTAAGAAGAACTTTAACAACCAAACGACGCATGCAAATTCCTCAAAAAATTAAAGAAACCGGATTAGACCCTAAACTGCCATTTCCTGCTGACGAGCCACGCAAAGCCCTCGGGCCTGTTCTGCGTGTAAGATTTGCGTGCGCAGGCGCGACAGAGTTCGTTTTTCTGCACTTTCTTTGCCCCCTTTCTACCGCAGCACACACCCCATGGCCGATCTTCGTTTTTATGACCTCCACCAAGACAACCACACGCAGATTCGCCACGAGCTAGCCGCAGGCTTGCTGCACCCCCAGGCCCACACCTCGCCCAAATACCTGTACGACGCGCTAGGCTCGCGCCTGTTTGATGCCATCACCGAGCTGCCCGAGTACTACCCCACCCGCACCGAAGCCGCCATTTTGCAGGGCCAGCGCGATGCCATCGCCGCGCGTGTGCCGCGTGGTGCGGCCCTGGTAGACCTGGGCGCAGGCAGTTGTGCCAAGGCTACCAGCCTGTTTGCCAGCTTGCAGCCTAGCCACTATGTAGCTATTGATATATCGGTGCAGTACCTGCGCGCTGTGCTACACAATTTGCAGCTACAACACACCTCGATCCAGATGGCTGGCGTGGGCATGGACTTTTCCAGCACGCTGGATTTGCCACCCGAGCTGATGCGCGATCTGCGCCAGGTGCCCATTGCCGCCTTTTATCCAGGTTCGAGCATCAGCAACTTTGGTCCCGCAGAATCGCTGGCGCTGTTGCAGCGCATCCGCGCGCTGTGCGCCAGCGGCGCGGCAGGTAGTGGTCTGCTGATCGGCGTAGATTTGGTCAAGCCCACCGCCGTACTGGAGCCCGCCTACGACGACCCACTGGGCGTAACTGCCGCGTTTAACCTCAACATGCTGCGCCATATCAACACCTTAATCGGCAGCAATTTTGATGTGCGCGACTGGCAGCATGTGGCGTTTTTTAACGCGCAAGACTCGCGCATTGAAATGCATGTAGAGGCCAAGCGCGACGTGCACATTACCTGGCCCGCTGCTGCGGGAATGCAAGAGCGCAGCTTCAAAGCGGGTGAGCGCATCCACACCGAAAACTCCTACAAATGGACGGTAGAGAGTTTTACCAGTTTGCTCAATGCGGCTGGCTTTGCCGCGCCCATGGTGTGGACGGATGAACGCAACTACTTTGCCGTGGTGTGGGCAGGGGTGTAACAAACCTGCACCGAGCAGCGCGTGACTGGCGGTGTAGTTGCATCCACATCATGCGCCAATTTTTCTATTTGTGATATATTGCTGGCGATATGCTTGTTGTTTTAGATACCAGCACCATAGTTGCGGGCGTGCGCAGCCCACAGGGCGCATCCGCAGAGATTTTGCGACGTGTTTTGAAAGGCCAGTTGCAAGCAGCGTGTAGCGTGCCTTTGTTTTTTGAATATGAAGCGGTCTTGACGCGGCCTGAACATCTGTTAGCTGCGGGAGCGAAGATAGCTGATATTCGCAACCTGCTTGATGCCTTGGCGAGCGTAGTCCTACCTGTTGAAGTACAGTTTTTGTGGCGACCGCAGTTGCGTGATGCTGCGGATGACATGGTGCTAGAGGCGGCTGTCAATGCGCAGGCCGCTGTTATCGTGACATTTAATGTGCGAGACTTTGTTCCACAGATCCATCAGTTTGGGATTGCAGTGATGACGCCGGGTGATTTTTTAAATGGAGTGCAGTAATTATGGGAACCCACAGTAACTATGCATTGCGCCTGCCTGCGTCACTCAAGCTGGGCGCAGAGCGTGTGGCGCGCGAAGACGGCACTACGCTGAACCAATTTATTGTGAGCGCGGTGGCCGAAAAAATTGCGTCGCTGAAAACGGCAGATTACTTTACGCAACGCGCCGAGACGGGCAATGTGGCCAAAGCACTGGCTTTTTTAAACCGCAAAGGTGGTGCAGAGCCGCAAGTGGGTGACGAACGGGCACCACCAAAGCGTGCGTCCCGCACAGCCAAATCGGCTTAGATCACAGTGCGCAAGTCCTCAACCCCGCATATATATCCGTGCGCCCGGCCATAAAGTAGTTGCGGTAATGGGGGTATCGCATCACGTCTTGCGTAGTCGCGCAGGCACCGCGCAACACGGGGCGGGTGTTAAACCAGGGTTCGGAATAGTCGCGGTAGGGGTGGGCTGTGAAGCCGGGGTAGGGATTGAAGGTGCTAGCCGTCCACTCCCACACCTCGCCCCAGGCAAACTGGGGCTGCGTCATGGCGGCGCATTCCCATTCGGCCTCGGTGGGCAAGCGGCGGCCAACGTGTGCGCAGTAGGCCAGTGCTTCGTGATGGCTTAGGTGCACGGCGGGCTTAGTCAGATCTAAAGCCTGCCATTGGCCAAACACCTGGTGCGCGTAGCCGCTAGCGCTGCGCTGCACGTAGCGCGGCAGGGCGAAGCCGGTGGCCTCTACATAGGCAAGGTACTGGGCAAAGCTGACCGGGGCGGCATCTATCGCAAAACTATCCAATGCTACGCGGTGCGCGCCCAGCTCGTTGTCAAAAGCAAAGCCTAGGCCGCTGTGGCCTAGTGTCCAGTCTTGTTTTTGGATATGTAATTGGGCTGTAGCCCAGTATTTATTAGCGTAAGAAGCTACCGAATAAATAGCAATTGGATTCCCTTGCGCAGCCTGCTTGAGCGGCGCAGCCGTGGCCGCCTGCGGCAGCGGCACACCCAGCGCCTGCGCCATGTAGACGGCGGCTTCCAGGTGCATGGCTTCGTGGAACATCACCAGGCGGTAAAAATACAGCGCATCGTCACTGCTGCCCGCTTTACCCAGCAGGGCCA
>JANMTF010000144.1:0-60692 GCA_031390175.1 Polaromonas sp.
TTTCTATACCTTTTATTTTTACCTACTGAGACCATCGTGATAACGCAAGCCAACTCTACACACACCATGCGCGCCAGCGGCCATGGCGTAGCTGCGCTTGGGCTTTTTGCGACGCATCAGATTGCGATGAACCAGGGTGCGCAGCATTCCAAGCCGCATGGCAAACCGCAGTCAGAGCGAAGCAGCTCGTTCATTGAAAGTTTGCTTCATACCACCGCCATGTTCTGGGCTTGTGAGTATGACGACGACCGTTCTCCGGGGGGAGCCAGCGCCTAGCGCAGCTCCCATCAATCTCTTACCCAAGAGGCCCGGAATTCGCAAGAATCCGGGCCTTTTTTTTTATGTCTCATTTTCAGCAGTGATCGCGCTGCTGAAGCATAGGGCGATGCATCTAAGGATGCGTTGAACAGTGCTCGTGGTCTTTAACAATTTGTAAAGTGGAGCCGCGCCGGTACTGGCTGGGCGTGTGCTTCTCAAAAATCTTTATTTCGGGTGTGCCTGTGCATGACCACGTTGCGCAATCGCGGGAACGATGCGTGGGATGTGCGGGCGTTGGATACAACACCCGTGCAGCGAGAGAACCCGGCCTAGCGTCATGCTGGCCGCTCGCGTGCAGGCACAGCCGAAATGGATTTTAGTTTTTTGTCGTGTTCGTCTAGTGGCTTAGGACAGCAGGTTTTCATCCTTTTAAACAGGGGTTCGAATCCTCTACACGACTCCAGATTGCGGGGTAGGGGAGTGTGGTCGTCCCCATCGGTCTCATAAGCCGAAGATCGTGAGTTCGAATCTCACTCCCGCTACCAATCAAGAAGTGCAATGTTGCAAAACGTTGCGTGGAAACCGGTTGCAAAGATTGGGCAACACCGGAACTCGTAACCGGAATTATTAGGGAAGATTGGCAGAGTGGTAATGCAGCGGCTTGCTAAGTCGTGGTCGGTAACGTCCCGCAGGTTCGAGTCCTGCATCTTCCGCCAAGTTTGTTGGCCGTTAGCTCAGCTGGTAGAGCATCCGACTTTGACTCGGAGTGTCGCAAGTTCGATCCTTGCACGGTCTGCCAAGTATTTTCAGTCCAATAGCTCAGTGGTAGAGCGCCGCCCTCATAAGGCGTTGGTCGGTGGATCGTGCCCACCTTGGACTACCAGTTTTTTTGCATCGTTAGCTCAGTGGTAGAGCGTCCCCCTGTCTAGGGGAGTGTCGCCGGTTCAATCCCGGCACGGTGCGCCATATAGGAAGTTTGGCAGAGAGGTCTATTGCCGCAGTCTTGAAAACTGATCGGTCGGGTGAACCCCGGCGCGTGGGTTCAAATCCTACAACTTCCGCCATTGTCAAGAGGGTGTAGCTCAATAGGCAGAGCGTTGGTCTCCAAAACCAAAGGTTCGCGGTTCGATGCCGTGCGCCCTCGCCAGGTTGTAGTCGCGTAGCTCAGTGGCAGAGCAATCGCTTGATAAGCGATAGGCCGTTGGATCGTTCCCAACCGTGACTACCAATTTCTTCGAAAGCGCTGTGGTGTGGCTGTAGCTTAGTGGCAAAGCTTCGGTTTGTGGTGCCGACCACTTGGGTTCGATTCCCAGCAGTCACCCCAGAGCGCTTTTCTCTTTTAATTTCTGTAGGAGTCAATCATGCAACCCCAAGTCCTACAGCTCGACATGCAAGGCACGCCACAAGCTTGGATCTCGCTGCAAGATGCGGCTTTGCACTACGCGTGTGATGCAGTGGTGTGGTGCGATGGCCAAAGTCCGTTGGCTACTTTGCGCGGCGGATTTAACGTGGCGCGTGGTGTGCAGTCGGTGCTGGACATCCACCCGATCATCGCGGTGCGCGGGGTGCCCAAGCTCAATTTGTTTGACGTGACGCCCAGCTTCAGCAAAACCAAGCTGCTAAGGCGTGACCGCCACACTTGCGCCTACTGCGCTCAGGTGTTTGCCGAGCGTGATTTGCAGTGCGAGCATATTGTGCCGCTGTCGCGTGGAGGCGCGTGGTCTTGGACGAACCTGGTGGCAGCGTGCGGTGCGTGCAATGGCCGCAAAGCCGCCAGAACACCGGAAGAAGCCCGCATGCCCTTGCTGTACTTGCCCTACACGCCCAGCCGGTTTGAAGACTTCTTGCTGGTAGGGCGCAACATCCGTGCGGATGTGCATGAGTGGCTGGCAGCCAGGCTGCCGCGGGGATCGCGTCTGTGCTGATGCAATGGTATTGACTTGTTTGAAGCCAAGAAAAAACGCCCCCTGTTTCGCAACAGGGGGCGTTTTGCTTAAATTTCTAGAAAAGCTTGTACTACGTACTTACTTCAAACCCGCCGCTGCGCGCAGGGCAGCCGCTTTGTCGGTGCGCTCCCAGGTGAACTCGGGCTCTTCGCGGCCAAAGTGGCCGTAGGCGGCGGTCTTTTGGTAGATCGGGCGCAGCAGGTCCAGCATCAAGATGATGCCTTTGGGGCGCAGGTCAAAGTGCTCGTTCACCAAAGCGGCGATTTTCTCGTCGCTGATCACGCCCGTGCCTTCGGTGTACACGGTCACGTTCATCGGCTTGGCCACACCGATGGCATACGCCACCTGGATCTGGCACTGGGTGGCCAGGCCCGCAGCGACGATGTTTTTAGCCACGTAGCGCGCTGCGTAGGCGGCTGAACGGTCCACCTTGGAAGGGTCTTTGCCGCTGAAGGCACCGCCGCCGTGCGGGCACGCGCCGCCGTAGGTGTCGACAATGATTTTGCGGCCGGTCAGGCCACAGTCGCCCTGCGGGCCGCCGATGACGAAACGGCCGGTGGGGTTGATCAGATAACGGGTGTCTTTGGTGATCATCTCTTTGGGCAGGACGGGCTTGATCAGCTCTTCAATGATGGCTTCGTTGAACGATGCCTTCATCTTGTTAGCCGTCTCGCTCTGGCTAGGGTCGTGCTGGGTGGACAGAACCACGGTGTCGATGCTGTGCGGCTTGCCGTCTACATAGCGCATGGTCACCTGGCTTTTGGCGTCGGGGCGCAAAAAGGGCAGCTTGCCGCTCTTGCGCAGCATGGCCTGGCGCTCGACCAAGCGGTGCGCGTAGTGGATGGGTGCAGGCATCAGCTCGGGGGTCTCATTACATGCATAGCCAAACATCAGGCCTTGGTCGCCCGCGCCGATGTTGAGGTGGTCGTCCGATGCGTGGTCTACGCCCTGGGCGATGTCGTTGCTCTGTTTGTCATAGCACACCATGACCGCGCAGCCCTTGTAGTCAATACCGTACTCGGTGTTGTCGTAGCCAATGCGCTTGATGGTGTCGCGTGCGACCTGGATGTAGTCCACATGTGCGTTGGTGGTGATCTCACCGGCCAGCACGACCAGGCCGGTGTTGCACAGCGTCTCGGCGGCTACACGGCTGCGTGGATCCTGCGCGAAGATCGCGTCCAGGATCGCATCAGAGATTTGGTCCGACACCTTGTCGGGGTGGCCTTCAGAGACGGATTCTGAGGTAAATAAAAAATCGTTCGCCATTTAGATAAACTCCTAAGGTTGATAAAGTGCGTTGCCGCTCAACGGGAGTTGTTGGCGAACGCTTTAGCAGAATTGTTTTACATCGCCCCGCAAGTAGTTCCTGTAACTCGGCGATAGGCGCATTTTACTACTTCTTTAATGGTCACTTTGTTTCGCTGTCTGTCGGTGCTGCCCTTGTGGCTTTTGCACGCTGTGGGCGCGCTGCTGGGCTGGTTGTCCTATCTGCTTTCGGGGGTGTACCGCGCGCGTTTTGTGGCCAATGCCAAGCAGGCCGGTTTTGCGGCTAGCCAAGTGCGCGCCGCCGTGGGCCACGCGGGCCGTATGGTCACCGAGCTGCCACGCCTGTGGATGGGCGCTGCCCCGCATTTTGAATGGCAGGGCGCAGAGCTGGTAGATGCGCAATACGCCGCAGGCAAGGGAGTGCTGTTCCTCACCCCGCATTTGGGCTGCTTTGAGGTGACGGCGCAGGGTTTGGCGCAGCGCTACAGTGAGCACTATGGCGATCTGACGGTGCTGTACCGCCCGGCGCGCAAGGCCTGGATGGTGCGGCTCATAGAGTCATCGCGCAACCGCCCCGGCTTGGTCGCCGTGCCCACTACCTTGGCGGGCGTAAAACATATGATCAAAGCCCTCAAAGCGGGCCGCGCAGTGGGCCTATTACCCGATCAGGTCCCACCCGAGGGGCTGGGCATATGGTCACCCTTCTTTGGGCGCGATGCCTACACGATGACCTTGTCGGCCCGCTTGGCGCAGCAAACCGGCGCGGCGGTGGTGCTGACTTGGGGTGAGCGCTTGCCTTGGGGGCGCGGTTACCGCCTGCATTTCTCGGCTCTTTCTGCGCTCTTAAGTAGCGATTTGCCGCAAGCCGTGGCACAGATCAATGCCGCTATGGAGGGGCTGATTCGCCAATGCCCTGCGCAGTATCTTTGGGGCTATGCGCGCTATAAAACTCCACCTGCGGCGTTTGGCCCTTCCACTGCAAAGAAAGACGCAACGTAATGGGAGCCATCTTTTCACACCTGGGCGTCGCGCTGATGCGCACGATGGGCTGGTTGCCACTACCCGTGGTGCGCGCACTGGGCTGGCTGCTGGGCTGGGTGTTGTACCGGGCGGTGCCATCGCGCCGCAGGGTGGTGGCCAAGAACTTATCGCTATGTTTTCCAGAGCTGCTCCCGCAACAATTAAAAGGGCTAGAGCGCGAAGTGTTTACCTATTTTGCGCAGGCCTGGCTAGACCGGGGATGGCTGTGGCATGCACCCATGGCGGTGGTTAATAGCCGCGTCACCATTACCGGCGCACGGCATGAGTTGGATGGCAGCAGCCCCACCATCATTTTTGCGCCGCACTTTATCGGCATGGACGCAGGCGGCACCGCCTTGACGGCCAATGTGCCGCGCGCCTTCACTTCCATCTACACCGACCAATCCAACAAAGTGGTGGATGAGTGGATTTTGAACGGCCGTAAACGCGCAGGCAACACCCGCATGTTTGGTCGCTCTGACGGCGTGCGCGAGATCACCCAGTCGCTGCGCGCAGGCGAGCTGATGTACCTGCTGCCGGACATGGACTTTGGCGACAAAGGCGCAGAGTTCGTTCCGTTTTTTGGCACCATGGCCGCTACCGTGCCCTCGCTGTCCCGCTTTGCGCGCTTAGGCAGGGCCAAGGTGGTGCCCGTCATCACGCGCTTAACACCTACAGGCTACGATGTGCAGGTGCTGCCCGCTTGGCAGAACTTTCCCACGTCAGACGCCCACGCCGACACCGCGCGCATGAACGCCGAACTAGAGGGCTACATACGCAGCCTGCCTGCGCAATACTACTGGGTGCACAAACGCTTTAAAACCCGGCCAGCGGGCGGGACAGAGCTTTACTAGCGACTCTCAAAAAGCTCCTTATTTAGGAGCTGCTCCCGAAATAATTTATTGGCCTGCAGCCCTATTTGACTATAAAATGTGCGAGGTATTCCGCTACCAGTGCAGGTTGCTCGTGGACTATCCAGTGGGTAGCGTGTGGTACGTGTTGCACGGTGAGTGTCGGTACGAAATCTTCCAGACCATGCAGTAAATTGGGCAGCAAACCTGTATCTCCATCAGCCCAGATTACCAGGGTAGGAACCTCTACCGTGAGCAAGCTGCGGGGTATGTCCACCGCTAGGACACCGGGTTTATTTCCGCGCGCAGGACGGACCGGAGTGGCGCGGTACAAGTTCAGACCGCCGGTCAAACCGCAGTTCCAGACCTCGCGGTACTGCGCCTTGACGGTATCGGTAAGCCAGAGCCGATTGCCCGGCGTCTGCGGTGTGTTGGCAAAGAATGTCCACATCAGGCGGTAGTCGTCATCAGACAAAACGGCCGCCGCCGTAGGGTGGATAAAAAAGTTGATGTACTCGCCGGCCTGCTGCTGCGCGGGTGAGTTTTTCAGGTCGCGCACATAGGTGCCCATGTGCGGTGCGTTGACGATGGCCAGCTTTTTGATCAAGTGCGGCAGCTGGTTGGCCAGATCCCAAGCTACCACTCCGCCCCAGTCGTGCGCTATCAGGCATTCGAGCTGTCCACCTTCTATGGCAATCAAAGCCGCAATATCTTTCACAAGTTGTGAGGCCTGATAGGCCTCTACCTCGGGCGGTGCAGTGGATTTTTCAAACCCTCGCAGATTTGGCGCTATGCAGCGGTAGCCCTTGGCTGCGAAGTGCACCAAAAGCGCATCCCACACAAAAGCGCCTTCTGGAAACCCATGCAAAAACACCAGCACGGGTTGGCCCCGCTCGCCCATGGCTCGGCAGCTCAAGGTAATGCCATGAGGTAGTGGCTGGAGGTATTGTTCAGGCATCTTCAACTTTCTGTGGGGGAAGCGATGGGTACCGGGATAGCTGCTAATTTTATAGCTGCTCCCGCCATAATTTAAAGGACTGTAGCCTTATTTGTCTATAAATTTCGCGATGTGCCCTGCCACCATCTCGGGCTGCTCGTGGATGATCCAGTGCGTTGCCTCTGGCACACGGTGCAGCTCTAGTTGCGGTATGTAGTCTTCTAGCCCGTCAAGTAACGCAGGCTGCAGCGCAATATCGTTCATACCCCAAATCACCTGCGTAGGCAGGCCCACTGTCAGCATCTCGCGCGGCAAGGTGATGGCCTTGGCACCCGGGTCGCGGGCAGTGGGTGGGCGTAGCGGTGAGGCACGGTACAAGTTGCAACCGCCCGTCAGCCCATGGTTCCACACGCTACGGTAATGGGCCTTCACCTCGTCAGTCAACCAATCGTGGCTTCCCGATGCAGCAAACATATTGGTGAAAAACTCCCACAAACGGCGATAGTTGTCCTCGGCCAGCAGCTTCTCCGCATCGGGTCGGATCAAAAAGTTCATATAGGCGCTGGCAACCTGTTGTGTAGCTGAGTCCCGCAGCTCGCGCAAAAACGTGCCCGGGTGCGGCGAGTTGATGATGCACAGCTTGCGTATCAGCTGCGGCATCTGGTTAGCCAGGTTCCAAGCCACCGCGCCACCCCAGTCATGCGCCACCAGGCACGCCAGCGGCTGACCGGGTGACTCAATAGCGATCAACGCCGCAATGTCCTGCACCAAATGCTTTGGCCGGTACTGGTCTATGTCGCTGGGTGCTGACGATTTTTCAAACCCCCGAAGGTTCGGTGCCACGCAACGGTAGCCCTTGGCTGCGAAGTGGGCCAAGAGCACGTCCCACACAAATGCACCCTCAGGAAATCCATGCAAAAACACCATCACCGGTTGGCCCTTGTGCCCAGCGGCCCGGCAGCTTAAGGTAATGCCGTGGGGCAGGGCGAGTTGGAACAGTTCAGGCATGTGCAGGTTTCCCTTGGGTACTTGGATGAAAATCAAAGATGCGACAAATTTTCCTGCCCTCGGCATTATATTTTGAAGCAAACATATTGGATATAAATGGATAATTTTACGGATATGCCAAAGGAAGTTGCATTCAAATTTGCTTAACGGATACAAATGGATAAAACAGTGGACATGCTGAACACCCAAACGCTGTCCATCACCGCAGAAATTCTTGCATTAATTTCGGTTACTAATGAAATTATGGGCGCTTGGCGTGCCTTTGGCACCATATCGCCAGACAGATTGGCTGCGCTGCGGCGAGTGGCCACCATCGAAAGCGTCTGTCCGGCCACCCGCGTTGAAGGCAGCAAGCTAGGCGACCGCGGAAGTGGAGCGCTTGATGGCGGGTCTAGCCAGTCAATCCTTCGCCTCACGCGATGAGCAAGAAGTTGCAGGCTACGCCCAGGCGATGGACTTGGTGTTTGAATCCTGGCACCACATTCCGCTGACAGAAAACCACATCCAACAACTGCATCGGGATGTCTTAAAGCATGTGGGCAAGGACGATGCCCATCGTGGGCGCTACAAAACCCATAACAACACCGTAGTGGCACGGGATGCAGACGGCAAGCTGATCGGCGTCGTGTTTGAAACCGCCACACCCTTTAATACGCCGCGCTTGATGGCCGAGCTACTCACCTGGTACCAGGCCGAGAAGGACAGCAAGCTGATGCACCCCCTGCTAGCCATCGCGGTATTTGTCGTCACCTTTCTGGCCATCCACCCGTTTGAAGACGGCAATGGCCGCCCGTCCCGCATCTTGACCACGCTACTGCTCTTACAAGCGGGCTACGCCTACGTACCCTACAGCTCGCTAGAGAGCATCATCGAGCAAAACAAAGGTAGCTACTACATAGCCCTGCGCCAAACCCGAATCACTATCCGCACAGACCAAACTGATTGGCAACCCTGGGTGCAATTTTTTCTGCGTTCACTGCACGCGCAGGTCAAGCGACTAGAGAAAAAAGTAGAAACCGAAAAAATCATCCTCGCTGTGCTGCCCGAGCTGTCGTTGCAAATACTGGAACTGGTACGCGCGCAAGGCAGAATCACAATGCAACTTGCAGTGCAGTTAACCGGCGCCAACCGCAGCACAGCCAAAAAGCACATGCAAAAACTGGTCGATGCAGGACATCTGGCGCAGCATGGAGCGGGGCGGGGTGTGTGGTATTCGTTGGCTTGAAGGCAGGACACAAAACCGGCTCTGTGTGGTTTGTAGTGGGCAGACCCGGCGTAAAAGCAAATGGGGTCAGATCAAAATTCAGGAAGACCCTCTTTTCGGAGCGTGCACAGCCATAACGAAATTTTGCTCTGACCCCTTTTGCGTAGTCTCCGGCGCGCGAGGTCTTCGACCCCCCCCATTTTTTGCCAGCGAAGAGTCAACCGCACACACCTCGCGCTTCGCGCCAGAGCGTGTGCCATGGGCATGCGCTCTGGCGCCAGCACTGGGGGTTGCAGGGCGGCAAGTCGCTGCAACGGACGCTGCTTGGGTGAGGTGACTTTTGACAAGTACGCATCATTGCATCACTCTAAAAAAGAACAACTATCGAATATGTCACCATTAAATTAATAATTGACGGGATATTTCACTACCAAGCAATCAAAGCAAGACGTGAATTGTCCACGTTCTGGCAAGGTACACAAATTCGCATAACTTAGTGCGCTTTGCAAGCTCGTCAACGGCATTTGCGCCACGGAAAAGTGCTGAAAAACACGATTTTTAGACCTTTTTAAGATGCAAATCGGGCTGTAGCCCAATAGAATATTGCGGGAGCAGCTACTGTATGTGTAGCACGATGAGATGGGTATGCAGGTGCCTGCAGCGGCCTCTGGGCGTTTGCGGGCACCTACAGGCGGTCAGAGCCGCCAGCCAGGCACGTCATAGTAGCCTGCCAACCGCTGCTTGCTCGCGCCGCAGTGTGTGCCATGGGTATCCGCCCCGATCAGGGCGCTTGAGCTGGAAGCACGCAAAATTGGGTACACAAGTTGGCCAACGTAAAACCAGGCCAGAGCCCAATTTGAGTACTGCACATGCTTCCCCGCAGGGGCCGACGTTCGGGGCGCATGCCCGTGGCACACGCTCTTGCGCGAGCCGCGAGGTCTGGGCAGGTGGATCTTCGCCGGGAGCGGGAAGGTATTGCGCGCCGGCGACTACGCAAGGGGGTAAGACCTGACACGCCGGATCTGCCCACTACAAATCACATAGACCCACAAAACCTTGGTTGGTAAATGGCGAAATTATCATGTAACTTTGAGATATATCTTGTTGAGTATCCTAATATGACAGCTGCCGAACTTGACGATTTGGTTCTTTCAATTGCTTTAACTCAATGGCAGAAGGTGGCCATGATCATTAGCAAGGTGCCTCGGGACGACCGGTTTAGCTGTGAAAACTCAGACGATGAGTTCGTTTCCGTTGCGTCTCGGATCACATACCTCGTGGAGGAGGGGCGATGAGAGTCTCAAGGTGACATTTCGCAGTGGCGGTTCAGTGAAGTTCGTCGAGGAAACTGAAGTGACGCATTTCTGATCGATGCACAGAAGCGTTATTTGAGCTCAACGTGTCCCAAAAACCTCCGCACAGGTGAAGGAATGGGAGCGTATTTTTTTAAAAATGTAGCCAAGGCGCGGCGCGGTCTTTAGATTGCTACAAAAACTGGGCGCGTGTTTGGCGGAGTTTTTACAAAAATATGTCCCGTTCCCCGTCCAGCTACGTATGCACTGCAAAAGGCTCAGTCGAAGTGTCTTAAAAAGCTTTGGGAAAGCAAATGGTGAATTCGAATCGCTACAAAATAAGTAGCTTCTCCCGCAATATTCTATTGGGCTACAGGCCTAAAACGCTTAAAAATACGCGAATAGCGCCCTAGCTAACAAAAAGCAGGCTACGCGCCCTGAGCCCCGTCGTCCTGCGCATCGTCAACACCTTCAGCATTCTGGTCCGCATCCAACTCGCCCTCAGATCCCACCCCTTCAGCTGCCGCAGCAGCATCCACAGACCTCACCAAGGGCTCAGCCGCCCAGGCCCGCAGTTGCAGCGCCATCTGATCGACACCTAAGCGATTGAGTGCAGAGAACATCCGCACTTCGCCGCCACCGGCTTGCAGTTTGGCAATCGACAGCGCCTTGGCGGCTTCGGTTTTGTTCAGCTTATCTGCCTTGGTCAGCAAGATGACGAACTTCAAACCCTTCTCGACCCGAGGGCGGATCACGTCTAGCAAGATGTCGTCCAGCTCAGTCAGGCCCAGTCGCGGGTCACATAGCAGCACTACGGCGGCCAGGTTTTCGCGGCTTTTGAGGTAGTTGGCCATCACGCGCTGCCAGCGCAGCTTGCTGTCCTTGGCTACTGCCGCGTAGCCATAGCCGGGCAGGTCGGCCAGCACGGCATCTGTGGCACCTTGGCGGCCAATACTGAATAAGTTGATGTGCTGGGTGCGGCCCGGGGTTTTAGAGGCGTAAGCCAGCTGCTTTTGCTGCGCCAGCATGTTGATGCAGGTCGATTTTCCGGCGTTTGAGCGACCCACGAAGGCAAACTCGGGCACGTCTAGCGCGGGCAAGTGGTGCAACTGGGCTGCGGTGGTGAGAAAGCGGGTGGTGTGCAGCCACGCCATGGCTTCCTTGGCGGGTTCAGTGGCTACAGCTGGCTTGGCGTAGGTCGGCGCGGTGCGGGTCAGAGCGCTGGCTTTGCCCTGCTGGGCTTGGGCTACGGTGGTGCGGGCCTTGCTGCGCGGGCCGGGGTTGTTGGACTTTTTGGACGGTGTGGAGGACATTTTTAGAACACCGCAAGGGCGCAAAAGGGCTTGGGAAGGGATTTCCCGCATGAAGCATTGTAAAATCAATAGGTTTTGTATCCCAGATATTCCTAAATTCAGATTTTCGCCATGAAATTTATTGCCAGTTTTCTGCTTGCCGCCTGTATCGCCGCCCCCGTGTTCGCCGCTGACGCCGCCAAGCCTGAGGCCGCCAAGCCAGAAGCCCTCAAAATGACCAAACCCGATTTGGCCAAAGGCTCAGAGAAATTTGCCGCTGTGTGCGTGGCCTGCCACGGCGCGGACGGCAATTCCGGCGCTGTAGAGAACCCCAAGTTGGCTGGCCAGCACCCCGAGTACTTGGTCAAGCAGTTGCAAGAGTTTAAGTCGGGCAAGCGCAAAAACGCGGTCATGCAAGGCTTTGCCACCATGCTGTCTGACGAAGATATGCGCAACATTGCCTTCTGGGCAGCGGGCCAAAAAGCCAAGCCTGGCTTTGCCAAAGACAAAGAGCTGGTCACCTTGGGAGAGCGCATCTACAAGGGTGGCATTGCCGACCGCCAAGTGGCCGCCTGCGCAGGCTGCCACAGCCCCACAGGCGCTGGCATTCCGTCCCAATACCCTCGCCTGGCAGGCCAGCATGCCGACTATGTCGCCTCTTCCCTGCGCGGCTACCGCGACGGCACACGTAACAACAACCTGCAAATGACACAAAACGCCGCCAAAATGAACGACCGCGAGATCAAAGCGGTATCGGACTACATCGCTGGTCTTCGCTGATGTGCAGCTACTGCGCGACTGACCTGCGTCGTTGCGCATCCTCGCAAGGTGCTTAACCTTGCTGCGGTGCGCCCCTAGCCTTCCAGCCGCTCGCTATGCTGCCCATTCAGCGAAGAAATTTTTGAACTTAAACGGGGTACTCCTCCCTAACCAAGGCGGGCTTCCCCAGTGAAGCCCGCCTTTTTTCATGTCTATCGGCGACAATACCAAGATGTCTGTTTCTACCCACGGTTGGCGACTTAAAACTCCCTCTCTCGCCTTGCGCGCGGCGGTAGAGCTGCTGTCGTCCATGCGCTTTTCTATCTCGCTGCTCACCGTCATCTGCATTGCCTCCATCATCGGCACGGTGCTCAAGCAGGCCGAGCCACTGACCAACTACGTTAACCAGTTTGGCCCGTTCTGGGCTGACGTATTTAACTCGTTCAGCCTGCCTACGGTGTACAGCGCTTGGTGGTTTCTGCTGATTTTGGCGTTTTTGGTGCTCTCCACCAGCCTGTGCATCACGCGCAACACACCCAAAATTCTCGCTGACTTGAAGGTCTACAAAGAGAGCATGCGTGAGCAAAGCCTCAAGGCCTTTGGCCACCGGGCGGATGCCGCTTTAGCCGAGAGCGCCGAGGCTGCGGCCCACCGTATAGGGCGCACGCTGGCCGTGTCGGGCTGGAAGGTCAAGCTGCAAACCCGCCCGGGTGATGCAGCGGCGGGCAGGCAGCCTGGCTACATGGTGGCGGCCAAAGCGGGTGCGGCCAACAAGCTGGGCTACATCGCCGCGCACAGCGCTATTGTGCTGGTGTGCATTGGCGGTTTGCTGGATGGGGATTTGTTTATCCGCATGCAGCAGTGGTTCAACGGCAAGTCGGTCTACGGCGGCGGCGGCATGATTGCCGACATTGCCCCTGCGCACCGCTTGGGTAACAGCAACTTGGCGTTTCGCGGTAACTTGCTGGTGGCTGAAGGCGCTACATCCTCCACCGCCATCCTTAACCGACCCGGCGGCGTGCTGATCCAGGATTTGCCGTTTTCGATAGAGTTGAAAAAATTTATCGTCGAGTACTATTCCACTGGCATGCCCAAGCTGTTTGCCAGCGATATTGTGATCACCGACAAAGAAACCGGCGAAAAGATACCGGGCCGAGTGGAGGTAAACCACCCCGTTACGCACCGGGGCATTGAGATCTACCAAAGCAGCTTTGACGATGGTGGCTCCAGCGTCAAGCTTACCGCTGTGCCCATGGCGGCAGGCGCCAAGGTTTTTGATGTGGATGGCGTGATTGGCGGGCAAACCAACCTGGCCAAGGGTGACACTGCCGAGAAAATGACGCTGGAGTTCACGGCACTGCGCGTGATCAATGTGGAGAACTTTGGCAAAGGCGACGACGCGGGCTCGGGTGCGGATGTGCGCAAGGTAGACCTGCGCGCATCGCTGGACAAAAGCATGGGCGCGGCCAACAAAACCAAAACCAACAAAGAGCTGCGCAATATCGGCCCCAGCATCAGCTACAAGCTGCGCGATGCGGCAGGCCAGGCGCGCGAGTACCACAACTACATGTTGCCCGTGGTGCTGGACAAAGACGACAAAGGCGACGGCCAGGCGGTGTTTTTGCTGGGCATGCGCAACACGCCTAATGAAGCCTTTAGCTACCTGCGCATACCGGCTGATGAGCAAGGCAATATGGACGGCTTTACCCGCCTGCGCATCGCCATGGCAGACCCAGCGGTGCGTGCCAAAGCGGTAGAGCGCTATGTAGCCAAGGCGGTAGAGCCGGGCAAGACCGAGCTGGCCCAGCAACTTACCTTGTCTGCTGCGCGCGCACTGTCGCTGTTTGCGGGGGCAGAAAAAATCAACAACGAAAGCGTGGCTGGTTTGCAAGCCGTGTCCAAGTTTATGGAGGTGAGCGTGCCCGAGGCCGAGCGCAACCGCGCGGGCGAGGTGCTGGTGCGTATTTTGAACGGCGTTATTTTTGAGCTGCTGCAGCTCAGCCGTGAGCAGGCGGGCCTAAAGCCGATGGCCAGCGACGACAAAGCGCAGGCTTTTATGGCGCAGTCAGTGATCTCGCTGTCGGATGCATTTTTCTACCCCGCGCCGATGGCGTTTGCCCTCAAAGACTTTACCCAAGTGCAGGCCAGTGTCTTCCAGGTGGCGCGTGCGCCAGGCAAATGGGTGGTGTACACCGGCTGCCTGTTCTTGATCATCGGCGTGTTTGCCATGCTGTATGTCAGGGAGCGTAGACTGTGGGTCTGGGTTACGGCCTCCCCCACAGGCAGCGGCGATAATGCGGCCCACGCACAAATGGCGCTGTCTACCAACCGCAAGACCATGGACGGCGACAAAGAGTTTGACTTATTGGCATCCAAGCTATTGGGCGTGGGTGCTGGCACAGCGGCACCAACATCGGCAACAGCAGCGGCAACCACCACAGGTACGGCACTATGAACACGGCAACCACTACCATCAGCAACAAGGCGACGTCCACCACCATCACCTTGGGTGAAGGCTACTTTGCAAAGCGTAGCGTGTTGGACTGGGCCTTTGCGCTGTTCACGATTCTGGGCGCCGGGTTTGCGCTGTCGCGCTACAGCGCAGCCATGGATATTTATGATAAATCGATACTGGTGGGCATGGTACCCGCTGTCATTTGGCTGGGCTGGTTTTGGCGGCCACTGCGCAATTTAATGTTGGTCGTCACTGCTTTTTCTCTTGCAGGCATCGCGTTGTACCAAGACAATTTAGCGCGCGCCGAAACGGTGTTTTGGCTCAAGTATTTCCTTTCCAGCCAGTCGGCCATTTTGTGGATGAGCGTGCTGTTTTTCATGAGCACCGTGTTTTACTGGCTGGGCGTGGTCGCCACTGCGCAAAGCACTGCGATGGAATCGCTGGGTAGCAAAATAGCCTGGGCCGCAGTGACGATGGCGTTGATTGGCACCATGGTGCGCTGGTATGAGAGCTATTTGATTGGGCCCGATGTGGGCCACATTCCGGTGAGCAACCTGTACGAAGTGTTCGTGCTGTTTTGCTGGATGACCACCACCTTCTACCTGTATTTTGAAGCGCAATACAAAACCAAGTCGATGGGCGCAATGGTCATGCTGGTCGTGAGCGCAGCAGTAGGCTTTTTGCTCTGGTACACCTTGGTGCGCCAGGCGCATGAAATCCAGCCCTTGGTGCCTGCGCTGAAAAGCTGGTGGATGAAGCTGCATGTACCGGCCAACTTTATTGGCTATGGCACTTTTGCCCTGTCTGCGATGGTAGCGTTTGGCTATTTGATCAAGCAGCAAGCCGATGAGACCCGTTGGTACAAGCTCACGCCCATGTGGCTGCTGGGCATAGTGCTGTGCTTTTTGCCTATTGTGTTTCGCCAGTCGGCTGTGTCGGGTGGCAATGGCACTAACTACTGGTTGGGCTACTCGGCTGTTTCAGCCCTCATTGTGGGCGGGATTTTGCTAGGTCGCCGCCGCATCGCTGAACGCCTGCCCAGCTTTGAAATTCTCGACGACATCATGTACAAAGCCATTGCAGTGGGCTTTGCTTTCTTCACCATCGCGACCGTGCTGGGTGCTTTGTGGGCGGCCGAGGCTTGGGGTGGCTACTGGAGCTGGGACCCGAAAGAAACTTGGGCCCTGATCGTCTGGCTTAATTACGCCGCCTGGCTGCACATGCGCCTGATGAAGGGCTTGCGTGGTACCGTGGCAGCCTGGTGGGCGCTGGCTGGGCTGGCGGTGACTACGTTTGCGTTTTTGGGCGTGAATATGTTTTTGAGTGGCTTGCATAGTTACGGGACTTTGTAATCTCTTGGTTTTGAAAGCGGGGCGGGATCGGGGATTTTTTGAACGCAGAGGGCGCGAAGGTTTCGCAGAGAGCGCAGAAGAAGACAAGGGAAAAGGAAGACAAAATTGAAGACAAAAAGATGCAAATGATTGGAAGCAGATGCATCTAAATTTTGGTTTTATTTTGGTATTTTCTTTTTGGCGCCCTTTGCGTAACCTTTGCGCTCTCCGCGTTCAAAAAATCCCCGTATTTCCCTGTATTCCCTTGATGTAAGAATTGGCATTTTCAAGCGACAGACAGCCACCTAAGGAGCGCTACGTATGTTGATCCAAACTTTCAGTGACGGTTTTAACCACCGCGTCCCCAGTGAAATTACCCCGCGATCCGCCTACCAGGGCCGCAGGGACATGCTCAAACTCCTTGCAACCGGTGCAGCCGGTGCGACGCTGGCCGGTTGGGCGGCGCGGGATGCGCGGGCTATGGGCGGAGGCAAGCTGCCTGCGCTGTTGGGAGCCAAGTCGACCGTAGCCGGTGCGATGACAGTAGAGAAAGTCACAGACTACAAAGACGCTTCGACCTACAACAACTACTACGAGTTTGGCACTGACAAAGCCGATCCGGCCAAAAATGCCCATACTTTGCGAACCAAACCATGGACCGTAGAGATTGACGGTTTGGTTAAAAATCCCGCCAAGTACACGCTGGAAGACCTCATCAAACTCAGCGCACAAGAAGAGCGCATTTACCGGCTGCGCTGCGTCGAAGGCTGGTCGATGGTGATTCCGTGGGTGGGCTACTCGATGAGCGAGTTGATCAAAAAAGTGGAGCCTACCAGCAGCGCCAAGTACATCGAGTTTTATACACTGGCCGATAAAGCCACCATGCCCGGCCTGGGTGGCCGATCACTCGACTGGCCCTACATGGAGGCCCTGCGCATGGACGAAGCCATGAACCCGCTGGCGATGCTGAGCTTCGGTATGTACGGCGAGGTGTTGCCTAACCAAAGCGGCGCGCCAGTGCGCATGGTGGTGCCGTGGAAGTATGGTTTTAAAAGCGGCAAGTCGATAGTCAAAATTCGTTTTACCGACAAAGAACCTAAAACCGCGTGGAACAAAGCTGCTCCAAATGAATACGGTTTTTTCAGCAACGTGAACCCCGGTGTAGACCATCCACGCTGGAGCCAAGCTACTGAGAGGCGCATTGGCGAAGAAGGTGGTGTGTTCGCCAAAAAGCGCAAAACCTTGATGTTCAATGGCTATGAGGCGCAAGTGGCATCGATGTACGCCGGGATGGACTTGAAGAAGTTTTTCTAAGTATGGCGGCTGCGCCATCTTCGCGATCACTGTCGGGCCTGGCTGCACTGCGCCCACTGCTCTTGCGCCCCGCAGCCAAGGTGCTGCTCTTTGTATCGGGTACGCTGCCTTTTGCGTGGTTGGTGTACGGTGTGCTGACCAACAACCTGGGCGCTAACCCGACCGAGTATTTAACCCGTGCGACAGGTGACTGGGCGCTGAGGTTTTTATGTCTGACGCTGCTGGTCACGCCCTTGCGCAATGTGAGCAACACGCCGCAGTTGGCGCGGTTTCGGCGCATGCTAGGTTTGTTTGTGTACTTCTACGCGGTGCTGCATTTGCTGTGCTATGTGTGGTTTGACATGGAATTTAACTTGGCCGATATTCTCAAAGACATTCCCAAGCGGACGTTTATTTTGGTGGGGTTTGCAGCGTTTTTACTGCTCACACCGATGGCAGCCACCTCGTTTAACCGGGCTATCAAAGCCATGGGTGCCAAGCGCTGGCAGGCGCTGCACAAAGCGATTTATGCCATTGCGGTGTTGGCCATATTGCACTTTTTTTGGATGCGCGCTGGTAAAAACGACTTTACCGAGGTGTTTATATACGCCGCCATCCTTGCTACGCTGATGGGTTGGCGTGTGGCGCAATATCTAAAGAAAAAACGGCTCTAGCCCTTTAAAGAATTGCGGGAGAAGCTACTAAATGTATAGTGTCTGAAAGTCAGTAGAGAACAGCTCTTAGCCGCATGTGGTCGACTGCTGAGCAGCGCCCAGACTCCAGAGAGTTGTACAGTCGTAGAAAT
Source organism: Polaromonas sp. (assembly GCA_031390175.1). Lineage (GTDB taxonomy): Bacteria > Pseudomonadota > Gammaproteobacteria > Burkholderiales > Burkholderiaceae_C > JAAFIP01. The sequence continues at coordinate 17,718 of JANMTF010000144.1, forward strand.
CAAAGGGACTTTAGCGGGCAGCGGATGCGGGAGGGCTAGAGGGTGTGGCTGTGCTGGGAACCGATGCGCTGCTGGCAGGCAACACAGATTGCGGCAAGGTGGCGCGGTCGCGTGCAGCCGCTTCGGAAGGCAGGTAAAGCCCGCCTTTTTGCCCGCAAGCTGACAGCATGGCAGTGGTTGCCACTATGCCTAGAACAGCCATGCGGGATGCATAAATCCATCCCGCGCGCAGTCTGCCTACAATCGAAGTGTTTGATCCCATCCTCTGATTGTAATTTGTACTGCTATGACTGACCTGGAATACCTGAACCATGCTGAGGCTTTGTTAAAAGCGGTGGAAGCCCATTGTGACCGCATCAACGATGAAACTGAGGCGGATATCGACAACCAGCGCGTGGGCGGCATGATCACGCTCACCTTCAGCAACCGCAGCCAAATCATCATTAATTTGCAAAAACCCTTGCAAGAGGTGTGGATGGCCGCACGCGCAGGCGGGTTCCACTACAAATTCAAGAATGCTTGGCGCAATACCCGTGACGATTCGGAGTTTTTCTTGGATTTGACGCGTTACGCGAGTGAACAATCAGGGCTGGCGCTGAAATTCAGCGCTTAGCTCCAAACCTTAATTTTTAAACAGGTCGAGGATACTTTTCTTCTCTTCCTCTGGTGGTGGTGCCTGGCCTTCTGGCGTGGCGCTAGGGGGTGGCCGGTCTTCCAGGCCTAAGCTGCGAATGCCGGTGCCTTTGGCATATTCTTCGTAATACCATTCACCGCCGATGTTGAGCACGCCCTCTGGTGCGACCGCCTCCACCACAGGCACGCCTTTGAGGGCGGTTTCCATGAAGCTGATCCAAATAGGCAGGCTCAGCACGCCGCCAGTGGCGGTATCGCCCAGCTTGCGCGGGGTGTCGTAGCCCATCCACACCACAGCGGCAATAGTAGGTTGGTAGCCCGCAAACCAGGTGTCAATGGCATCGTTGGTGGTTCCGGTTTTTCCGTAAATGTCAGAACGCTTCAAGGTACCGTAGGCCTTGGCAGCGGTACCTGTTTTCGCCACTTCATGCAGCAAACTGCCCATGACAAAGGCGTTGCGTGCATCGATGCCGCGCATGGTCTCATTGCGCAGCTGCGGTTTGAAGTCAAGCAGCACCTTGCCCTTGTGGTCTGAAATTTGGGATATGACCCAAGGGTTGACGCGGTAGCCGCCATTGGCAAACACTGAATAACCCGTGGCCATCTGCATGGGAGTGACTGAGCCTGCGCCCAGGGCCATAGTCAAATACGGAGGGTGCTTTTCGGCATCAAATCCAAAGTGGGTAATCCATTCTTGTGCTACCTGAGGGCCGACTGATTGCACAATACGAATAGAGACCATGTTTTTGGATTTGGCCAGGCCGCGGCGCATCGACATCGGGCCTTCAAATTTACCGTCGTAATTCTTGGGCTCCCAAGGTTGACCCCCCGTCACATTTCCGTCAAAGAATAGAGCTGAGTCGTTAATCACGGTGGCCGGCGTAATGCCTTGCTCTAGCGCAGCAGAGTAAACAAACGGCTTGAAACTGGAGCCGGGTTGGCGCCACGCTTGCATGACATGGTTGAATTTATTTTTTTCAAAATCGAAACCACCCACTAATGCGCGAATTGCGCCGTCGCGTGGGTCTATGGCTACGAATGCGCCCTCGACTTCAGGCAGTTGCGTCATTTCCCAACTGTTTTTAGAGGTTTTTACCACCCGCACTATCGCGCCACGCCGGATTTTTAAAGTAGGCGCAGCTTTGTCTGTCAAGCCAGATTGCACAGGCCGCAGTCCATCGCCAGTAATTTCAATACGTTCGCTGTTTTGGCGCATCGCCACCACTTTGCGCGAGCTGGCTTCCAGCACCACCGCAGACAGGATTTCATCGTTATCTGGGCGCTCGGCAAGCGCTTCATCGATAGCCTCATCCGCCTCTTTGGGGTCTTTAGGCAGATCTATAAATTTCTCAGGTCCTCTGTAGACTTGGCGGCGCTCAAAATCCAAAATGCCTTTGCGCAGTGCGCGGTAGGCAGCTTGCTGCTCGTTGCTGCGCAGGGTGGTGGTCACGTTCAGTCCACGGGTGTAGGCTTCTTCGCCGTATTGGGCAAAAATAAGTTGGCGCACGGTCTCTGCCACATATTCTGCATGCACGCGCGTAGTGTCGGGGCGGGTTCGCACCTTGATGTCCTCTTCTTTGGCGACATCTGCCTGTGCCTGTGTGATAAATCCGTTATCCACCATCCGTTCAATAATGTACTGCTGGCGAATGCGCGCCCGCGTCGGGTTGACGATAGGGTTAAACGTGGACGGCGCTTTAGGAAGCCCGGCGAGCATGGCTGCTTGGGCAATGGACACATCTTTAAGGGGTTTGCCAAAATAGGCTTCACTGGCAGCAGAAAAGCCGTAAGCGCGGTTTCCCAGGAAAATCTGGTTCATATAGATTTCCAGAATTTGGTCCTTGCTAAGTAAATGCTCCAGCTTGAAGGTCAGCAAGATTTCGTAAATCTTGCGCATATAGTTTTTGTCGGATGACAGGTAAACATTGCGCGCCACTTGCATGGTGATGGTGGAGGCACCCTCACTTTTAGCCTTCTTCAGGTTGGCTAAAGCGGCACGTAAAAAGCCTCTGTACGACACGCCACCGTGTTGGTAGAAGCCAGCATCCTCGATGGCCAAAACGGCATCGATCATGATCTTTGGGATCTCTTTGATCGGCGCAAAGTTGCGCCTTTCTTCACCAAACTCGCCGATCAGAGCTCCGTCGGCTGCAAAAACCCGCAGCGGCAATTTAGGTCGGTAGTCAGAGAGGTCTGAAATATCCGGAAGATTGGGGTAAGCGACAGCCAAAGACGTGGCAATAACCAAGAGCACGGCTATTAAGCCAGCAAGCGCTACAGCCCCTATCCAGACGAAGACCTTCGCAATGATGCGTGGCCATGACTGCGAGAGCAGCCGCTGACCGAATGAATAAGGTTCGGGTGATGGATTGGAGGCGGGCATGAAAGAGAGGCTTGTAATGGGCCGGCAAGGCGCATTAAGGTAACTGCCAAGTCGGCATGCTTGATTATAGAAACGCCAGCCCCTTACTGCTGAACAAGACCAGGTAACGCGTTGCAAGCAGCCCACAGGCCTTGGTAGTCTGACTATTTTTTACAAAAAGCTTGATAAAGTCACATCCTTGGCTTATTCAAAAGCGTGGGATTTTGACAACGCTGCCATACCAGTAAAAAGGAAAAAATCGTTGCAGTTCAATAGGCTTACTGATAACATTGAAGTACTTTCTTAAGTTTAGAAGCACAAACTTTCAGCTGCTCATTCATAAATTTAGACACCAGCGGAGTTCAATTTGATTCCATTCGCATCGCTTTTCAGTCGCCAACCTGCGCCACTCATTGGTTTGGACATCAGTTCATCCAGTGTTAAGCTGGTTGAGCTTGGCCGTGGCAAAGATGGTGGGCTCGTGTTGGAGCGCTGCGCCGTCGAACAGCTAGAGAAAGGCTGGATTACCGACGGTAACGTGGAAAAATTTGAAGAAGTCGCCGAAGCGGTGCGCCGCGTGGTGAAAAAGAGTGGTACCAGGACTAAAAACGTTGCGATGTCCTTGCCTGCCTCTGCCGTAATTACCAAAAAAATTGTACTACCCGGCGGATTGAGTGACGCTGAGCTGGAACTGCAGGTCGAATCTGAGGCCAACCAGTACATTCCATTTTCATTAGATGAAGTGAGCCTGGACTTTTGTGTAGTGGGACCGAGTTCGAGTTCAGCGGGTGACGTGGATGTGCTGATAGCGGCCTCACGCAAAGAAAAAGTTCAAGATCGGCAAGGTTTGGCAGAGGCAGCAGGTCTTAAGCCCGTGGTGGTGGACGTGGAGTCATACGCTTCACGCCTGGCGACAGGGCGGCTAATTGACGGATTGCCCAATAAAGGCGTCGACACTATGGTGGCCTTGTTTGAAGTGGGTGCCATGACGACAAGTATGCAAGTGATTCGCAATGATGAGGTGTTGTACGACCGCGATCAAGCCTTCGGTGGTGCCCAATTGACGCAACTGATTGTTCGCCAATACGGATTCTCACCTGAGGAAGCTGAAACAAAAAAACGCAGCGGTGATTTGCCAGAGGATTACGAAAGTGGTGTGCTGCGCCCATTTGTCGACAACCTTGCGCAAGAAATTGGTCGCGCTTTACAGTTTTTCTTTACCAGTACCCCACACAATCGGGTAGATTACGTCATGCTGGCCGGCGGTTCTGCATCTTTGCCCGGTTTGACGGATGCAATTACTGCGCAAACATCCTTTGCATGCCAAGTGCTCAACCCTTTTGAGGGTATGGCGATGGGCGGCGGTGTACGCGAGAATAAAATGCGCCGTGAAGCACCGTCCTATCTAAGTGCTTGCGGTTTAGCTATGCGGAGGTTTTTACAGTGATCCTGATTAACCTTTTGCCCCACCGAGACGCGGCGCGAAAGCGGCGCAAAGAAGCCTTTTTCTTAACACTGGGTGTTGCCGCATTATTGGGTGGTTTGATCTGTGGCGGGGTTTACGTGTGGTACCAAGCACAGATATCTGGCCAGCAAAGCAAGAACACGTTTCTGCAAGGCGAGATAAAGAAACTCGAATCGCAGATAAAAGACGTGGCAACCCTGCAAGCAGAAATTGCATCATTGCGTGCCAGACAGCAAGCCGTTGAAGATCTTCAGTCTGATAGGAATATGCCTGTTCATTTGCTCAATGAGTTGGTCAAGCAATTGCCCGATGGTGTGTATGTCAGCATGCTGAAGCAAGAGGGACCTAACTTATCTATGCAAGGTGTCGCTCAGTCTAACGAACGGGTATCTGAACTATTGCGTAATTTGTCCAACAACAGTGTTTGGCTTACGCGACCAGAGCTGGTAGAGATCGTCGCTTCCAGCATTAGCCTGACGCCAAAAGATCAGCGTCGCGTATCTAATTTTTCAATCAAGGCGCAGCTGCGTAAACCTGCAGATGTGCAAAAAGCAGCGGCTGATGCTGCAAGTGCGTCTGTGGCGCGTGCTGCTGTCGGTGCATCTGCTGTTTTAGGTGACAGAAAACCATAAGGGAGGTAAATTAAAATGGCTACCGCTCCCAAAATGCAAATTGATTTTGCTTCTTTGCAAGAAAACGTAAGCGCACAGTTTCGCGGGTTGAATCCTAATGATCCCTCTATGTGGCCTGCGCTTCCACGCTATGGATTATGTGCAGTGCTGACCATTGCGGTGATCGTCGGTCTATGGTTCGCTTGGCTCAGCAGTTCGGATGAGGAGCTCAAAGTCGAGCAAGCTAAAGAGATTACGTTAAAAGAAGATTACAAGAAAAAGCTTATTCAAGCTGTGAATTTGGACGCCTTGAAAAAGCAGCGCGAACAAGTTCAGCAGTTCGTGACGCAGTTAGAAAAACAATTGCCTAGCAAAGCAGAGATGGACGCGCTGCTGTCCGACATCAACCAAGCCGGGTTAGGGCGCAGCTTACTATTTGATTTTTTTAAACCAGGTGCAGTTAGTGTTAAAGAATATTATGCTGAACTTCCTATCTCGATGCGAGTAGTGGGGAGGTACCATGATCTCGGGCTATTTGCTGCCGATGTCGCTAATTTATCCAGGATCGTGACTCTGAGTAACCTATCAGTATCGTCCGCCAAAGATGGCACATTGAGTATGGATGCTACTGCACGTACTTACCGATATCTGGATCAAGAAGAAGTTGCAGCTCAACGCAAAGCAACTGCCCCTGGAGCTAAGAAATGAGCTTAATTTCAGATAACAGATCGTGGTGCTCGATTCTGTGCTGTATAACGTTGGTGGGTTGTTTTGGCGACGAGCAAGGAGATCTACAGGGGTGGATGACGGAGCAACGCAGTTCAATCAAACCTACGGTGGTTCCTATTCCTGCCCCTAAGCGCTTTAGCCCTGCACCTTACGGGCAAGAAGCCTCCGTTGACCCCTTCAGTAGCCAAAAACTAACTCAAGCACTAAAACGCGATTCATCACAGGCAACCGCTAATGCGGGTTTGGTTGCACCAGAATTGAATCGTCGTAAAGAGCCATTGGAGGCTTTCCCATTGGATGCGATGACTTTGGTAGGTAGTTTGTTGCCTGCAGGCAGAACGGTTGCTTTAGTCAAAGTGGATAACCTACTGTACCAAGTTAAGGTGGGGAATTACCTGGGGCAAAACTACGGGAAAGTCACCAAGGTCACAGAGACCGAAGTGTCTTTAAGAGAAATTGTGCAAGACGCAGCGGGTGAGTGGATCGAGCGTCAAGCCAGCATGCAGCTACAAGAGAGGTCTAAATGATGAGACATACAACAGTGACACTACAGCGTACGGCCCGCGTTTTTGCACTTGTGATTTTTGCAGTAAGTGCGCTTGCAGCGCACGCCCAAAATGCGATCGAATCAGTAGCGGCATCAATTCAGGGCGGGGTAGAGGTGGTACGCGTAGATTTATCGCAGGCGCTGTCTGCGGTGCCTACTGGTTTTACGATTCAATCCCCTGCGCGAATAGCCCTAGATTTTCCTGGGGTCGGCAATGCACTTGGCCGGTCTCAGGTGGAGATCAATCAAGGTAACCTTAAATCCGCAAACGTAGTGCAGGCAGGTGAGCGAACCCGTTTGGTACTTAACCTTAAACAGGCTACCAGTTACAGGGCGGAGATACAAGGTAAGTCGTTGCTAATTTTTATGGATCCATTGGGCGCTCCTAGCACCGCCACTGGGTCATCTAGTCAGCCACAAACTACCTTTGCAGAGAACAAAAATCGTGAGTCGGTGCCTTTGAAGGATATAGATTTTCGGCGTGCCCCAGATGGTGCCGGTCGATTGGTGGTGGATCTGGCTAATAACCAAGTCGGCGTGGACATCAAACAGCAGGGACAGAATTTAGTGGTTGAATTCCTGAAAACATCGTTACCAGAAGGCTTGCGCAGACGCCTTGATGTTGGAGATTTTGGAACACCCATTCAATTGATTTCTACTTTTCAATCAGGGGACCGAGTTCGCATGGTCATTGAGCCCAAAGGGCCTTGGGAGCATAGTGCATATCAAAGTGACAATCAGTTTGTTTTGGAAGTTCGACAGCAAAAAATTGACCCAACAAAGCTAACAAAAGGGGTTGGATACAACGGTGAAAAGTTATCTTTAAACTTTCAAAATATTGAAGTTAGATCACTATTACAAGTCATTGCGGATTTCACCAACTTCAACGTCATTACTTCAGATTCGGTATCTGGAGGTGTTACTTTGCGATTGAAGGATGTGCCTTGGGATCAGGCTCTGGATGTTATCTTGCAGGCTAAAGGCTTGGGCATGCGAAAAACTGGTAATGTTTTGTGGATCGCTCCCAAAGAAGAAATTACAACTAAGGAGAAGCTAGAGTTGGAATCTATCGCAGCTCTGCAAGGTTTGGAGCCAGTAAGGTCCCAAGCATTTCAGCTCAATTACACGAAAGCAGCGGAAATCGCTATCCAAATTGGGCAAAGTTCAGGCACTAGTCAAAATAGTACGCGTATCTTGTCATCACGAGGAAGCGTAATCGCTGAGCCAAGGACTAACCAGCTTTTCGTTACCGACATCCCGTCTAAGCTAGAAGCCATTCAAAATTTAATTTCTAAACTCGATATTGCAGTGCGGCAAGTGCTTATTGAAGCGCGAATAGTTGAAGCATCTGATACGTTTGGTAGATCATTGGGCGTCAAACTTGGTGGTGCAGATTTGCGCGGAGTACGCGGCGGCGATGCCGGTTACAACTTGCTCGGCAGCAACAGGGTTGCACTAGGCGGCAGCTATGGCGCAGTAGGTAAAACTACGGGAGCGGTCGGAGGACAAATCGACACTACTGAAGCCACATTTGTCAATTTGCCAGCAGTGGGGCAAGGTGGCTTTAACCCAGCTAGCATTGGTCTTTCGATTTTCAGCCAAGCAGCAAATCGGTTTTTATTGTTAGAACTCAGTGCCTTGGAGGCTGATGGTAAAGGCAAAGTAGTTTCTAGCCCGCGGGTAGTTACCGCCGATCAAACTCGGGCTTTAATTGAGCAAGGAACCGAACTTCCATACCAAGTAGCCACGGCAAGCGGTGCAACAGCCATCGCTTTCAGAAAAGCTAATTTGAAGCTGGAAGTTACACCACAAATTACCCCCGAAGGAAATATTATTCTGGATCTGGATGTGAACAAAGACAGCGTAGGACAAGCCACAGCGTCTGGATTCGCCATCAATACAAAGCATATTAAGACTCAGGTTTTGGTCGAGAACGGTGGAACAGTGGTGATAGGCGGAATATTTGAGCTCAATGAAGTAGAGAATGAAACCCGCATCCCATTGCTGGGGGATCTTCCAATAGTCGGCAATTTATTCAAAACCCGTTCAAAGAGCTCAAACAAACAAGAAATGCTTGTATTTATCACACCCAAAGTGGTGTCTGATCGATCCGCTGTTCGGTAAAATTAGCTTTAAGTTATTGTTTATTCTTTGGGGTAGGAAGCCTTATGAAGTTAGTTAAAATTTTTTCTTTGATGGCCCTCGTGTTATTGATGTCTGCTTGCGGCGGAGGCGGTGGGAGCCCTGGTACAACAAGTAGTGGCACTACAAGTAGTGGCACAACAAGTAGTGGCACTACAAGTAGTGGCACTACGACCTCAACGACAATGGTGGCGACCACGATTGCTGACTATATTTTTGAGTTAGACAAATTAAGCATTAAAAACTCAGGTACGGACAGCGTTGTACTGTCGGTTACCACACTGGACGCTGCGCGTAATATTGTTCCGGGGGTAACTGTTAGCGTGGCTGTAGATGCAGGTGGAGTGTTTCTGCCCACGTCAGGAGCTATTACAGACGCTACCGGTAAATTTAACGGCAAAATTACCGCTGGTGGGGATAAAACGGATCGCATTATCAATGCCACTATCAATGTAAACGGTATAAAGAAAACAGTGACATTCGGCGTTACGGGTTCTCAAATAACTGTTACGCCAGTGCCTGCGGTGCCAAAAGAGGGAGAAACAATTACTTTAAACATTAAAGTCGCTGACTCTGCCAACATCGGCATTGCCAATATCCCTGTACAGCTAAGCGGTAGTGCAGGATTTACTGGCACCCAAAGAACTGATTTGGCAGGTAACCTCTTAGTTACTTCTACCGCGCCAGTAGCCGGCACTTATTTGGCAGTAGTGAGCGGCTCTGGTGTGTCGGTCTCTACCCCGATCAGAGTAGTTGTTTTAGGTGGAATCGACAATAGCATACCCGCAGCCAGAGGTGACTTCAGTGGCGCCAATTTGTTATCTAACCCTGCATCTATTCCGCCTAATGAAATTGGAAGTACGCTGAATCGTTCAGTGCTAACCGCAAAATTTATTAGAAACGACAATAGCACCATTGAAAATATGCGTGTAAGGTTTGAGATTGTTGCGCCTATTTTGGGTGCAAATGAGTTTATTTCTATTGGTGATGCCTTAGCTTATTCAAACAGCAGTGGGGTTGCAACGGCTGATTACGTCTCGGGTCAGCGCACTAGCCCCACTAACGGCGTAAACATCAAAATGTGCTTTGATTACGTGGATTTTCCAAAAACGTTGTGTCCAAACAGCAGAATTAGTACATTGACAGTAAATAGCAAGCCATTAGATATCAGTATCGGTAATTTTAATAAACTTGAGTCAATCTTTGGCGGTATAGGGTATGTAGAGAAATTTCTCATCCAGGTAGGCGATGCTGCAGGCAACGCTGTGCCAGATGCAGTGGTATCGGTTAGCGTCGACATAACGCACTTTGCAAAAGGTACGTATGGCGGTGCCATTTATCTGACCGGCGATATCCCTCCGACTGCCGATAGTTTAAATTATCCTATCGCAATATCCCCCGATATAGTCGCGCCTATATTTACATTTACAACGAACGTTATTGGCTCATCACCAACTGTAACAACCACCGCTAATGTAACTTACGCACCCAATAACGTTCCACTTGTGGCGTATAGTCGAATTACAGGCTTACCTTTTACTGCTACGAAAGTCTGGTGCGTGAATGAAGACAGAAATAGGAATGGATTTAATGATGCTGGTGAGGATATTAATGGCAATGGCTTGCCTGAACCTAGTAAATCCGAAATCGTGGTCTCTTACGTGAATGGAAACAAGACTGATGGGCAAGGTCGTATGCTTGTTCAAGTTACGTATCCTCAAAATGTCGGTAGTTGGCTTGCATACACGCTGAAAGCTACAACCAGCGTTGTTGGGTCACAAGGGTCTAAAGAACGATCTTTTATTACCGGTGTGCTTCTGTCCGATGTATCTAACGGATCGTTTCTTACCCCGCCATATGGGTACAACAGATGCATAGATTCGAATTAATGGGCCTAGTGATTGATTGGTTTAATTGGCCTCCCCGGCTCTGGCAAATCCACCGTAGGGCGGCAGCTAGCCCGACGGCTAGATTTGCCCTTTATGGATTCTGACGCTGCTATCGAACAGCGCATTGGGTGTTCAATTCGTGAGTATTTTGAACGCGAGGGCGAGGAGAGCTTTCGTGATGCCGAAGAGGCGGCAATTGCGGATTTAACATGTGTTACGTACCAGGGTGTGCTGTCCACTGGTGGAGGCACCGTATTGCGGCAAAAAAATCGAGATTGTTTACGTGCCAGTGGCTATGTGGTGTATCTGCGCTCTAGCCCTGAAGAGGTCTTTAAACGCTTACGCAATGACCGCAATCGTCCGCTGCTTCAGGTGGGGGATCCTTTGCAGCGTCTACGCGATTTGTTTGCCGTACGTGACCCTCTGTATCTTGAGACAGCGCATTTTGTAGTGGAAACCGGGCGGCCATCGGTGGCTAAGCTGGTGAATACGATTGTGATGCAGCTTAAGCTGACAGGTGCATTGGCTAGCGGTCCAAGTAGCGATTCATAAAGCTACGGTTTGCACTGCACACAGTGCCTTACAACAAAGCGCCGATGCGATGAATTTGCCTGCTTCTGCGCAGATAATCTGGGTGTGAACACCAGCTCCCCACCCCACCACAGCCTGATCATTGCGCTCGGCGAGCGCTCCTACCCCATAGCAATTGGCATGGGGTTGTTTGACCAGTCCGCTACCTACGCCGCTTTGCCCAGCGCTCAAACGGCAATGATCGTCAGCAACACTGCTGTGGCACCGCTTTACGCAGAGCGTCTGCAGCAGGCGTTGCACGGCAAATACGCCAAAATCCACACAGTGGTCTTGCCCGACGGAGAGGCCTATAAAACCTGGCAAACACTCAACCTGATTTTTGATGCCTTGTTAGCCAGCGGCTGCGACCGCAAAACAGTGCTGTTTGCCCTTGGGGGCGGCGTGGTGGGCGATATGACGGGTTTTGCAGCTGCGAGCTATATGCGTGGTGTGCCGTTTGTGCAAGTGCCCACTACCTTGCTGGCGCAGGTGGATTCGTCGGTGGGGGGCAAGACGGCGATCAACCATCCGTTGGGTAAGAACATGATTGGCGCGTTCTACCAACCTGCGCTGGTAGTGTGCGACTTGGATACGCTAAAGACACTGCCTGGGCGCGAGATGTCTGCGGGGCTGGCTGAGGTAATCAAGTATGGGCCGATTGCAGACATGGCTTTTATGGCTTGGCTAGAAGAGCATATGGAGGGTTTGCGTGCGGGGGACGCCAGTTTGTTGGCGCATGCTGTGCAGCGCAGTTGCGAGATTAAAGCGCATGTGGTGGGCGTGGATGAAAAAGAGCAGGGCTTGCGCGCTATTTTGAATTTTGGCCATACCTTTGGCCATGCTATCGAAGCGGGGATGGGCTACGGCGCGTGGCTGCATGGCGAGGCGGTGGGTTGCGGCATGCTGATGGCGGCGCGTTTGTCACAGGCGCTGGGGTTGGTGGATGCGGCGTTCGTAGAACGATTAAAGCAATTGATTGAGCGTGCAGGGTTGCCAATAGTTGCGCCTAACTTGCCTACAGAGACTGCCACTGGCGCTGCGCAACGCTACCTGCAACTCATGCGGGTTGATAAAAAAGCTGAAGCTGGAGAAATCAAGTTTGTCACCATCGACAAACCTGGTCAAGCGGGTGTGCGCCGTGCACCGGACGCGATGGTGCTTGATGTGATTAACCAAAGCTTAGTCAAATAGAAATTTTTTTGCTATCGTTATAATCGCTGCTTCCGCAAGCATTTTATTGGCTTTCAGCCTGATTGGCGCGTTAAAAATACTTGTGAGAACTTGAACATTCTCTGCACTATAAGCTTGCAAATACCTCTTTAGCTGCGGCCACGGTATCGGCTATGTCTTGCACACTGTGCGCGGAACTCACAAAACCAGCTTCGTAAAGAGCCGGTGCAAAGTAAATACCACGATCGAGCATGCCGTGGAAGAATCTATTGAACATGGCGCTGTCGCTCTTCATCACTGCGCCGTAGTTTTGCGGCAGCTCAGGCAGTAGCAAAAAGCCAAACATGCCGCCTTGGCAATCGGCGCTCCAGGGGATACCGGCAGCATCTGCGGCGCCCCGCAGGCCATCGCTGAGCGATTGGGTGCGCCCCGACAATGCTTCGAAGAATCCAGGTTTTTGAATTTCTCTCAAAGTGGCCAAGCCGCAGGCCGTGGCTATGGGGTTACCGCTGAGCGTACCGGCTTGGTAGACAGGGCCTTGCGGGGCGAGCTGCTCCATGACTTTTCGCGAAGCACCAAAAGCGGCTAATGGCATGCCGCCGCCGATGACCTTGCCCAGCGCGGTGATATCGGGCGTGATGCCCAGCACTTGCTGCGCACCCCCTAAACCGACGCGAAAGCCGGTCATCACCTCGTCATAGGCCAGTAGCGCTCCATGCTGCGTGCACAGCTCGCGGCAGCGCCTGGCGAAGCCGGCGCTGGAGCGTATGAAGTTCATATTGCCTGCAATGGCCTCGACCATCAGGCAAGCGATGTCTTTGCCGTGCAGGGCAAAGCACTCTTCGAGCTGGGGGATATTATTGAACTCTAAAACCAGAGTGTGCTGCACGGCCTCAGGTGGCACGCCGCCGCTGCTGGGGTGACCAAAGGTGGCTAAGCCAGAGCCCGCCTTGACCAATAAAGCGTCGGAATGGCCGTGGTAACAGCCTTCAAACTTGATGATCTTGCTGCGCCCCGTAGCCCCGCGCGCTAAGCGAATGGCGCTCATGCCAGCTTCGGTGCCTGAGCTGACCAGGCGTACCATCTCCATCGACGGCACCAACTTGACCAGCTCTTCAGCCAGCTCAACCTCGCGCTCAGTTGGTGCGCCGTACGAGAAGCCTTCTAAGACTGCTTTTTGCACCGCTTCGACTACGGCAGGGTGGCCATGACCAAGGATCATGGGGCCCCAAGAGCCAATGTAGTCGATGTATTTTTTGCCATTGGCATCCCAAAAATAAGCGCCTTGCGCACGCTGCACAAAGCGCGGCGTGCCGCCTACGGCTTTGAAGGCGCGTACCGGTGAGTTCACTCCACCAGGGATAACGGCGTGGGCGCGGGTAAAGAGGGTTTGGTTGCGGTCAATGGTGGTCATGTAGGTCGATGTAAATATGCAAATTGCGATGGGGAGCAGTATTTTGGTAGTTCAGTGTTGGGTGTCGGATGTTGGCATGTCCAGCGTTTGCAGCATACGCATTTCTTCTTCAGAAAGTGGGGTTTCTTCCTCTTCAGGCTGTGCCCAAAACATACGGTCGGGTACTACATGGCCCATACCGGGTCGAAAACCTGCATCTAAGCTGCGGTCTAAAAACACCAACGCCTCTTTGGTGGCGGAGACCAGATCGTCGCCGTTGGCCAGCAGGGCGGCTAACGCAGCTGACACAGTTTCACCTGCACCTACAAAAGTAGCTTCAAAGCGCTCAAATTTCTCGCCTCCCAGCACGGCTTCCGGCGTGGCCAAGGCGTTGTCAATGTATTGGTCTGCGAGAGGGATTCCCGTAACCAAGGTATAGGGCACACCATGATCGGCTGCAGCTTTTGCCACATCGCGTGCGCTGGGGCTGCGTTCACTGCTCCACTCAGGTAGTAGCCAGCGCCAAAGTGTGCCGTGGTTTCCAACCAACACTGTGATTTGAGGCATTAATAGCTCAGTAAACGCATCTAAATAGCTGTCAATCTCCGTATCAGACCACCAAGACAGGCTGGGCATGTAGGCGATGATGGGCACTTCGTCGTAGTCACTGGCAATCTCGGCTACAACCGTTATAGTCTCTGGCGAGCCTAAAAATCCCAGCTTGATAGTCTGAACCGTCACGTCTTCTAAAACCGTGCGCGCCTGGCTTTCCACTGCATCTTCATCCAATGCAAAGAACTCCAAAACCTCCGTGGTGTCGCGCACGTACACACCCGTGGTGATGGGCATCGGGTGAGCACCTACGCAGGCGATAGCCAGGACGTCAGCGGCCAATCCAGAGGCGCCAGAGGGGTCGTTGGCGTTAAAAACCAACACGCAAGCAGTAGCTGCATCATCTTGTGCAGCGAGATGAGATGACGGTATCAACGAGTCAAACGGGTTGGGGGGGTGTGGGTTTGCCATGAACCGGCCAATCGGTCAAAAATTACAAAAAAAGGAGTCTAGCTATCGATACAATGGCTCATTCTATCGAATGACTAATCAAGACAAAATGACCGTGAGCGAAAACAACAAAACTTGGATGTGTTTGATCTGTGGCTGGATCTATGACGAGGCAACTGGTGCGCCAGAGCACGGCATAGCTCCCGGCACCCTTTGGGCCAACGTCCCTATGAATTGGACCTGTCCAGAATGCGGCGCCCGTAAAGAAGACTTTGAAATGGTACAGATTTGAGTTACCCTTGGGGAAACGAGCAGTTACATATGCACAACCATTGGCCCACATACCCTAGGAGCAAGCTTTGAGCGTAGCCCCATCTGGATACAAAGTGCTGGTCATTGACGACAGCAACACCATCCGCCGCAGCGCGGAGATCTTCCTTAAGCAGGGCGGGCACGACGTGATGCTGGCTGAAGACGGCTTTGATGCTTTGTCTAAAGTCAATGATTACTTGCCGCATTTGATTTTTTGCGACATTTTGATGCCGCGTTTGGATGGTTATCAGACCTGCGCCATCATCAAACGCAATGAAAAGTTTGCCAACACACCGATCGTGATGCTGTCGTCTAAAGATGGCGTATTTGATAAAGCGCGTGGACGGATGGTGGGCAGCCAAGAGTACCTTACCAAGCCGTTTACCAAAGACCAGTTATTACAAGCCGTACTGCAATATGGTACGGCGGTTCAAGGAGCATAGGATGGCCATACACAAAGTACTCGTCGTAGACGATTCCAAAACAGAAATCATGTTCATGACTGATTTACTGGTCAAGCACGGCTTTACAGTGCGTAGCGCAGAAAATGCAGAAGATGCCTTTCGAAAACTGGCCGAAGAAAAGCCGGACTTGATTTTGATGGATGTCGTTATGCCTGGCCAGAATGGTTTTCAGCTTACCCGTGCCATCTCACGCGATCCTCAGTTTGCAGATGTTCCCATCATCATGTGCACCAGCAAAAACCAGGAAACCGACCGAGTTTGGGGTATGCGCCAAGGCGCGCGTGACTACATTACCAAACCTGTAGATGCAGCGGAACTGATGGCCAAAATTAAAGCGCTGGGCTAACCTGCGCCGCCCAAACACTGAGTCAGCTAGAAAGACACTCAATCAATGGCTACCCGTAACCGCCAAGCGCTTCGAGATCTGCAAACCCGCCTGGCGGGCAGGCTACAGCAAGCGCGCACTGAAGGCGTGTCTGCTAGCTGGTTGGCCGTAGAGTCTGCAGGCCGTTCTATGCTGCTGCCTCTGGCGCAGTCGGGAGAGATATTTCCGTTGGCCGCCGTCCAAACTGTGCCCTACACGCAGAATTGGTTTTTGGGCGTGGCCAACTTGCGTGGTGGTTTGTTTGGGGTGGTGGACTTTGCCAGTTTTGTGACTGGGCAAGTACCTGCGCGTCGTTCAGATTCTGCGCGGGAGCAAGCGCGCTTGGTGTCGCTCAATCCAGCACTGGAGATTAACTGCGCGATTTTGATTGATCGTTTAAGTGGTCTGCGAAACGCGCAGGACTTTGTCTCGCGCGACGATGCAGCGAGCGACGCGCCAGGATTTTTCGAAGGAAGCTATACAGATCGCAACGGCAAGATATGGCAAGAAATCAATCTGCAAGCCATGTCCAATCAGTCCGATTTTCTGACGATCATGGCAACTTAATGCGATGTTGGACGACTCTCTTTCGCTGTCAACGTTGCAACTAATTCAGACTTTATTTATACCAAAGCGACCTCTTTGAGAAGGCACACACTATGTCAGCAACCAACCGCTTTTCCCGTCTTTTCAAGCCTAATTCTGGCTCCGATGAGCCATCCTTTATGACGGATGCAGGTATGAACCGTGATGGCACGATGTCGATGGACGCTACTGGCAGCATGATGGCTATGGACATGTCCCCGCAAAGCACGATGCAAGGACGAGAAGACTTTGCGGGAAGCATGCTGGACGAAAGATCGGTGCTTGGTAGTGCGTCTGACCAAATCGCTGTGCCCTTGTTGGGCTCGCGTACTATTGCGCAGCACCAGCGTATTTTGTCTATCACTCTGGTGTTAGCTTTAGTGCTGCTGGCTTTAATTACTTTCTTTGCGTTATCCCAAGCAAGTGTAGTTGCCAGAGGGGTCGCCGCAACGGGCGACTCTGCTACGCAGTCGCAGCGCCTTGCTAAATCTGTTTCACAAGCTTTGGTGGGCAGCGCGCAGGCATTCCCAGATGTGCGCGAGAGCTCAGACGTGTTGGCGAAAAACGTTCGCGGCCTAAAAAATGGTGATGCACTATTGAAATTGGATCCAGTAAGCTCCAATTTGCAAGAGGAAATTGATAAGCTAATCCCATTAGTTGACCGTGCAGAGAAAAACTCCAAAACGGTGATGGAGCAGCAGAAAATTTTGACTCAAGTGGGCAGTGCTTTGCGCGCTATCAACCGTCAGTCCTCAGATTTGTTAGAAGTGGCTGAAACTATCTCTTCGTTAAAGCTACAACAGAACGCGGCTTCAGCCGAAATTTCTGCGTCTGGTCAGTTGGTGATGTTGACCCAGCGTATTGGCAAATCAGCGAACGAATTTTTGACCATGGAAGGAGTAAGCCCCGAAGCGGTGTTCTTGTTGGGTAAAGACTTGAACTCTTTCAAAGAGATTGCCCAAGGTTTGCTGGATGGAAGTCCTGAGCTGCGTTTGGCAGCATCTAAAGACCCACAAACCCGTGAGCGCTTAGATTCGCTGCTTAAACTGTACGAGCAAACGCGCGGGCAAGCCGGTGCTATTTTGGGTAACTTGCAAGGTCTGGTGTCTGCGCGGGAAGCTCAATCAGCGATCATTGCGGACAGCGAACCATTGCGTCTGCAACTGCAGAGCCTGCAAGAAAAGCTCTCAGGTGATACTGGGTTGGGTGCCTTGGCTTTGACGGCGCTGATCTTGTCAGGCCTGCTGGCTTTGGCTTCCGCTGCCGGCTTAGCCTACGTGCAACTACAAGACAGCCGTAAACGCCAAGGCGTTGCGGAAGCGCAGCAGTTAATGGCCCAAGGCCAAGAGCATGAAGCCAAGCGTGTGAATGACGCTAACCAGGCCGCCATTTTGCGTTTGATGAACGAATTGCAGTCGGTGGCTGAAGGTGACTTGACGCAAGAAGCCACGGTGACAGAAGATATTACCGGCGCTATTGCTGACTCTGTCAATTACACGGTGGAAGAATTGCGCTCCTTGGTAGGTAACGTGCAAAATACGGCTACCCGTGTGGCGCAAACCACGGCGGCTGTGGAGGGCACCTCCACGGAGCTGCTGGCAGCCTCTACCGAGCAGTTGCGCGAAATTCGTGAAACTGGCCAATCTGTGCTGGACATGGCAGGCCGGATTAACCAAGTGTCGTCACAAGCCCAAGAGTCTGCTACGGTGGCGCGCCAGTCGCTGATCGCTGCTGAATCTGGCTTGGCTGCTGTGCAAAACGCCATCGGCGGTATGAACTCCATCCGGGATCAAATTCAGGACACCTCTAAGCGTATCAAGCGACTGGGTGAATCTTCGCAAGAGATTGGTGAAATTACCGAGCTGATCTCTGACATTACCGAACAAACTAACGTGCTGGCTTTGAACGCAGCTATCCAGGCGGCATCTGCCGGTGAAGCAGGGCGAGGCTTTTCTGTGGTGGCTGAAGAGGTGCAGCGTTTGGCTGAGCGTTCTGGCGACGCTACCAAGCAGATTGCAGCTTTGGTGAAAACCATTCAAACCGATACCCAAGACGCGGTTGCCGCTATGGAGCGCTCTACCCAGGGTGTGGTGGAAGGTGCCAAACTGTCCGATACCGCAGGTACAGCACTGTCTGAGATTGACGCAGTGTCGCGCAAACTGGCTGACCTTATTGAGCAGATTTCTCAGTCTGCAGCGCGTGAAGCTGATTCCGCAAACGTAGTGGCCGGCAATATCCAGCATATTTTTGCGGTGACGGAGCAAACTGGTGAAGGTACACGATCTACCGCGCAGCAGGTGCGCGATTTGAGCCGAATGGCTGAAGAGCTACGCCAGTCGGTGTCGCGATTCAAAATCGGTTAAACCAAACACAGCTTACGCCGCTAATCCAGTGGCGTCGGGCAAGTATTTAATACGAAGATTAGGGCGCTGTTATCCATGCAAAACTTCGATACTGCAACGGTCGCGTCGGGAATGGATGTCCATGCCAACGACTTAGGGCCTCTGGCTTGGGTGCTAGATGAGCTGCGCAAGTCGCTAGACACCGCTACCAAAGCACTGCGCCGTTATGTGCGCGATGCCGATTTGGCGCGCGGTTCTGACTTGGCCAGTGTAGATACGGGCCAACTACGCATCTCTCGCCAGCAGCTCCACCAAGCGGTGGGTGCGCTGGAGATGGTCGGCTTTACGGGCCCCGCTATTGTGTTGCGCAGTATGGAAAACGCAGTGCAAAAGTTTGTCTCCAAGCCTGAGCTATGCACTGAAGCAGCCGCTGGCAAAATTGAGCGCGCCAGTTTTGCACTGACAGGTTTTCTGGAAACCGTGCTCGCTGGCAAAGCGCAAACCCCAGTCACGCTGTTTGAGCAGTACGCGCAAGTACAAGAAATTGCAGGCGCCGCGCGCGTGCATCCCGCTGATTTGTGGAGCTATGCTTGGCGCTGGATTGATGTGGCCGATACGGGCGTTGCTCCTGTCTCTATCACCACTGATACGCGCAGTGAGTTCGATAAAGCTGGCTTGATGGTCATTAAGGCCTTGGATGCGACCAGCGCCAGTGATTTGGCCAAACTGAGCGCAGCCGTATCTACCCCCGTGGGAAATAAAGTAGATAGGCAATTCACCATTTTTTGGCGCATTGCTGCCGGATTTTTTGAAGCCATTGCTTCAGCCAGTTTGGTGGGCGATGTGTATGTCAAGCGCACTGCTTCGCGTATTTTGACCCAGATGGCAGCGCACGTCAAAGGCGATATGACGGTGTCTGACCGCTTGGCGCAAGATCTTTTGTTCTTTTGTGCGCAGGCACAGCCAACGGGCATGGCTCCGTTATTGGGAGAAGTGCGCATGGTGTACGGTTTGGCAGCGCATCCGCCTGTTAACTATGCCAAATCACCGTACGGTCAGTTTGATCCAGCCTTGCTGGTGCAGGCGCGCAAGCGGATCACTGCAGCCAAAGAATCTTGGTCCAGTCTTTCAGCCGGTGAAATGGGAAAACTCAAGGCTGTGCAAGACCAGTTCAGCTTGATCGTTGACTCGATTACCAAGCTGCTACCCAGTGGTCAAGCCTTGTCCAAAGCGCTTATGGGCGTGGCTGAAGCATCGAACAAGAGTGGCCATGCCCCTGAGCCCGCTTTGGGCATGGAAGTGGCGACATCAATTTTGTATTTAGAAGCCGGGTTTGAAGACTTTGACCCTAATGATCCGGCCCTTACCGAGCGCGTGAACCATTTGGCGCAACGGGTAGAAAACGCCCGCAATGGCGCCACTAACCAATCGTTAGAGCCATGGATGGAAGAGCTGTACCGTCGGGTAAGCGATAAACAAACCATGGGCAGCGTAGTGGGTGAGCTCAAAACCTCCTTGGCCGAGCTTGAAAAATCGATGGACCAGTTCTTCCGCGACCCGCAAGATAAAACTGCTTTGTCCAATGTGCCTTCGCGTTTGGCGCAAATGCGTGGTGTACTGTCAGTGCTGGGGCTAGACCATGCGTCCCAAGCGGTGCTGCGCATGCGCGACAGCATTGAGCAAATTTTGGTGACCGAGATTGACGATGTGCGTGCCCGCGCAGCTGGTACTTTTGACAAAATTGGTAATAATTTGGGTGCACTGGGTTTCTTGATAGACATGTTGAGCTATCAGCCAGTGTTGGCCAAAAAGCTGTTTGTATTCGATGACGAGCGAGGTGAACTGAAGCCTTTGATGGGCCGTGTGAGCACGCCTATTCCCCTCACTGAGGGGACGCTTACCGCGTCTGGTGATGCAGAAAGTACTGTTTCGTTCGCACCAGTCGCCGCTGTTGCGGCTGCCGCAGCCACCACCGCTGTCACATTTTCCGCCGCAAGTGCTGCACTTATTGCATCGCCATCCAGCTCAGCTAGCAATACCATCACGGCTCCCAGCACTGCTCATCAGGATGTTTTAGAAGACGACGGTGCAGAATTGCTCGATATTTTCTTGGAAGAAGCCCGTGAGGTCATTGAGAATGGCCAAACCGCTGTCGCAGCGTTGGAGTCGGATCCAGGTAATTTGGCAGATATGACCACGTTGCGCCGTGCCTTTCACACGCTCAAAGGCAGCTCACGGATGGTGGGTTTGAATACTTTTGGTGAGGCTGGTTGGTCGTATGAGCAAATGCTCAATGCATGGTTGGCAGACCAAAAACCTGCGGAAGACGTACTGTGCAACACGGCCTCAGAAGGCTTGGCCGGTATGTCTCGCTGGGTGGACGATATTGCGGCGGGTCGTGCTCAGGAATGGTCCTGCGCCCCATTTCGCGCGAGTGCAGATGCGTTGCGCGTCAATGGCCAATATTTACCACTGCACCTTTCGAATGAGATTGCATTACAAGCGTCGCATGGCATGCCTGACTCGCCTTTGGCTGCGCCCACCATCGAGTATGCACCAGTCAGTATCGATGCAGCGCCAATACCGCATGTAAGCTCTATGGGAGCAGAGTTTTTAGTCGTACCTCTTGCTGCTGTTGCGGCTACTGCTGCGGCGGCGACCCTGCCATCCTTCACCGTTCCCGCAGTTTCTAAACCGGCTGATTTCGATTTCGAATTCGACATGCCGTTGCCAGGCTTGGAAGTGGATGAGCCCGTATCCGGTAAAGCGCCATTGAGCGCTTTACCAGAGGAGCTGCATGCATTAGATTTGAGCTTGTCAAAAGGCTCGGCAAATACCGCCAGCGTATCTGTACCAGTTACCCAGGAGGAGCCTGACTTTGATTTGGATTTTGCTTTCGACGAAGGTGACTCTTCCGTCTTGACGTTGGATGATAGTTTGTCGGTAGTGGATTTTAGTGCGCCAGCAGCGGTGACAGCCCCAGAGCCTTTAGCAATGTTTGCGCAAGAGCCTGTCGTGGAGTCAATTGCGGCTATGGATGCAACAGCAGACACTGCAGATGAATTTGCAGACGTGTTTGGTGATGTGCCTGTGCTTGCAAGCGCCGAGCAGGAAGTGCTTGACGTTGATGGTCTGAGCTTTGATTTGAGCGATGACGCTGTAGCAGTAAACGATGAATTGGTTAGCGCCGATGAGTTTGCCGCTTTCGAGCGTGCGATGCAAGAGCAAGACGCGTTGGTGGCCGCAGCGGATGCAAAATTTGCCGAAGAGGTGCCAAGCATCCACATAGCCGGCAATCCGTCGGCGCCAGCGCAAGGTACAAGCGATACTTTACTAGATGCCAGCGTCGAGCCCATGGATTTTGGCTCCTACGCCACACAGACCATGGAGTACCCGCAGCAGCCCGAACCTACCCCAGTCAGTGACTTGGGTATTGATTTTGGTAGCTTGGGGAGCATTGGCGCTGCTAGCCTGGGCCTAGTTGGCGTAGGCGCTTTGGCGTTAGGGGCCCCTACTACAGCTAGCCATGCGCCTACCGTGCAACCACTTCCATCAACTGGCCATTCGGGTGTGGCTTCACTGGCCTCAGATGAGCAATACAAAGCGATTGGCCCATTGCGGATTAACTTGCCTTTGTACAACGTGTACCTTAACGAGGCTGATGAGTGGTCACGTCGCTTGGTGACCTGCCTGACGGAATGGTCACTCGAGCCTAACCAGCCTTTGCCTAATGATGCAGTTGTTTTTGCCCATTCATTGGCGGGCAGCTCTTCTACCGTAGGTTTTACAGCGTTATCAGGCCTCGCACGGTCGATGGAAAATGCTTTGCAACATGTGCAAAACTCATCTGACGATGGTTCGTATTCTGCGCACAGCTACGCCGCCGATTTTGTCGGCGGCGCTGAAGAAATTCGCCGCTTGCTGCACCAGTTTGCGGCTGGTTTATTGCGTGAGCCGTTGGCGGGGGTAGAAGAAGCGCTTGAACGTTGTCTGCACGCGCCTGAGCAACCGACTGAATACCACAGCATCACCGCAATGTCGGCAGACTCCGGGTTTGTTAATTTAGATGACGACGCTGCGCAATCTTTACCGGCTCAGTTATCTGCAATGCCTGTGCATTCTGGTTTCGCATCCTTGTCCGATACAGCAAGTGTCACGGTCATAGCGGCTGCATCTGCTGTCACGGTGGCCGCAGCAGTCGCAGCAACGACTGAGAAAAGCACCGTATTTGAGGTGTATCAGACGCCAGGCAACAACTTGATGTTTGCACAAGATGCAGGGCCAGTGGTACGGCCAACAGACATTGAAGTTACTGAAACTCGGATCGTAGAACCTATCGCAATAGAAGCTGAGATCGAGCAACCCACTGTCGATGAGCCTGTTCTTGCAGAACCTGTTAAGGCACCCCTAGCAGCGGCTGCGGTGCATGAAGCTGTGGCCGCTACATCTGCTTTTGCGCCAACACCGCATTTCCCTGTGCTGGGCGTTGCCGCAGCGGGCCTGGCTGGCGCAGCGGTGCTCAGTGTGGTGCCGCGTAGCCTTACAGACCAGGAAGCCGAAGATGAGATTGATCTGGTCGATGCGCTGGACCCTGATTTATTCCCCATCTTTGAAGAAGAAGCGCTTGAGTTGTTCCCCCAAATGGGCGGTGCGCTGCGGCAATGGACTTCAAGGCCCAGCAACACCGGTGCCCGCTCAGAGGTGTTGCGAGGTTTGCATACCTTAAAAGGCAGCGCCCGCTTAGCCGGTGCCTTGCGTTTGGGCGAATTGGCCCACCGCATGGAGTCTGCCATTGAGCAAACACCAGAGGGCGAAGCCACCACGGCCAAGCTAGAGCCTTTGACAGGTTTACTCGACGGCATGCAGGCTAACTTTGACCGCCTGCGCCACCCACAAGAGGCTATGGCAGAACCCGCGCGTGCGCCAGCAGCGCCAGCAACAAACGCGAAAATTTCATCTGCGGGGAGCAGCGCCAGTGCGGCATCCGGCCTTGCTGCGCCAGTACTTACGGCCATGGCACCGCTGCGTGCAGCCAGTGCAAATACCGGGGCTTTAGCGGCACCCGTGCTGCGCAGTAGCAGCAACCAAACCGTGCGTGTACGCTCGCAGTTGCTGGACCGTTTGGTTAACCAAGCCGGTGAGGTGATGATTACCCGTTCGCGCCTGGAGGCCGAGCTAGGTCAATTGCGCGGTTCATTGGGCGATTTGACTGCTAACTTGGACAAACTGCGCTTGCAGTTACGCGATATCGAGGTGCAGTCTGAGTCGCAAATGCAGTCACGCATGGCACTGGCCAAAGAAAACAACGCTGACTTTGACCCGCTGGAGTTTGACCGCTTTACCCGTGTGCAAGAGCTTACCCGCATGATGGCCGAGTCGGTGAACGACGTGGCCACGGTGCAGCGCAGTATCCAGCGCACGGTGGAGGCGACCGAAGACGATTTGGTAGCCCAGGCGCGCCAAACCCGTGAGCTGCAACGCGATTTGCTGCGCACGCGCATGGTCGAGTTTGAAGGTATCTCTGAGCGCTTGTACCGCGTGGTGCGCCAAGCGGGTAAAGATGCAGGCAAACAGGTCAAGCTGGACATTACCGGCGGCTCCATCGAGATGGACCGTGGTGTGCTAGACCGCATGACACCAGCGTTTGAACACCTGCTGCGCAATTGCGTAGCCCACGGTATTGAAACTGCCGAGGCACGCGTAGCAGCAGGCAAAGATGCCAGTGGCCAGATCATCATCAGCTTGCACCAAGAAGGCAACGACATCTCGGTTGAGTTCCGCGACGATGGTGCGGGCTTGGATCTCAAACGCATTCGTGAGCGCGCCTCGGCGCAAGGGCTGCTTGGCAATGGCCAGCAAGTCGACGACAGCGAAGCAGCTAACTTGATTTTCACGCCCGGGTTTACCACCGCGACGCAGGTCACCGAGCTGTCAGGCCGCGGTATTGGCATGGATGTGGTGCGCTCTGAAGTCGTGGCTTTGGGCGGCAGGATCGAGACCAGCACGTCTAATGGGCAAGGTACCAACTTCAAGCTGGTACTGCCTTTGACCACGGCCGTCACGCAGGTGGTGATGTTGCGTATTGGCAATTTGTCTATCGGTGTGCCCGCCAACTTGGTGGAAACTGTGCGCCGCGCGACCCCTAAAGAGTTGCAAGCTGCGTACAACACTGGCACTTTTGATGTAGCCGGCGAAGCCTTGCCATTCTTCTGGTCTGGCGCATTGCTGCAGCACTCGCGTGCTAGTGACTTTGTGCAGGGCAAAACCATTCCCGTATTGGTGTTCCGCAGTGCTGCGCAGCGCATCGTTGCCCACGTCGATGAAGTATTGGGTAACCAGGAAGTGGTGGTGAAAAACCTGGGGCCACAGCTGTCGCGTCTGCCAGGTTTGGCCGGTATGTCGGTGCTGGCGTCGGGTGCCGTAGCTTTGATCTATAACCCCGTAGCTTTGGCTGCGGTGTACGGCGAGCTGGCGCGGGCCATGAGCTTTGATAAAGCCGAGCCGCATGCCATGGCCCATGCTGTGACGGATGTGGATCACCGCGATTTGTCAGGCGATGCCAGCCCGGTAGTGCCCTTGGTGCCTGCCAATCCCAACTCAGTGTCGGCTCCGCAGATACCGTTGATTTTGGTGGTGGACGACTCCATTACCGTACGCCGCGTGACGCAGCGTTTGCTGCAACGTGAAGGCTACCGCGTAGCGCTGGCAGCAGACGGTCTGCATGCCTTGGAGCGTTTGGCAGAAGAGCTGCCCAGTGTCGTGCTCTCGGATATCGAGATGCCGCGCATGGACGGGTTCGACTTGGTGCGGAACATCAAAGCCGACCCTCGTTTGGCAGGGTTGCCCATCATCACCATCACATCGCGTATTGCAGAAAAGCACCGTGAACACGCCATGGCGCTGGGGGTAGACCATTACTTGGGTAAACCGTACTCTGAAGAAGAGCTGCTCAGCCTGATTCGCCGTTACACCGCGATGGAGATGTCTTCTTAGATGAGGTTTAGGCCTGTAACCCTTTAGAATATTGCGGGAGCAGCTATTTAAATAGTAGTATATTATTTGCAAATGAAGTGCCGCACAGTGAAAGCTTTGCGGCATTTTTCATGCTGAAACACTTTTTTTGACCACCGCATAACGGGCTAGAGTCTGGACACGGGCCAGATCATGTTGCACGATGGGATGCGGATAATTTTTACCCAGCTCCACCCCAGCATCCTGTAGTTCTACAGGCTTGGCATCCCAAGGCGCATGCAGCGCGGCATCGGGCAGCTTGGCCAGCTGCGGCAAATAGCGCCGGATAAACTTGCCTTGCGCATCAAAGCGCTCGCTCTGCCTGCACGGGTTAAAGATTCTAAAGTAGGGCTGTGCATCACAGCCGCTGCTGGACGCCCATTGCCAACCGCCGTTGTTGGCCGATAAGTCAAAGTCGTTGAGGTGCGTTGCAAAATACTGCTCACCCCAGCGCCAGTCCAGGCCCAGGTCTTTGGTAAGAAAACTCGCCACCACCATGCGCAGGCGGTTGTGCATATAGCCCGTCTGGTTGATTTGCAGCATGGCCGCGTCGACTATCGGGTAGCCGGTGCGGCCCTCGCACCATGCGCTAAACAGGGTTTGCGCATGCTCGCCTTGCTCCCAGGCAATAGCATCGTATTCAGCCTTGAAGCTGCCGTGCGCCACGCGCGGGAAGTTGGCCAATATCTGAGCGTAAAAGTCACGCCAAATCAGCTCGCTCAGCCATACCCGCGCACCTTCACTGCCGGCTATCACCCGCTGGTGCGCGGTGGCGCATAGCTTGCGGATGGACACTGTGCCAAAGCGCAGATGTACCCCCAAATAACTGGGCCCTTTGACCGCAGGGAAATCGCGCGTCTCGTGGTAGCTGTCCATCCGGTTAAAAAACTCGGCAAACAGTTTGCGGCCACCGCTGCTGCCTGTAGGTATTTTCAAAGTGGATAAATTGGTTTTTTGAAAACCGATGGATTCCAGGCTGGGTACGCCTTGCCAAAAACCGTCTGGCGCTACGCCGATAGATGCTGCATAGGTATCGCACGCGTAGGACTTCAATAAATAGTCGTTAAGTTTCTTCAGCCACGCATTTTTGTATGGTGTGAACACACCGTAGGGCTTGCTGCTTTGCGTGAGCAACTCTTCGCGCTCAAAAATCACATGGTCTTTGTAGGTGTAAAACCCCACTCCTTGCGCAGCCAGCGCCTTACTCACCACGGCATCACGTTGCATCGCCTGCGGTTCGTAGTCGTGATTGGTAAAAACGGCTTGCGCACCCAGACGTTTGACCAATTGGGGGATCTCTTCACTGGCCCAGGCATGCCGCACGATCAGCGTGGGCTGCACTTTGCGGGCCTTGGCTTGGGCGGCGGCCTCGTCTCGCAGCTTGCCCAGTTGCAGGTTCAGATCTACCAGCGACTCCCTTATGAACTCTACCCGCCGGTCAGCGCGTGGCAGCTTGTCCAATATCTCAGTGTCGAACACAAATACGCAATACACCACCTTGCAACTTTTTAGCGCATGAAAAAGCGCCGCATTATCGTTAGCACGCAGGTCGCGGCGAAACCACATGAGACCGGTATCGTAGGAGTTGGGCATAAGATTGGTTGAGGGTGGCAATCGGTTGGAAATCAGATGAGAAGCAGACGATTGTCAGCGATACGTACGGACCTAGTTTGAAGAGGGGATTGACCAAGTGTGTTGGCCGCTGTGCAGGGAACATCCCTAGGTAAAAAGGCATCGCGGGCCGCTTATCATCAGTCCATGGATTCTTTTTACGCCTGCGTAGGCCATGCATCGGTCGATCACCATTTTGAAATCGATGCCTTTGCCAACCAGCCCACCAAAACCCCCGCTAAAAGCTACCGCATGATTGCAGGTGGTATGGCCGCTAATGCAGCTACGGCCATGTCCCGCTTGGGCACGCACGTCAAGCTCTTGGGCCGCGTAGGCGACGACGCAGCAGGCGTGTTTGTACGCCAAGCCTTGCAGAGCACGGGTGTGCACACCTTGCTAGAGACGGTGGCGCACAGCTACACCTCGGTCTCCAGCGTAGTGGTGGACGCACACGGTGAGCGCCAAATTTTTAATCACCGCGGCGACGCCTTGGACAAAGCCCATGCGCTGAACCTGCACCAGCTGCAAGGTGCACGCGCAGTGCTGGTCGACCCGCGCTGGTGCAAAGGTGCTCTGGCGGCGCTGCAATGGGCCAAGACGCGCCAAGTGCTCAGCGTGTTGGATGCCGACGTTGCGCCGCAAGCCGATTTACGCCTGCTTGTGCCTGCCGCTCAATGGGCCGTGTTCTCAGAGCCTGGCCTGGCTTGCTACGCGCCTGATGCTGCAAGCCCTGCCGATGCTTTGGCCACCGCTCTGGCTGCGGGTGCCCAAGTGGCCATGGTCACGCTGGGCGAGCGCGGTGTGCTGTGGACGCGCGGGCAGGGCATGCACACCATGCCCGGCTTCCGTGTGAAGGCAGTGGACACCACGGGTGCCGGGGACGTGTTTCACGCCGCGCTTGCCTTGGCATTGAGCGAAACCAATGATGAAACCAGCGCCATACGCTTTGCCAGCGCCGCCGCCGCGCTCAAATGTACCCAACGCTATGGCGTGCTGGGCACGCCTTCGCGGCAACAGGTTGAAGACTATCTACTGCAAAATAAATAGCTGCTCCCGCGATATTCTATTGGGCTAGCGGCCTAATTTACTTAAAAATCGTTGTTTCAGGCCATTTACGCTGTGCCCGCGCCTCACTCGAATAAAATAGCCCCATACCAGCTTTCCCCTCAGCCTACCCGCGCGCAGCTGCTGCGCCCTTATTCAACTACGCCGCAAGAGGCACAGTTCTTCATTGCCATGACCGACAAAATCGCCCAGCCCGCACTTGACTCCCTTGCCAAGTCGTTTGAACCCCAAGCCCTGGAAGCCCATTGGGGCCCCGAGTGGGAGCGCCGTGGCTATGGCGTGGCAGGCAGCCGTGGCACCGGCCAGGCCAGTGCCGAGGCGCATGCGCAGGGCAAAGACTTCGCCATCCAGCTACCCCCGCCCAACGTCACTGGCACCCTGCACATGGGCCATGCGTTTAACCAAACCATCATGGACAGCCTGACGCGCTACCACCGCATGAAGGGGTTTAACACCGCCTGGATTCCCGGCACCGATCATGCAGGTATCGCTACACAAATCGTAGTAGAGCGCCAATTGAAAGACCAAGGCATCAGCCGCCACGACATGGGGCCTACGCCCGATGTGGCGCGCAAAAACTTTGTGAGCAAAGTGTGGGAATGGAAAGAGAAATCCGGCAACACCATCACCAGCCAAATGCGCCGCATGGGCGACAGCGTGGACTGGAGCCGCGAGTACTTCACCATGGACGACAAGTTGTCTAAAGTGGTGACCGACACCTTCGTCAAGCTGTACGAGCAAGGACTGATCTACCGTGGCAAGCGCCTGGTTAACTGGGATCCGGTCCTGAAAACAGCGGTGAGCGATTTGGAAGTGGAAAGCGCAGAAGAAGACGGCTTTCTGTGGCATATCTGCTACCCTTTTGCCGATGGGCCGCAGATGGTGAATGGGCAGATGGAGAACGGCCTCACAGTGGCCACTACGCGACCCGAGACCATGCTGGGCGACGTGGCAGTGATGGTGCACCCCGAAGACGAACGCTACCAGCATTTGATCGGCAAACAGGTTAGCCTGCCGCTATGCAAACGCAACATCCCGGTGATTGCCGACGACTACGTGGACAAAGCCTTTGGTACGGGCGTAGTAAAGGTGACCCCGGCGCACGACCAGAACGACTATGCGGTGGGCCAACGTCACAAGCTGCCGATAATTTGCGTACTGACGCTAGATGCCAAAATTAACGACGAAGCGCCAGAGGCCTATCGCACTCTTGACCGTTTTGTGGCGCGCAAAAAAGTGGTAGCTGACCTGGACGTATTGGGTCTGATGGTCGAGGTAAAAAAACACAAGCTGATGGTGCCGCGCTGCGACCGCACTGGGCAGGTGATCGAGCCAATGCTCACTGACCAGTGGTATGTGGCCATGAACAAGAACGATGCGACAGGCAAAAGCATCGCGCAAAAGGCCATTGACGTGGTGCAAAGCGGTGAAGTGAAGTTTGTGCCCGAAAACTGGGTCAACACCTACAACCAGTGGATGAACAACATCCAGGACTGGTGCATCAGCCGCCAGCTCTGGTGGGGGCACCAGATACCGGCCTGGTACGACGAAGACGGCAAGGTGTATGTGGCTAGAGATGACGCCGCTGCGCAAGCCCAGGCACCGGGCAAAAAGCTCACGCGCGATGAAGATGTGTTGGATACTTGGTATTCATCCGCACTCGTTCCTTTTTCGACGATGGGTTGGCCCCAAGCTGCCCAGCCCTCACCCCAACCCTCTCCCACAGGGAGAGGCGGCGATTTACTCCCTCTCCCTCTGGGAGAGGGCAGGGGTGAGGGCTCCACCGACGACTACAACCTCTACCTGCCCAGCACCGTGCTCGTCACTGGCTACGACATCATCTTCTTTTGGGTCGCCCGTATGATCATGATGACCAAGCACTTCACCGGGCAGGTGCCGTTCAAGCATGTGTACATCCACGGCCTAGTGCGTGATGCACAAGGCAAGAAGATGAGCAAGTCTGAAGGTAACGTGTTAGACCCCGTGGATTTGATCGACGGTATCGCCCTCGCGCCGCTGCTGGACAAACGCAGCACCGGCCTGCGCAAGCCCGAGACTGCGCCGCGTGTGCGCAAAGACACCGAGAAAGAATTCCCCGAGGGTATTCCAGGTTATGGTGCGGATGCGCTGCGCCTTACTTTTGCGGCCCTAGCCAGCTTGGGTCGCAACATCAATTTCGATAGCAAGCGCTGCGAAGGCTACCGCAACTTCTGCAACAAGCTATGGAACGCCACCCGCTTTACGCTGATGAACTGCGAAGGCAATGACTGCGGCCTGAAAGACCACACCAAGGCCGAATGCGCAGCGCCTGTGCTGGATGCAGCGGGCAATGTGACTACCGAGGCAGGCCCCTTCCACGGCTACATGCGCTTTAGCCAAGCTGACCGCTGGATCGCCTCCCGCCTGCAAATGGCCGAGGCCGAAGTAGCCAAGGGCTTTGCAGAGTACCGCCTGGACAACGTGGCCAACACGATTTACGACTTTGTGTGGAACGAGTTTTGTGATTGGTATTTGGAGATTGCCAAGGTGCAAATTCAAACCGGTGGCGAGGCCGAGCAGCGCGCCACGCGCCGCACGCTCATCCGTACGCTGGAAGCTATATTGCGCTTGGCGCACCCCATCATTCCATTCATCACCGAAGAGCTATGGCAAAAAGTCGCTCCCGTGGCAGGCATTGCAGGTGAGTCCGTCAGCATCGCCCGCTACCCCGAGGCGCAGCCCGAGAAGATCGACCCTGTAGCCATTGCCCATGTTGCCAAGCTCAAGTCCTTGGTCGATGCTTGCCGCAACCTGCGCGGGGAAATGCAAGTGTCCCCCGCTGTCAAGCTGCCGCTCTACGTGGTGGGGGACGCTGCTTTCATCACGCAAATAGCGCCGGTGCTGCAGGCTCTGGCCAAGCTCAATGAAGTGAAGGTGTTTGACAGCGAGGCCGCATGGCAAACAGCCGCCGATGCGTCACCCACGGCGGTGGTGGACGATGCACGCCTGTGCCTGCATATGGAAGTAGACAAAGCGGTCGAAAAAATTCGCTTGGGCAAAGAGGCGGCGCGTTTGGAGGGGGAAATTGCCAAGGCCCACACCAAGCTGGGCAACGAGGCATTTGTAGCCAAAGCCCCGGCGCAGGTGCTGGAGCTGGAGCGCAAGCGCGTGGCTGATTTTTCTGCGGCACTGGCCAAGCTGCAAGAGCAACTTAAGCGCATGGGTTAGCCAACGTGGTTGCTACGATCGCGGCGCAGCGGTGTTGACCGGTGGCGCTGTCTCAATCCAGCTAGAAGGGCTTGTCTCGCCGGGTAAGCTGAGCGACATGGATCTGCTGCTGGAAGCATTCACATCGGCATCCTCGGGCGTCAGGGCGTCATGCAGCCGGTGTGCCATGTACCAGCTGGCTC
This sequence comes from Polaromonas sp., assembly GCA_031390175.1. GTDB lineage: Bacteria > Pseudomonadota > Gammaproteobacteria > Burkholderiales > Burkholderiaceae_C > JAAFIP01. The sequence continues at coordinate 49,374 of JANMTF010000144.1, forward strand.
GCTGGTGCGCCTCGCGGGTCATCGAACCAATGCGCTGAGTGGCATAAAAATTGGGCAGCGTGCGCAGCAGAGGCAGCGCATGGCTGTCGCCTTCATCTGCGCTGTCGGTGAGCCAAGCGCCAATGCGCCCGTCTTGCATGGCCTCCACCATGGCTCCATTGTCAAACAATGCACTGCGCGAGATACTGACCCATAGCTGCTGCGGTTTGCACGAGGCCAAGACCCGCGCATTGACAAAACCCTTAAAGCGTGAGGCGTACAGCATCTGTACCGATACCGCATCGGCTGTGCTCATCATGTCCACCAAGCTCACCGGCTGCACCCGCATTTGTTGCCAAATGGGTGAGCTGTGGTGCAAAGCCGGGTCGTAGCCAATCAGTCTGGCGCCCATGCTGCTGAGCAGCCCCGCCAGCACAGTGGCGACCGGGCCAATGCCTAGCAGCCCAATCGTAGAGCCGTTGATCTCGCGGCCCAACAGGGGTGCGGGCGCTAACACCTTGCTAGCCGATGAGCCAGGGGCACTGCTTGGAGGGGGGGCTGGCCTTACGGCCGCCAAGATACCCTGGCGGTACAGCAAGAGTAGCGAGCCGACTAAAAACTCTGCATTGGCCCGCACATTGGCACTGCGTGCTTGCAGTACTTTGATGTCTCGGTCTCGGCATGCTTCCAGGTCAATATTGTCTGTGCCTACCTGCATGCGGGCTACCACTTCAAGGCAAGGCGCAAATTCTAAAAACTCTTGGTTCACAACCACTCGGTTGGGCACCACAATGGCGCGCACCATGTCGGTCGAGTGCCGCAGCGCCCGCTCGTCATGGGCAAGCTGAGGGCGGTAAAGCACGCTGTGCCTAGCCTCTAACCATGCTAAGGCCTCGGGTACAAGTGATTCAAGCAGTAAGATGTCCAAAGCAAGCTACTATGTGGTTATACGCCACTCACAGACATTCGTGAGCGAGCGGGATAAATGTAAGTGTACTTCAGCCTTGTAAAACTTTTTTGTCTATGCCAAATAGTTCGTCCGCGGCAAGCCGCATTACCAAAGCTGTGTTCCCGGTCGCAGGGCTCGGCACCCGCTTCTTGCCTGCCACCAAGGCTCAGCCTAAAGAAATGCTGCCGGTGGTGGACAAACCTTTGATCCAATACGCGGTAGAAGAGGCCTATGCAGCGGGCATTCGGCACATGATCTTTGTGACCGGGCGCAACAAACGCGCCATTGAAGACCATTTTGATACCGCCTACGAGCTGGAAGCTGAGCTGGAAGCCGTTGGCAAGCAAGAGTTGCTCAGCTTGGTGCGTTCGGTGCAGCCCAGCGATATGGATTGCTCCTACGTCCGCCAGCCCCGCTCGCTGGGCTTGGGCCATGCCGTCCTGTGCGCAGAGCATTTGGTGGGTTCCAGCCCCTTTGCCGTGTTGTTGGCCGACGATTTGATGGTTGGCCCCAGTGCTGAGCGGAGCGTCCTGGGTCAAATGGTGCGCCAGTTCGAGGCGATGCCGTTTGCAACGCGCGGCTGCGTGGTGGCGGTGCAAGAGGTGCCGCCTGAGCACACACGGCGCTACGGCATGGTAGGTGGGCAGATGGCGGGTGAGCGTTTGATGCAGTTAGACCGGTTTGTAGAAAAACCCGCCCCTGAGGCGGCCCCCTCTAGTTGGGGTGTGGCCGGCCGCTATGTGCTTACGCCAGAGGTGTTTGCTTCTATCCGAGCCCAGCCCAAGGGCGTGGGCGGTGAAATTCAGCTCACCGACGGGATTGCCGCGCTGATAGGGCAACAAGCGGTGTATGCCTACCAATATGAAGGTAAGCGCTACGATTGTGGTAGCAAGCAAGGATTTTTGCAGGCCACCGTGGAGTTGGCCTTGCAGCACCCTGAGGTGGGTGCAGAGTTTGCGCAGTACTGGGCTAAGCGCTAATCCCTGGGCGTTTAACGGCGCCCTCTGGCGCCTTAGCGGCGGCGCAAAATGTGGATGAACTCCACACCAATGTTCTGCTGCTCTATCAGCTCATTGCCCGTTTGCTTGGCAAACGCCTGAAAATCGCGCACCGAACCAGCGTCGGTAGCCACCACTTTGAGCAGCTCGCCACTGGCCAGCTCGCCCAAGGCTTTTTTGGCCTTCAAAATAGGCAGAGGGCAGTTCAGCCCACGGGTATCGAGTTCTTTGCTAATGTCCATATGCTGTATTACCTCAAAGTACGCCTATTATCGCTTAGACCATTCTACAAATTCCGGCTCAATGCCCTGGGTGCGCAGCCAGTCGGCCATCGCGTAGCCGGTGCCTGCGGGCCAGCATTTGACTTTATCGTAGTCAAATAGCTTGTATTCGGCCAGCTCGGGCGAGAGTTTCACCTCGCCTTGGGCCACCACGTGGTAGGCAATGATGACTTGGTTCATGCGCTGAAAGTCATACACGCCCACCAAATTCACCTCGGTGCAGTCCAGGTTGGTTTCTTCCTTCACCTCGCGCGCGATGCCGCCCGTGGGCGTGTCGCCCGCCTCCATAAAGCCGGTGATCAGCGCAAACACTTTGCCCGTCCAGGCCGCGTTGCGCGCCAGCAAAATTTGCCCGTTGTATTGCACAATCGCCGCCAGCACGGGGGTAGGGTTGTTCCAGTGCGTCCAGTTGCAAGCCGGGCAGCGCAGGCGCTGTACCTCGCCAGCGTCTTCTTGGGCGGTGACCATCTGCAGCGGGCTTGCGCACTGGGGGCAAAACTGTGGTGTGGGGTTCATAGAATAGTATATAAGCTATTATTTATATAGCTGCTCCCGCAATATTCTATTGGGCTAACAGCCTATTTGTTATAAAAATAAGGCGTATGGCAGGCCCAACTCAAGCGGGGAACACGCCAGTGGACAAATAGCGATCACCACGGTCGCAGACGATAAACACAATCACCGCGTCTTGGCTGCGCGCCGCAATCTCCTGCGCGACCCAGCAGGCCCCGGCAGCAGATATGCCTGCAAAAATACCTTCCTCGCGCGCCATCTGGCGGCACATGTCTTCGGCATCTTGCTGGCTCACATACACCAGCTCGTCCACATGCTTGGGGTCGTAAATCTTGGGTAAATACTCCTGCGGCCATTTGCGGATACCCGGAATGCGCGAGCCCTCGCTAGGCTGCGCGCCGATGATCTGGATCTGGGGGTTCTTTTCTTTCAAATACTTCGACACCCCGGTGATCGTACCCGTCGTGCCCATGGCGCTGACAAAATGGGTCACTTTGCCGCCGGTTTGCTCCCAAATCTCAGGCCCCGTGGTCTCGTAGTGGATGCGCGGGTTGTCCTGGTTGGCAAACTGGTCCAGCACGCGCCCCTTGCCCTCGGCCTGCATTTTGTCGGCCAGGTCGCGCGCATATTCCATGCCGCCGCTTTTGGGCGTGAGAATCAGCTCCGCACCAAACGCCTTCATGGTCTGCGCCCGTTCGATGGAGAGGTCTTCCGGCATGATCAGTACCATGCGGTAGCCCTTGATCGCAGCGGCCATGGCCAGCGCAATACCGGTGTTGCCCGAGGTCGCCTCTACCAAGGTGTCGCCCGGTTTGATGTCACCGCGCTCCTGCGCCCGCGCAATCATCGACAGGGCCGGGCGGTCTTTCACGCTGCCGGCCGGGTTATTGCCCTCCAGCTTGCCCAAAATCACGTTATTTTTCGTTGCGTTGGCCTCTGCGCCAATGCGCTGCAAGCGCACCACAGGCGTTTTGCCAATCGCATCTTCAATCGTCGGGTAGGTATTTTTAGAATTCATACCCCGTAATGTGCCATAATTCGAGGCTTAGCACATCGCGTCGATGTCGCAAACTCACATCAGCCGGAGTGGCGAAATTGGTAGACGCAGCAGACTCAAAATCTGCCGATTGAGAGATCGTGCCGGTTCGATTCCGGCCTCCGGCACCACAGAAATCCTGCCCATTGACCCTGCGGCGGGATTTTTTATGTCTGCTAAAATGTGTACACACGGATTCGCAATGATGAATCAAGGAGCATTTTATGGAAACCACCAAAGTAGGCATCCGCGAGTTTCGCGCCGACATGGCCGACTACATTGCGTCCAGTACGCCCGTCGCCATTACCCGCCATGGGCACACGATCGGGTTTTTTATTCCTACGCCCGCTCACGCAGATGCTGATTTTTCGGCGTTGCGTAAAGCGGGGCAAGCGCTGGACAAGTTGTTGGCCAAAGAACGGGTTGATGTTGAGGGTTTGGTTGCAGACTTCAAAGCTGCACGTAAGCCGAAAACACCAGCCGCACGCAAGAAGCTCAGTGCACTAACCGCATGAGTAAGAAGTTGCTGGAGCCATCAAATTCTTCGCACCTGACAGTGCTTATCAAGAGGCGAGAAAATACTTACCTGCTCTTTTAAAAAAGCGTGCAGTTGCCAGTAAACCTGCCATGGAGGTACTTGACCTGATGACCACTTTGGTCGAGCCAATGGAGCTGGAGCTGTACGAAAACCTCAGAGAAGCCGCTCTTAAACGCATTGCTATTCGTGATGCGGACGATTGGCCAGTGTTGGCGTGCGCCATGGCCTTAGGCTGCGCGGTGTGGACGGAAGATTCAGATTTTTTTGGCGCAGGCGTCGCCACGTGGACTACAGACCGAGTCGAACTCTATTTCGCCAGCTAGAAGGCGAAATTGGTGAACGTAGCAGACTCAAAACCTGTCGATGTTGAGATCGTTCCGGTTCGATTCCGGCCTCCGGCACCACCTACAAAAAGCCCGCACAATGCGGGCTTTTTCATTTTTTTTGACTTCTAGCCTGCATGCTTGAGTCCGCACTGCCGCCAAGCCTCATACACCGTTACCGCGACCGAGTTGGACAAATTCAAACTGCGTTGCCCTTCTATCATCGGCAAGCGCAATTTTTGCGAAACAGCAAAGGTATCGCGCACAGCCACTGGCAAGCCCGCAGTCTCCGAGCCAAACACCAGCCAATCCCCGGCTGCAAAGGCCTGCGCAAACGCGCTGTGGCTGCCTTTGGTGGTCATGGCGAACATTCTTGTGGCATCGGGCGATTCGGCCGACAAAAAAGCTTCCCACGAGGCATGCCGCTTTACATCCGCATACTCGTGGTAGTCCAGCCCGGCGCGGCGCATGTAGCGGTCTTCCATGCTAAAGCCCAGGGGCTCGATCAGGTGCAGGGAGCAGCCGGTGTTGGCGCACAGGCGGATGATGTTGCCGGTGTTAGGCGGGATTTCGGGGTGGACGAGGACGACGTTGAACATGCTGCGATTGTCCCTCAGTTGCCGCGCGCCGCTACACTATTGCATCTGCCGCACTGGCCAGGGTTGGTCAAACAGCTCAACCTAGACGGTGTTCACCACGATTATGTAGAACCGACTCCCCGCCCCGCACGTTGCATGAGCCTGCTTAAATCCGCCTCCACCGTCTCGCTGTTCACCCTGGCCTCCCGCATCACCGGGCTGGTGCGTGAGCTGTTGATGGCGGCGATGTTTGGTGCCAGCGCGATGACCGACGCGTTTAACGTGGCGTTTCGCATCCCCAACCTGCTGCGCCGCCTGTTTGCAGAGGGGGCTTTCAGCCAGGCTTTCGTGCCCGTGCTGGCGGCCAGCAAAGAGCGTGACGGCGCTAGTGCCACCGGGCTGCTGGTGAACAAGGTGGCTACCGTGCTGGCCTGGGCGCTGGTGCTGACCAGCATCATCGGTATTGCCGCCGCGCCGCTGTTGGTCTACGCCATGGCCAGCGGCTTGCAGACCAACCCTCAGGCGTTTGACGCGGCCAGCTTTATGACGCGGTTGATGTTCCCGTACATCGCTTGTATGTCCCTGGTGGCGCTGGCCTCCGGCGTGCTCAACACCTGGAAAAAATTTGCTATTCCTGCGGCTACCCCCGTACTGCTGAACCTGTGCATGATTGGCGCGGCCTGGCTGCTGGCCCCGTGGTTCAAGGCCCAAGGCATCGAGCCGATCTACGCCATGGCGGTGGGGGTGATGGCGGGTGGTGTGCTGCAACTGCTGGTGCAAATTCCCGCGCTGCGCTCTTTGGGCATGCTGCCGCGTATTTCGTTGAAATGGGCGGATGTGAAAGCCGCCTGGCAGGACAGCGGCACGCAGAACATCCTGCGCCTGATGTTGCCCGCGCTGCTGGGCGTGAGCGTGGCGCAAATCTCGCTGCTGATCAACACCCAGATCGCCTCGCACCTGGCTACTGGTTCGGTAAGTTGGCTGACCTACGCTGACCGTCTGATGGAGTTCCCCACCGCCATGCTGGGCGTGGCGCTGGGGGTGGTGTTGATGCCCCAACTGGCTGCAGCCAAAGCGGCGGGTAACGACCAAAAATACTCCGACATGATCGACTGGGGTTTGCGCCTGGTGCTGCTGCTGGGTGTGCCCAGTGCGGTGGCGCTGCTGACCTTTGCGCAGCCCTTGGTGGCCGTGCTCTACCACTACGGCGCGTTCAAAGATGTGGACGTGCCGCAGGTGGCCCGCGCCCTGATGGGCTATGGTTTTGGCCTTATCGGTCTGGTGGCCATCAAGGTGCTGGCCCCGGCCTATTACGCCAAACAGGACATCAAAACTCCCGTCAAAATCGCCATCGCGGTGCTGATTTTTACGCAAATCCTTAACTACTTTTTGGTGCCCTACTTGCAGCATGCAGCGCTGGCCCTGTCTATTGGCCTGGGCGCTTTGCTCAACGCCGGGTGGTTGCTGTGGGGGCTGCGCGCCAGCGGCACCTTCAAAGCGCGGCCGGGTTGGGGCCGGTTTGCCATGCAGGTGCTGGCCGCCAGCGCGCTGCTGGCCGTGTTTTTGATGTGGGCCAGCACGGCGGTGCAGTGGATTGCGCTGCGCAGCCATATTTTTCAGCGTATTGGATGGTTAGCCCTTGTAATCATTGCGGGAGCAGCTATTTATTTTGTAGCGTGCTGGGCTGCTGGCTTGAAGCTGCGTGTGCTGCTGCGCAGGTAGGGCGGCAGTTCGAGCATCGCTCGGCGGTTCACATTGTGGGCCTTCAGTTGAAAGCCCGCCGTTTTTATGCCACAGTACAGGTGTGCAACTCCCCTACGACACCCCCACCCCGCTAGAGTACTTTGCCACCCTGGTGGCCAGCGACGAGCAGTTTCCGCTGCTGGAGGCTGCTGCCTCCTTGGCGCAAGACGAATACCCCTCCCTGGACGTGCAGCAGGTGCTGGGCGATGTAGACCAGCTGGTAGCGCGGCTCAAGCGGCGCCTGCCTGCCGACGCACCCGCCATCCAGCGCCTGCGCGCTTTAAATCAGTTTTTCTACCGCGACCTGAACTTTGCAGGTAACGTGAATAACTATTACGACCCCGATAACAGCTACCTGAGCGTCGTGCTGCGCACCCGCAAGGGCCTGCCCATCAGCTTGGCAGTGCTGTGGCTGGAAGTTGCCCAAACGGTGGGCCTGAACGCGCGTGGCGTGGCTTTCCCCGGCCATTTCATGATCAAGGTCAACCTGCCCAAAGGCCAAGTGGTGATGGATCCCTTGAACGGCCAGAGCCTGAGCCGCGAAGACCTGAGCGAGCGCCTGGATCCCTATAAACGCCGCAGCGGCCTGGTGGACGACTTTGACGTGCCGCTAGGCCTGTATCTGCAGAGCGCCGCACCGCGCGACATCATCGCCCGCATGCTGCGCAACCTGAAAGAAATCCACAAAACCCAGGAAGACTGGCCCCGCCTGATCGCCGTGCTGGACCGCGTGATCGTGTTGCAGCCCGATGCCTGGAGCGACTACCGCGACCGCGGCCTGGCCCACGCAGAGCTTGGCCATTTGCAAATGGCAGTGCCCGATCTTGAAACCTACTTGGCTAAGGCCGAGGACGCTTTGGACCTGGACGCCATCTCCGAGCGCGTGGCTGAGCTGCGGCGCATGCCGGGTTAGGTTTGCAAGCCTTTTAGGCCTCTAGCCCTGTAGAATAATGCGGGAGCAGCTATTAAATAAGTAGTGACTAAACATTTGCAAGCCCGCCGGACGATGGTGTACCCAGTTTGCCCGCTGCATGCCAGGCCCTGCGCAACTGGGTGTCAGAGTTGAAACCCGCCGTCTGCGCGGCTTGGCTTACCGACTGCCCCGCGCCCAACGCCGTTTCCGCCAAAGCCAGCCGGATGCTGCGCAGGTAAGCCAGTGGCGCTTGGCCCACATGGTCGTCAAACAAGCGCGCCAAATGTCGTGTCGAAGTGCAAGCTACCTCGGCCATGCGGGTGACCGTCCACTCTGTCAGTGGCGCACTGCCCAAGGCGTCTTGCACGCGGTGCACGCCAGGGTGCATGTGCGCGCGGCCTTGCAAAAACGGCGACAGCTCGGGGTCATTCGGCCCCCGGCGCAGCGGCAGTACCATCACCTGCGCCACACGGGCGGCGACGGCCTCGCCACACACCTGGGCGATCAAATGCACCGCCAGGTCAATGCCCGTGGTAATGCCCGCGCTGGAGTACACGCCGCGCTTTTCGTCAATCACAAACACCCGGTTGGCCTGCACCTCGCACAGCGGCTCCATGCGCTTGAGCGCGTTCAGCTCCAGATGGTGCGTGGCCACGCGGGTATGCGCCAGCAGGCCCGCCTGCGCCGCCAGCAGCGCACCTGCGCAGACGGTGACCAGGCGGTGCGGGGAACCCGGTGCGCGCAGCTGCTGGGCCACGCTGCGCAGCCAGTGCGATACCTCCCGCACGGCCGCCCCATGTTGGCCCGCTGCTTCGTCGGGCGAGCCTAGCAGCACCAGCCAAGAGGGCGCTACCAGTTGCGTTGGCAAGGGTTCAATCTGTGCGATGTGCGCCCCCACAGAGCTGCGCGCCTCGCTGTGCGGCCCAACAAAGCGCAGCTTGAAAGCCGCCGGTTTGCCCAGGCGTGCCAGCGACTGGTTGGCAATGCGAAACGCCTCGGCGGGCCCGGCCCAGTCCAAAATCAAGGTGTCTGGCAGCAGCAAAAATAGCAGCTCGATGGGATCGGGTGTGGCCTTCATGTCGCGTTCATGCGGCGGGCCATGTCGCTAAGGTTTTCAAAAAACATGTCGTGCAGCTTTCAGGTGCAGCCCTGCGGTTTAAACACCCTTTCCGTCGATGGCGGGTACTTGGCCAATGTGCCAGCCGGGCGAATGGGCCTGCGCAGCAGCTCGCCACCGCAGTTAGGGCAAATGCCCTTGAGTTTGTCGTCCGTGCAGCTTTGGCAAAAGGTGCATTCAAATGAGCAGATGCGGGCCGACAGCGAGTCGGGTGGTAGGTCAACGTTGCAGCATTCGCAACCAGGTCTGAGGGCTAGCATGGCGTTTTCTCCTTGGGGGTGTGGTTACTGCATTGCCATCCGCGCCAACGCATCGCGCGCCGTTGACACTTGGGCAAAGCGGTCTTGCAACACGGTAGCGGTGCGCATTTTGATGTCAGCCGCGCTCAGCGTTTTGCCATCGGGCTGCACCATGTCCCACGTCAGAGTGGCATCCAGCGCGTAGTCCACGCTAAAGCCCAGGTCAGACGCATGCCGCGCAGTGGTCTCGCAGCACTGCTCGGTACGAGTACCGCTGACGATGATCTTGCCGATCTGGTTTAGGTGCAGCCATACCTCTAGCCCCGTGCCTACCAGGGCGCTGTGGCGGTTTTTGTGGAAGGTGGCAGCGGCTTGAAAGTCTGCCAAGCCTTGGATCGGCCTGATATGACCAGACTCCAACGCAAACGCGTTGTCTTTTGACGCAGGGCCGTCCACATGAAAGATACGCACGATAGGGATACCTTTGGCGACGCAGCCTTCAATCAGCATTTTTTGCGCGTGGAGGTAACTGGGCATAACGTGCTCGGTATAGTAGGGGCGATGGCGAAACGACTCTTGTGCGTCAATCACTATCAGACAGGTTTTCATACAAAAGACTCCTTGGGTTTAAGTCTCTATCTTCATTAAAATTCTATGATTTGTCCGAACACTGGCTGACAAGTATCGATCATTTTAGGACATGTTTTTTTCTGCCGTTTTACGACGTTTTGCTGTCTTGGTGCAGATTTTTTTCGGGCTGAGGATGTTGCGCTGCCTTGATCGCTACTTTGGGCTTTTTGATGATGGTGCGCTAGCTGAAGGTGGCGCGCTGCGTCTTGTACGGGAGCGGCGGTTGAAGAATTTGCGCTGCAAAATCTTACGCAAACACGCGCGAGCATCAGCTGCGTAGAGTGAATGGAGGTACCGCGCGCCTTGCTGCATATTTTCATCACAAACACGTTCAACCACCGCTTGGCGACGACGTGGTGTGCCGCTGTTGTATGGCAGCGCCTTGTGGTGAACGAGATGGGGCGCTTGCACATGTCTAAAGCACGTTTCCAACGGCGTTTATGAGTTAAATAGGCCACTAGCCCATTAGAATATTGCGCAAGAAGCTCCACTTTCGATAGTGCTCAGCAGCGCACCACCCTCTTGCAAAGTAGCTACCCGCAGCATGCCATCCCCTGTGCAAAGCGGTGGTTGAACGTGGTTTTGATGAAAAATGCGTAGAAAGGCGCGCGGTGCATATGCTCAAAATACGCAGTCCTTGTTCGCGCGTGTTTTCGTAGCATTTTTACAGCGAAACTTCTTCAACCGCCGCTTAGTGACCAAGGTAGCGCAAGCTCTTCGAGCATCAGCAAAGAGCGAGCACGGCAGCGCGACATCTTTGAACATTAGCAAAGGGTGACCAAGCTAGCGCGACATCGTCCAGCCGTACTAAGCCACCACCACCTGCTCACCCGTCCCCTGTAGCGCAATCACGCCAATCTCAAACACCTGCTCCCCTGCGGCGCGCAAAGTGGCCGCGCAAGCAGCAGCTTGGGCCGCGTCAATCACCACCACCATGCCGATGCCGTTGTTAAACGTGCGGTTCATTTCGATGTCGTCAATCGCCGCAGTGTTCTGCAGCCAGGCGAACAGCTCGGTCTGCGGCCAAGAGCCCTTCTTCAAATGCGCAGCAGTGCCTTCGGGCAGCACGCGGGGAATGTTCTCCAGCAGGCCGCCACCGGTGATATGCGCCAGCGCCTTGATAGAGTGCGCGGCCAGCGCGGCCAGCACGTTTTTCACGTACAGGCGGGTCGGTTCCATCAGCGCTTGCTTATAGGGTTTGCCATCCAGCGTCGCGGGCATTGCATCACCAGCCCGCTCCACGCACTTGCGTACCAGTGAGAAGCCATTAGAGTGCACACCGCTAGAAGCCAAGCCCAGCACCACGTCACCCGGCTTCACGTCTTTGCCGGTGAGAATTTTCGACTTCTCCACCGCGCCCACGCAAAAGCCCGCCAGGTCGTATTCACCCGCCGGGTACATGCCAGGCATCTCTGCCGTTTCGCCGCCTATCAGCGCGCAGCCACTCAGCTCGCAACCCTTGGCAATGCCGCCCACCACGGC
>JANMTF010000150.1:0-12090 GCA_031390175.1 Polaromonas sp.
GTCGATGTCGCCTGTTCGTTTTGTACGGGGTCGGGTCGATGTCGCCCGTTCGTTTTGTACGTGATCAGGTCGGCGGTGCTACTTCAGCGCAGCGGCATAAAGGAGGAGGCGGCGGCCCTAGGCCGCCCCGGGGGACAGCCGCGGAGCTGAAGTAGCACCGCCGACCTGATCACGTACAAAACGAACGGGCGACATCGACCCGACCCCGTACAAAACGAACAGGCGACATCGACCCAATCCCGTACAAAACCAACAGGCAGCATCGACCGATCTAGCACAAAACGAAGCAGCGCCCCCCGCCCGGTCCAGTGCAAAAGCCAAGCTATCCCCAGGCGCGCTGTGCACGCCTCATTCATTGACGGCAAGCCCATAGTGCTACATATTCAGTAGCTTCTATCGCCATATTCTATGGGTCTAAGAGCGTTATGGGGTTAAAATGTGGGTTGTCGGCAGTCGTGTTGCTGCGCCAAGGAGATTGCACTGAGCGTCCTGTCTTTCAGCCCATCTACAAGCACCCAGGTTCAAGAATTGTCTGTACTCATGGTCTGCATGGGCAACATCTGCCGCAGCCCTACGGCTGAGGGGGTTTTGCGGGCCAAAGTGGCGCAGGCGGGGCTGACCAAGCAAGTGCATATTGAATCCGCTGGCACCCACAACTACCATCCCGGCAGCCCACCCGACGAGCGCACCCAGGCGCATGCCCTGCGCCGGGGGTACGACCTGTCACGCCTCAAAGCCAGGCAGGTCACGCCAGACGATTACGCCGATTTCGACCTGATTTTGGCGATGGACTGGGACAACTTGGCGCTCCTACAGCTGGACTGCCCACCCGAACACGCCATTAAACTCAAGCTGTTGATGGAGTTTGCCAGGGCGCAAGCCGGGCAGGTCGCACAACAAGCCACCAGCTTGGGCGCGGTGGTGCCAGACCCGTACCATGGCGGCGATGCGGATTTTGAGCGGGTGCTAGACCTGACGGAGGCGGCCTGCGACGGTTTGGTGGCTGTTTTGGCGCTAAGTTTGCGCGCTTCTTGACAGAAAGATATAAACGTAATACCCGAGCAGACCGCTCAGTTATCTGGTATACTTGATAGTAATTGTCGGGAACTGAGAAAAAAGCTTTAAAGCTACCCAGTTCAATAAAAAGAACCTGAATGATGTAAAGGCCGTAAGGCTGGGATGGGCGGAGACTAACGCTTATGTGCCACAAGCGCGTAAGTACCTAAAACTGTAGGCACTGAAGGAGCTTGCTATGCGTCTCACTACTAAAGGCCGCTTTGCGGTCACTGCAATGATTGATCTGGCCCTGCGCCAAAATTCTGGCCCCGTTACCTTGGCTGCTATCAGCCAGCGCCAGCAAATATCGCTGTCTTACTTGGAGCAATTGTTTGGCAAGCTTCGTCGCCACGAGCTGGTCGAGTCCACCCGTGGCCCCGGCGGCGGCTACACCTTGGGCCGCAAGGCGGCCGACATCACTATTGCTGACATCATTGTCTCGGTGGACGAGCCCATTGACGCTACCCAGTGTGGTGGCAAGGAAAACTGCCACGGCGATGACGTCGGCCGTTGCATGACGCACGAGCTGTGGGCCTCGCTGAACACCCGCATGGTCGAGTTTTTAGACTCGGTGAACTTGCAGCATATGGTGGACGAACAGCTCGCCAAGGGCTTGCAGATTGAGTCCAAGCCGATGATCAAGCGCGCTATTTCGCCGATGCCAGTGGCCAAACCCATGCGCATCAATGCACCGAACTCGGTGTTTGCGCTGGGCAATGTGTTTGCCAAGCCATGATGAGAGCCAAGTCCTTGCCAGCCATCATGCTTGCAATCTGTATTAATTAACCCGTTGAATTTTGAAGGTACCCCTCGTCATGGACGGCACTCCCCACTTCCCCATCTACATGGACTACAGCGCTACCAACCCCTGCGACCCTCGGGTAGTGGACGCGATGATTCCATGGTTGCGCGAGCACTTTGGCAACCCCGCGTCGCGCAGCCATGCGTGGGGCTGGGAGGCCGAAGCCGCAGTAGAAAAAGCGCGTGACCATGTGGCCGCGCTGATCGGCGCTGACCCGCGCGAGATTGTGTGGACTAGCGGCGCGACTGAGAGCAACAACTTGGCCATCAAAGGCGCAGCGGGCTTTTACAAAACCAAAGGCAAGCACCTGATCACGGTGAAAACCGAGCACAAAGCCGTGCTGGACACCATGCGCGAGCTGGAGCGCCAGGGCTTTGAGGTGACTTACCTTGACGTGCAAGAAGACGGCCTGTTGAACTTGGACGTGTTCAAAGCCGCCATCCGCCCCGACACTATTTTGGCCAGCGTGATGTACGTGAACAACGAGATCGGCGTGATCCAGGACGTGACGGCGATTGGCAATATCTGCCGCGAAAAAGGCGTGATCTTCCACGTAGACGCAGCGCAGGCCACAGGCCGCGTGGAGTTTGACATCAGCAAAATGCCCATCGACTTGATGAGCCTGACCAGCCACAAAACCTATGGCCCCAAAGGCATCGGCGCGCTGTATGTGCGCCGCAAGCCGCGTATCCGCATCGAAGCGCAAATGCACGGCGGCGGCCATGAAAGAGGGATGAGGAGCGGTACGTTGCCCACGCACCAGTGCGTAGGCATGGGCGAGGCCTACCGCATTGCCAAAGAAGAAATGGCCGTGGAGAATCAAAAAATCCACGCCCTGCAACAACGCTTGATGAATGGCCTGAAGGGCATTGAGCAAGTGTTTATCAACGGCCACGAGACCCAGCGCGTGCCGCACAACATCAACATGAGCTTTAACTATGTGGAAGGCGAAAGCCTGATCATGGGTATCAAAGGTTTGGCCGTATCAAGCGGCTCGGCCTGCACATCGGCATCGCTAGAGCCCAGCTATGTACTACGCGCATTAGGCCGCAGCGACGAGCTAGCCCACAGCAGTCTGCGCATGACGATTGGCCGTTGGACAACCGAAGAAGAAATCGACTTCGCCATCAGCACCATCAAAGAAAACGTCGCCAAACTGCGTGACATGAGCCCGCTGTGGGATATGTACCAGGAAGGTATCGATATCTCGTCCATTCAGTGGACGGCTCACTAGCAACTTTGCGGGATAGAGCAACCGACCTGCGAAGCAGCCGGTTGCTCTGTCCCCAAGTGATCAAATCTTAGGTTACACAAGTAAAGAGGTAAACAAAATGGCATACAGTGAAAAAGTCGTAGACCACTACGAAAACCCCCGCAATGTCGGCAGCTTTGAAAAAGGCGACGACACAGTAGGCACCGGCATGGTGGGAGCGCCCGCCTGTGGCGACGTGATGAAGCTGCAGATCAAGGTCAACCCCCTCACGGGCGTGATCGAGGACGCACGCTTTAAAACCTACGGCTGCGGTTCGGCCATTGCTTCCAGCTCGCTCGTCACCGAGTGGGTGAAGGGCAAAACGCTTGACCAAGCAGCGGCGTTGAAGAACAGCCAAATCGCCGAAGAGCTGGCCTTGCCGCCGGTCAAAATCCACTGCTCTATCTTGGCTGAAGATGCCATCAAAGCCGCAGTGAACGACTACAAAGCCAAGCACGGCGCGGCAGTCGCTGTCGCCGTAGGCGCTTAAAGAAACTTCCCAGCCTGTCTCGGAGCCAATAACTCCGTTCGGGCTGAGCCTGTCGAAGCCTTCCTACCTGCTCAGCCTACCAACGAAACGCGAACCATGGCCGTTACCCTCTCCCCCGCCGCAGCCAAGCACGTCACCAAATATCTTACCAAGCGCGGTAAAGGTATTGGCGTGCGCTTGGGCGTTAAAACTACTGGCTGCTCGGGCCTGGCCTACAAGCTGGAATATGTGGACGAAGTGCCGCCTGAAGACGTGCTGTTTGAAACCCAGGGCATCAAGCTGATGGTGGATCCGAAAAGCTTGGCTTACTTGGATGGCACCGAGCTGGATTTTGTGCGCGAAGGCTTGAACGAAGGCTTTAAGTTCAACAACCCGAACGAGCGCGATAAGTGCGGCTGTGGCGAGTCTTTCCGCGTGTAAAGCAATTTTGCAGTGAACCTCCAGTCCACCGACTTTGAACTTTTCAACCTGCCTCTGACCTTTGCGCAGGACCGCGCGGCTATCGATGCGCGTTGGAAAGATTTGCAGCGTGAGGCGCACCCCGACAAGTTCTCGGCCCAAGGCGCTGCCGCCCAGCGCATTGCCATGCAGTGGAGCGTGCGCATCAACGAGGCGTACCAGCGCTTGAAAGACCCTGTTAAGCGTGCAGCCTACTTGTGCGAGCTGCACCAAGCCCCGATCAACGCGGAAAATAACACGGCTATGCCCACCGCCTTCCTAATGCAGCAAATGGAGCTGCGCGAAGAGCTGGATGAGGCAAAAACTGACGATGATTTAGATAAAATAAGCCTGCAATCAGCTAAAATATTGCGGGAGCAGCTACAAAAAGTAGAGCGTTTACTAGACCATGCGAACAACTACGCCGAGGCCGCCCAAGCCGTTAGAGCCCTGATGTTTATTGAGCGTTTTAGCCAAGACATCGAAGCGCGCTACGACATGTTGGCGCTGTAGCGGTGGCGGCGTAGTGTTGGCGCATTAATTTTAGAAAACCCATGGCGTTATTACAAATCTCCGAACCGGGCCAAAGCCCTGACCCGCACACGCGCCGCATTGCCGTGGGCATTGACCTGGGCACCACCCACTCCTTGGTGGCAGCGGTCAAAAGCGGCATCGCTGAATGCCTGCCCGACGATGAGGGCAGGGTGATCCTGCCCAGCGTGGTGCGTTACCTGCCAGACAACGGCCGCCAGATTGGCGCAGCCGCGCAAGCCGCGCAAAGCATAGACCCTGAGAACACGATCGCCAGCGTCAAGCGCCTGATGGGGCGCGGCATGAATGATATTGCCAACGCTGACAAGCTGCCCTACAAACTGCTGGCCCAGCCGGGTATGGTAAAAATCGCCACGGCCTACGGCGAGAAATCCCCGGTAGAAGTGAGTGCCGAGATTTTGGCTACCCTGCGCTTTCGCGCAGAAGACAGCTTTGCCGACGATATCTACGGCGCGGTGATCACCGTGCCTGCCTACTTTGACGACGCGCAGCGCCAGGCCACCAAAGACGCCGCGCAGCTAGCGGGCATTAACGTGTTGCGTTTGATTAACGAGCCCACCGCCGCTGCCATTGCCTACGGGCTGGAGAACGCCAGCGAGGGCGTGTACGCGGTGTACGACCTGGGGGGAGGCACCTTTGACATCTCCATCCTGCGCCTGTCCAAAGGCGTGTTTGAAGTCATTTCCACCGGTGGCGACAGCGCGCTGGGCGGCGACGACTACGACCGCGCCTTGGCAGACCTGATCCTGGCGCAAACCGGTTTGATCGTCAGCAGCGCCAGCGACAAAGCGGCCATCAAAATGCTGGCCCGCGAGGTGAAAGAAAAACTATCCGCTACTAATTCAGTAGCTGCTCCCGCAATTCTTTCCTCGTCCAAAGTCGATTTTGTGATGGAAAGAGGCAGCTTTGAGCACGCCACCGCCCACCTTACCGCCAAAACTATTGCTGCCGTGCGCAAAGCGCTGCGCGATGCCAAGCTGGACAAAGACGATGTGCAAGGCGTGGTGATGGTCGGCGGCTCGACCCGCATGCCGCAGGTACAAACCGCAGTGGCCGAGTTTTTTGGCAAAGCACCGCTGAACAACCTGAACCCCGACGAAGTGGTAGCCCTGGGAGCGGCCATACAGGCCAACCAATTGGCAGGCAACAACCCGCAAGGCGATCTGTTGCTGCTGGACGTGATCCCCCTGAGCTTGGGCATTGAAACCATGGGCGGCTTGGTGGAGCGCATTGTGCCGCGCAACCAAACCATTCCCACCGCTATGGCGCAAGACTTCACCACCTACAAGGATGGCCAAACCGCGCTGGCCCTGCATGTGGTGCAAGGCGAGCGCGACCTGGTGGCAGACTGCCGCAGCCTAGCCCGCTTTGAGCTGCGCGGCATACCGCCCATGGTGGCCGGTGCAGCGCGCATCCGCGTGACCTTTACCGTCGATGCCGATGGCCTGCTCAACGTGGGTGCCAAGGAGCAGATCAGCGGCGTAGAGGCGCAGATCGATGTTAAACCCAGCTACGGCCTCTCGGACGACCAAATCGCCAAGATGCTGCAAGACAGCTTTAGCACTGCGCAAATCGACATGCAAGCCCGCGCCTTGGCCGAGGCCCGGCTAGACGCTGACCGCATGATTTTGGCCACCCAAAGTGCTATGAAAGCAGACCGATATTTGCTCACGGACGATGAGCACGCCGCCATCGAGCGTTTGATCGACGCCGTGCGCGAGTCTAAAACCTCCGAAGAGGCCGCCTTCATCGAGCAGCAAACCAAGCTGCTGGCCGACGGCACCGAAGCCTTTGCCGCCCAGCGTATGAACGCCGGCATCAGCCAAGCCCTTAAAGGAAAAGCCCTGGACGAAGTTTGACGCGAACCCGAGCACCGATTTTTTAGCGTTTTTTGCGCCGTTTTCGCGCTTTTTGCGTTACCTTACCCTTAGAGTAAAACACCATGCCTGTCATCAAAATCCTCCCCCACCCCGAATATTGCCCCAACGGCGCAGAGGTCAAAGCCAACGTAGGCGACAGCATCTGTGAGGCCCTGCTGGACAACGGCATTGAGATCGAACACGCCTGCGACATGAGCTGCGCTTGCACCACCTGCCACATCATCGTGCGCGAAGGCATGAGCAGCCTGAACGAACTGGATGAAAACGAACAAGACCTGCTTGACCGCGCCTGGGGCCTGGAGCCCAACAGCCGCCTGAGCTGCCAGGCCTTTGTGGCGCAAAAAGATCTGGTGGTAGAAATTCCCAAATACAGCATCAACCACGCTAAAGAAAATCATTGATTTTTTTGCGTCCTTTGCGCAATTTTGCATCCTCTGGGTCCCGTCAAGTCCGCATTTCTCTGTGCGATTTACAGAGTTTTAAAAGGCAAGCTGATGTAATAATCGGCCTATGCGACAAATATTCCTAGACACCGAAACCACTGGCCTGTCTCCCACCAGCGGCGATCGCATTTTGGAGCTGGCTTGCGTAGAGATGGTCAACCGCAAGTTCACCAAAAACAACCAGCATTTCTACATCAACCCCGAGCGCGACAGCCATGAAGAGGCACTGCGGGTACACGGTATCACCAGCGAGTTTTTGGCCGACAAACCCAAATTTGCGCAAATTGCGGATGAGTTCCTGACCTTCATCCAAGGCGCAGAGCTGATCATCCACAACGCCCCCTTTGACGTTGGCTTTTTAAACGCTGAGTTAGCAAAGATCGGTCAACCCGGCATCAAAACATTCGTCAGCAAAATCACAGATAGCCTGGCCATGGCCAAAGAGCTGTACCCTGGCAAACGCAACGGCCTGGACGCCTTGTGTGACCGCTTGGGTGTTGACAACTCCAGCCGCACCTTGCATGGCGCGCTCCTGGACGCCGAGCTGCTGGGCGATGTGTACATCAACCTCACGCGTGGGCAAGACGCTTTGCTGATCGACGTGGGCTCCAGCGCTACGGACGGCAGTGCCAACGAACTACGGGTAGATTTAAGCGGGCTGAACCTGATTGTGCTGCAAGCCAATGACAGCGAGGCCGCAGCGCATGAAGACGTGCTCACGCAAATAGACAAGGCCAGCGGCGGCAAAACCGTGTGGCGGGCGGTGCCTGCTACTGCGTAGGCCTGCAGCGCTCGCGCTGTTTCGCTGTCGATGCAAGGCGAAATCGCTGTTGTTTCGGGCTATAATCGAGGGCTTCGGGAGATTAGCTCAGGGGTAGAGCACTGCATTCACACTGCAGGGGTCGCAAGTTCGAAACTTGCATCTCCCACCAGACCATTTCATTCAAAAAGCCTTGCAGTTTTGCAAGGCTTTTTTTTCGTACTGCGGACGTGTTTGTACGCCCTGGCACTTGCCTTGGACGGCTACGCGGCTGTCCTCCGTTGCGGCCCAGGGCCGCTGCCTCCCCCTTTATGCCGCTACGCCGTCCAAGCCAAGCGCCAGGGCAGCGAATAGGGTGGGGTCTGCGGTGGTGCGCCAGCTGAAAAGAGGGTGTCTACATGGCGGTGAAGCGCCCACACACCGACCTGATCCCCGTACAAAACAAAGCAGGGGCTAGCGTTTGTTTCATGCTACGGTAGAGCCATTTGCTCGCTTGTGTAGTTATATTTGGGCAAAAAGCAGCACCAAGCAAAACGCTACGAGACCGATTCTGACGCTAAGAAACTTCCATGCCATCTTTTCTAAAATGTCGATGCGCCATTGACACCCACGCCCACATCATTCCCGAAAATTTCCCCAGCTACTTGGGCTCAAGCATTCCAGCAGACTGGCCATCGATGGTGCCCGCGCAGGCCTGCCACCGCAGCGTGATGATCTCGGGCAAGCTCTACCGCACCGTGTCCGACAAATGCTGGGACACTGCCAAACGACTGGCCGACATGGATGCCATGGGCGTGCAGATGCAAGCCATCTCGCCCATGCCAGAGTTGCTGTCGTACTGGATGGAGCCCGAAGCGGGCGCGCAACTGGCGCATTACCTCAATGCGCAAATAGCCACCATGGTCAATGAATCCTCGGGCCGCATGGTGGGCCTGGGCGCTGTACCGCTGCAAGACATGGACTTGGCGCTGCACGAGCTGCGCAACATCATGCAAACGCCCGGCTTTGCAGGGGTGGAGCTGGGCAGCAATATCAACGGTGTGCCCATAGGCGACCTGCGCTTTGACCCATTTTTTGAGGCCTGCGAGGCCTTGGGCGCTGCCGTGTTTGTGCATGCCCTGCGTCCCACAGGCATGGACCGTCTGGTGGGCCCTGCGCCCTTGCAGCAGGTGCTGGCTTACCCTAGCGATGTGGGGTTGGCGGCGGCTTCGGTGCTGACGACCAATTTGATAGAGCGCCGGCCCGGTCTGCGCATCGCCTTTAGCCATGGCGGCGGTACGCTGGCCATGCTGTTGCCCCGGCTGGAGCAGGCCTGCAAGGTATTCCCAGCTTTGCAAGAGAGCGTCACACCATCGCCCACAGCCCAGGCGCGCAAGCTGTACTACGACACACTGGTGTTTGACACCCCTACGTTGCAGCATCTGGTCACGCAGTTGGGTGCCTCGCAGTTGATGGTGGGCACCGATTACCCGTTTAACTTTCATGACAGCACGCCGGTGGCCAGCATAGAACGCGCAGGCTTTGACAGTGGCACCGTGCAGATGCTGTTGCAAACCAATGCTGAACGGTTTTTAGGAAAATCACCATGACAAGCCCTCTCCATCGCCGCCTTGCAGTGCAGTCATTAGGGGCCATGGCGGTCTCGGTTGCACTGCCTAGCCTGTTGTATGCGCAAGATGCAGCGTACCCTTCGCGGCCTGTCAAACTGATCGTTCCCAACGCACCGGGCAGCTCGGTGGATACGATTGGCCGTCGCTTGGGGCAGTCCCTGGCGGTCGCGATCGGTCAGAGCATCGTGATCGACAACAAAGCGGGCGCAGCCGGGGTGCTGGGCATGGACGCTGGCAAGCAGTCAGCGCCCGATGGCTACACCCTCATCGTGGTGTCCAGCAGCTCCACAACGGTCGCCCCTTTGCTGCAAAAAGCCGTGACCTACGACCCGTTGAAAGACTTTGATTTCGTATCGCTGTTGGCGGTATTGCCGAATGTACTGGTGTGTAATACCGCGCTGCCAGTGGCCAGCGTGGCGGATCTGGTGGCCTACGCCAAAGCCAACCCCGGCAAAGTCAACATGGCCTCTGCAGGGCCAGGCTCCGTCAGTCACTTGGCGGGTGTGGCATTGACCACAGCGGCAGGTTTTGAGTCACTGCATGTGCCCTATAAAGGTGGGAGCCAGTCGGTGGCTTCGGTGGTCTCGGGCGAGACGCATTGGACGCTGACGCCCGCGCCAGCTGCGATGGCGCTGGTCAAGGCAGGACGTTTGAAGGTGCTGGGCCATAGCCTGGCCAGAGGCACGAGTCCGCTGGGCAATGTGCCTGCCATTGGCGAGACAGTGGCAGGGTTTGAATACGGCAGTTGGATAGGGCTGATGGCACCCAAAGGCCTTGCCCCAGCCGTGGCCGAAAAACTGCGCAAAGCCGTGTTGGCTGCCCTGCAGCAAGCCGCTCTGCGTGAGGCCTTTGAAGCCAATGGCGCTGTACCCACGTCCAGCACCGCCGAAGAGTTTCGCGGCTATCTGGTAAGCGACATTGAGATAAACCGCAAGGCGATACGTGCTGCGGGTATTCAAGCCGAATAAAAACCCCCATTTTTAGGAGCAGCCCCCATGCCTGAACCCTTAGTCATGTCTTTGCGCAGCGTTGAAATTGGCTTGCCCGATGTGGCAGCGGCCGAGCAGTTTTATACCCAGACCTGGGGTCTGCATGTGGCAGCGCGTAGCGGCAGCAGCGTGTACTTGCGCGGCACCGGGAGTGATCACCATTTGCTGAGCTTGCATGCCAGCACAGTGCCTGAGCTGAAGAGGGTGACCTTTCGCGCCAGCTCACCGCAGGCGCTAGACCAGATTGCCCACAACGTGGCCTTGCATGGCGGTGCAGTGCTGGCACCGCGTGCCTCGATTGACGAGCCAGGCGGTGGCGAGTGTGTGCTGGTGCGTGACCCGCAAGGCCGCATTTTGCGGTTTGTCTGGGGTGATGCGCGGCACGCTGCCTTGCCCGAGCAACCAGACCAACCTATACGCTTGGCGCATGCCGTGATGAATAGCCAGAACGTGGCAAGTGGCTTGGCGTTTTATGAAGATGCGCTGGGTTTTAAACTCTCAGATCGTACCCGCATCATGGCGTTTATCCGCATTCCCATGAAGCCCAGTGGGGACCACCACAGCATTGCGCTGGCCGATGCGGACAACGACTGCCTGAACCACATCGCCTTTGTCATGCCCAACCTGGAGTCGGTGATGCGCGGCGGTGGCCGTATGAAAGACGCAGGCTACGCCATTGAGTGGGGCCCTGGCCGCCACGGGCCAGGCGATAACGCGTTTAACTATTTTGTCGGCCCGGCGGGTTTTGTCATTGAGTACACCGCCGACGTAGAGCAGGTGGACGACAGCTACTTGGCGCGTGGGCCCGACGACTGGAAGTGGCCTGCGGGCCGGTTTGACCACTGGGGTATTTCACAGCCGCCCTCGGCGCGGCTGAAACAAGCGCAAAGGCAGATTGCGTTTGCCAGCCACGTTTAACCACCCACCCGATACGATACAGGGCAGTATGAACGTAGATAAATCACACGAGTACGACGTAGCCATCGTCGGCTTTGGCCCCTCGGGTGCCGTGGCTGCGGGCCTGCTGGGCGCGCAGGGTGTGCGAGTGTTTGTCTGCGACAAGGCGCTAGATGTCTACGAGCTGCCCAGAGCTTTTTCGCTAGACCACGAGATCATGCGTGTGTTCCAGCAGCTGGGTGTGGCAGAGCAGGTGCTGCAGCATACCGAGCCGTTTACGCCTTCTGAGTTTTACGGGGTGGGTGGGCAGCTTATCAAGCGCTTTACCACCGTGGAGCCGCCGTACCCGCTGGGCTATGTGCCGTCGCTGGTGTTTTCACAGCCCCCGGTGGAGCGTATTTTGCGCTCGCATGTGCAAACCCTGCCATCGGTGGAGGTGGCGCTGGGCTGTGAGCTGCTGCAATTGGCGCAAGACGCGGCGGGTGCCACACTGCAATTGCGCAACCTGGACGGCGGCACGCGGCAGGTGCGTGCACGCTACGTCATCGGCTGCGATGGTGCTTCCAGCGCCGTGCGCAGCGCAGTAGGCATAAGCTTAGAAGACCTGGGCTTTGATCAGTCCTGGCTGGTGGTGGACTTGCTGGTGAACGAGCGTGGTTTGCCCAAACTGCCAAAAACCAGCGTGCAGTATTGCGAGCCCACGCGGCCTTGCACCTTTTTGATTGGCCCCCAAAACCACCGGCGCTGGGAGATTGCGCTGAACGAGGGTGAAGACCCCAAACAAGTCGCCACACCCGAGGGCACCTGGGCACTGCTGGCCCGCTGGCTCACGCCCGACGATGCTACGCTATGGCGGCAAGCCACCTACCGCTTCCATGCGCTGGTAGCCGATCGGTGGCAAAGCGGCTGTGTATTTGTAGC
>JANMTF010000177.1:0-3162 GCA_031390175.1 Polaromonas sp.
CACGTCGTGCATCTGGTCGTCTACCACGCGGGTTTCCACGTTCAGTACCGCGCGGCCGCAAGAGCCGGGTTTGCGCAACTGGTCGTCGGGACCGAGCATGGTGGCCAGCGGGGCGATTTCGGTTTGGCCGTACAGGTTCCACAGCCGCACCTTGGGCAGGCGCGCGGCCAGCTCTTTGAGCACCTCCACCGGCATGATGGACGCGCCATAGTAGCCCTTGGCCAGGCTGGCCAGCCTTGCCGGGTCAAACAACGGCGAGCGCAGCAGGGCGATCCACACCGTGGGTGGGGCGAAGAAGCTGGTGATTTTGTATTGCTCTATCAGCGCTATCAGGTTGTCGGGCACCGGCTTGGAAGTGATGACATTGGTGCTGCCGATGTAGATGGCGGGGCCGAAGAACACGTCGAGCTGGGCGCAGTGGTACAGGGGCAGGGCGTGCAGGGCGAAATCGGCTTCCGCGATTTCGGCGTTGATTACACAGCTCACGTACTGCCACAGTACGGCGTCGTGCGTGAGCATCGCGCCCTTGGGGCTAGACTCGGTGCCGCTGGTGTAGACGATTTGCGCCAGGTCGTTGCTACCTAGTTGCACATCGGGCAATGCGTCGGTACACGCAGCCAGCGCATCGAAGCTGTGCATGCCTGCCACGGGGGTGCTGGGGTCTTCCGAGGGCAGCCAGATGTACTGCGCCACCTTGGTATCTAGCGCCGAAGCAGCGCGCGCCAGCTCCGCCAGGCCGCTATCAGTAGCCAGGGTTTTAGCACCCGCGTGGCGCAAGATGTAGGCCACCTCGTCGGCCTTGAGCATGAAGTTGATCGGCACCATCACCGCACCACGGCGTGCCAGTGCAAAACGTAGCGCCGCAAAGCCGTGCGAGTTGCGCGCCAGCACCGCCACCTTGTCGCCCTCGGCCACGCCGATGCTCGCCAGGCCCGCAGCCAGGCGGCTGACCAGCGCGTCGAATTGCGCATAGGTCCAGCGGGTGCTGCCGCAGACCACGCCCAGTTTGGAGGGCAGGCGCTGCGCGGTGCGGCGCAGGGCATCGGCGATGGTTTGGCGGCGCACGCTGGGGGAGTAGGGTGTAGATAAGCTCGTGGTGGCTGGCATTCTCGGGCTCCGTGTATCGGTGGGGCTACAGCAGTTGAGGGGGTAAAAGTTTGTTTCTGCGAATTAGCTCATACCCCATTCAAATCGAATCCTACGATACCGCAACTGGTACTTCTACCAGCACCGGCGTGGCCGCTGTCACCAAGGCGGTTCTGACGGGTTGATGTGGCTGTGCAAAACTTTTTCCGCGCACAAGTACATGACAAAGTACTACAAGTAACCCTACAATGCGCACGTAAATTACATTTACAAAGTGCTGACCTGAAAATTACCAAACAAAGAGGAACCCTTATGAATGAATTTTTAAAAGTGGTAAAGAACTATGCAGGCTTTTCTGGACGTGCAGGCCGCCGAGAGTATTGGATGTTTTTCTTGGTCTACATCCTGATCTATCTTGGTTTGGCTATTTTGACGGCCATCATGCCCAATATGTTGGCACAGTTGTTCAGTATTGCCACTTTGATCTTTGCATTAGGCTTGTTGATTCCCTCTATCGCCGTTGGCGTGCGCCGCTTGCATGACTCCGACCGCAGCGGCTGGTGGATGCTGTTGCTGTTTGTCCCATTGGCGGGTTTGTATGTTTTGTATTTGATGATCATTGAAGGCACGAGCGGCTCCAACCGTTTTGGCGAATCGCCAGTGGGCATGATTGAAAACGCGGTCTGATGCAGCTGGCGTAAGCTGCCACGCAACGCCTATCGATGCCCGTCTTGCCTACGGGCATTTTTATGTGTGCCTTAGCCAATTTGCAGCCCCATGAACACCAACATTTCCCCACCCCTCGATGCCGCCCTGCTAGAGGCCAGTATCAAACCCGTGCATGTGCTGCCCTACCGGCATGAAGCGCCGCTGTTTTGGATATGCACTTATTTTGCATTCACCATGTGGTTGATGATGCTGATTTTTACGCTGGGTTTGATCATCCCCATCATGTTGTTAGTGGGCTTGCTGGGCTTGTTTGCGCATTCTCTGCTGATTGCCTGGCTCAAAGGCAACTCGGTCAAAGTGACGGCGGAGCAGTTTCCAGACCTGCATGCGCTGTACGCGTAAACCTGCACCAGGTTGGCCATGGGCAAGTAGCCCGAGCTGTACCTTGCCCAGTCAGACGGAATGCTCAACGCCATGGCCACCCGCTTTATGCGCCGAGACTACGTGGTCTTGCTCAGCGCGGTGGTCGATGCGCTGGCCGACCGGCCCCAAGCCATCAAGTTTTACATGGGCCATGAGTTGGGGCATATCAAACGCAAGCATTTGAGCCGCCACTGGTGGCTGTGGCCGGGCATGATCTTTCCGCTGTTTGCCCCGGCCTACTCGCGTGCACGCGAGTACACCTGCGACCGCCACGGCTTTGCCAGCTGCGACAACCTGGAAGACGCCAAGCGCGCTTTGGCCGTACTGGTGGCTGGCCCCGAGCGCTGGCAGCAGCTTAATTTGAGCGCATTTGAAGCGCAGGCCAAAGAGAGCGGCGGCTTTTGGATGGCTGTGAACGAGCTGACTGCCGACTACCCCTGGCTGTGCAAACGCATGATGGTGCTGGAAAACCGCAACGCCGTGTTCCCCAAGCGCAGCTTTTGGGCCTGGATGATCGCACTGCTCTCGCCCCGCATGGGCTACGGCGGCGCGATCATCGGCTTTTTGTACTGGCTGATCATCGGTGGATTGATTTTGGTACTGGTTGGCGCACTGATGTTCTCAGGCTCGTCCATGTCGATGCCGCGCTGGTTTGAAAACAACCCGGTGCTGCGGCAGATAGAGAAAATTTTCAACATCGACAGCGACGACGCTATGGGCCAAAGCAGTGACGAGGGGAGCAAAGACGCCGCCGCCGTGGCCAGCAGCCAAGACGACACCCAGCTCGCGCTGGCCTACAGCCGCTTGGCAAATGTGTCCAGTGCGGTAGACGACTACATGGAAGCGCACAAAAACCAGCCGCCTGTGACGCTTGCTGAATTGGACAAAAACAAAAAGCTGGATACCGACAGCGTGGAGTACCAAGTGCTCAATCTAGGCAAGCCTGCCCCTGGTGCGGGCGCGCAGGTGCTGCTGCAAACCCCG
>JANMTF010000185.1:0-6847 GCA_031390175.1 Polaromonas sp.
GACTACGAGGTCGATCAGCGCATTACCTGGTGAGTGATCGACACAGCGATCCAAGCAGCGTTTCAGACCCGCTGCGGGGTAGGCCTGCGCGCGTCGCAGGCTCAAAACCCATTGGTGAGCAGCAGCTTCATCACCTTGTTCGTCGCGTCGGCTGCAACCGTTCAAACGGCAGAGATCAGTGGCTTTTGAATGCCCCAAATCCGTGCCATACTTGGTCTCATGCGATTGAATTTCCTATCCGTGAACACGTCGTAAGAACACCCGGTATCAATACAGTTGGACCGCAACGCGTTGTAACGGGGCAAAATGGCGAGATTTATTACACACCAGATCACTACCATACCTTTATCCCTCTAAATCCGCGCACTCCCGCACCATTGCCGCCGAAAAAGCCATGATAAATCAGCACCCGATTAAATTCGAATTCGTAGAAGCGGAAAATCTACTTGCTTCTAATGCGCAACAAGTAGTTGTTATTGCGGATGATAAAAAAACTGACAGCAATGAATTTCTAATTGATCTAATCCAGAAAATTCTCCCTGAATACAGGTTTCCTGCGACGAACTGGGGAGCTTTTACAGACTACCTCTGTGATCTTGATGAGGAATCAAGACCAGATACGGTGATTGCACATTCCAACTTGCCAAAGTTCATCGAGCCACAACAGATCGAGAGTTACATTAAGTGTCTCGGCGAAGCACTCCTAAGATGGCGTAGTAATAGCCCAAAAACTAATCGATTGATTGTTCGTTTTCTAAAGCAAGATGAGGACTACGTCGTTAAGGTCATGAACGAGGATTGGGAAAAAATATCTAATTCGCCTTATTTCAATTCAAAACGATACGAAATATAAAAATTGTAGGTGTAGTGTCCACCCCCACCAACCCGCATGCCCATTAGCTTTGCATGCGGACACCTGGTAAATTTGAAGCTAAACTTTTCCAATATCAACCTGCCGCGTCAAACCCGGCAGGCTTTTATACGTCAGTTTCTTTACGGATGATTTCTTTATACGTAAATCGCTCTGATTTTTGCGTTGCAAATTCTTCCGTTTAAATAAAGCAGCTTCAAGCGCCAATAGGCTCCCAAGCCAGCAGAGTATTGCGGGAGAAGCTATGGAATTTGCAGTGATTTGCCGAAGCGCGGGCATCTGTACATGGTCTGTCCGCATCGCAGCTTGGCTAAGCTGGTGGTGCGCGGGCTTTGCATCCGCGAGGTTGTGTTGACTTTGTTGACTGAACTTGCAGCTTGCGCCGTGCCGTATCCACCTGCCCATTCCACACCATGGCGGGCGTAGCACCAGTGAGTGACTGGTGGGGTCGGTACGCGTTGTAGCTAACCCTGAAAACCTCCAGCAAAGCCTGCATAGCGTTAGTACTGGCGAACTTCATCCGGGTTTGGACAGCGATGCCATTGCGTCTTGACCAAACGGCTTTGGTTTGCAGCTGCGTCTTCAAGGTGCGCCAAAACCGCTCGATCCTGCCGTTCTGCCAAGGGCTGCCCACATCAGTGAACTGTTGGCGCACACCGATCAGCCTCAGCACGGCTCTGAATAAGACGGTCTTGAACACTGCCTCATTGTCATTGCGCACCGCATAGGGTTTGCCATGCCTGCCCATGGCCATGAGCAACTTGCCCAGCAAGATGAGGCTGTTGTAGGTGGCTACGGGCTGCAGTGTCAATAAAGCTCTTGTGCCATGGTCGATGATGCCAAAGACGGGTATTGAGCTGCCGTCAGTCAATGGCAAACCGGTGAGGTCCATGCCCCAGGTGGTGGGCACAGGTTCGCACCGTGGGTGGGTGCGGCTACGTGCATGCAAGCGTGCTTGGGCCAAGGTGACCCGTTGGCGGGTGAATCAAAGATGGCCGAACGCACCCAATCAGGTTTGCTGCGCCAGTGGGCTGTGCTTTGTGGCGTGGCGCGACGGCTGACGGGGCGTAGACAGGGCTTAAAGGCGCTTGGGGAGGCTGGAGGTGGCCACAGTAGCAAGTAGCACGCTAATCGGCGTAAACAGGCGTACAGCAGTTGCAGGTAAGCAAACCAGCGCGCATAGGCTAAGCAGCGCCCATGCAAAGCACGCAGCGCGTGCAGCAGCCAGGATGGCTGCATGGATATCGTCATGGGGGATGTTTCTAGAAATCGAGCACTATGAATACAGTAGCTGCTCCCGCGATACTCTATTGGTCTGCAGTCTGATTAGCATCTTAAAAAGACCGTTAAAACAGCCTTTTGAAGCTTTCAGACGCTTCAAAACGGCCTGCTGGCTACCGTTTTACCCGTTTGAACGGCTTTAGCAGCCTTTTTAAAGGTATGAATCGGCGGCTAGACCAATAGAGTATCGCGGGAGAAGCTACTAAATATGTAGTGCTTATGCCGCGATTAAGTGGCGCTTGAATGCCGCTTCAAATGCCCAGCAAGTCCAAACCCGTCACACGTTTGAAGTCAGACTCGTTGGCCGTCATGAGCTGGCAGCCGTGCACTACCGCTGTGGCGGCGATCATGGCATCGGGCAGTTTCAGGCCAAAGGTTTTGCGAATGCGGACGGTTTGCGCAATCACGGCTTCGCTCAAGGAGAACTCGGGTAGCAGGTTGATCAAATCGGTAGTTTGGCGTAGCGATAGGTCGGTATGGCCTTTCCAGGCCAGCATTTCGATGCGGGTGATGACGCTGATGAAGGCGCGTTGGGTTTGCATGGCTTGGCCAAGCTGCTGGGTTAACGTATCGTTGAGGGCGAGCTGTAAATGGTAAATCAACACATTGGTGTCGAGCAGCCACGGTGCAGGTGACGCGGTGGTAGCCATGTGCTTACAGGCCTAGTGGCCGATCCCACTCGCCCCGCATGGCGGCAAGCTGGGCATCAATTTGTTCGCGACTGGCCTTGCCCAAGCACCCGCGTGCCAGCATGAAGGCGCTGTAGGCGTCGGCTGGCGCTGGCTTATGGCTCAGCGCGCTACCCGTATCTTCGACCACCACCAGTACGCGGCGGTGCTCTACCGGCGCGGGCGGCTGGTCGATCCAGATGAGCTGGGAGCCGTTCAATTCAGCTTGGTAACTGTGCAACATAATTCACCCCGTGGTTGACCGATTGATTCCGTATCTGCGTATTGTAGGCATGCTGTACCTGGTGGGTACAGCGCTGCCCTGTGCAGCCCGAGCTGGGGATGGGCATCGCACCGTAGATGACATGCTGAACCAGCCGCTAGCCCAATGGAATGCTGCGGGAGCAGCTCCTGAATCAGTAGTAAATATACACCGCCCCTGGCTAGGCAGCGACTACCTGCTCAGCGCCCTGCACTACGAGCCCAACGCCCAGCAGCGCCGCGTGGGCGATGGCTACTACGAGCAAGGCCTCATCCGCGACCAAGTGCTCAGCCTGACCGGGCGCCGCTTTATCGGCGACTACAGCAGCGCCGGGGCAGGCAAGCAGCTCACCCTGCAAGGGGCCCAGGTGTATTTGAGCGGGGCCCTCAATAGCCAGGAGAGCACCGTCACCCAAACCAGCAAGTCCACCGCCCTGCACGCCGGCGTTGTCAAGCCCAGCGAGGGCATGCTCTCGCGCGGCGGCATCAAAGGTGCCGACAGCCAAACCAGCCTGGCAGCCACCACCCTGAGCGGGGGCAACATCACCATCAGCGCCACTGGCCAGCCCGGCAAGGGCATTGACGGCAACCCCCTGCAAAGCGGCATCAGCTTGGCCGGCGTCAGCATCACCACCCCCGGCCAGCTGGCACTGGATGCGGGCAAAGGCACACTGGCCTTTAACATCATCGAGACCACCCAAAGCACCAGCAAAGAGACCACCCAGCGCGACCTGGCCTACCAAGTAGCCAGGGGCCAAGGCAGCAGCGAGGGCACGGCCCAGTACAACGCCCTGAGCTATGGCAGCCTGGCGGTTCACGCCAATACCGTGACCATCCAGACCGCCACCGCCACCACCGGCAAAGGCAAGGTGGACAGTAGCGTGGGCACCGCGGTGGCCATTGCCCCAGTGAGCAGCGCAGGCCTTGCAGGGGGCAAAGACGGCGCAGGCAACACCAACCCCGCTGCAGCAGCCGCCGCGCAGGTAGCCGGGGCCATCAACGGCAGCACCAATGCCAATGCCAACCTGAACCTGCTAGCCCAGCGGCCCGGCATGGGCTGGGTAAGCGACGTGGTGCAGCAGCAGCAAGCGGCCCAGCAAAGCAACCCCGCATTGGCCCTGCATGTACAAAACGTGCAGCTGGCGCACGACCAGTGGGACTACCGCCGCCAGGGCCTGACCCAAGAGGGCGCGGCGATTGTGACGCTGGTGGTGGCGTATTTCACCGCAGGTGCAGCCTCTGGGGCGGGCAGCGCATTGGCCAGTGGCGCTGGCATGACGGCCGCGACCACTACCGTGGCAGGCACGACGATCATCGGCGGTGGCCTGACTCTGGGCGGCACCATCGTGGCCGGGGTCGTGACGGCCGGTATCAGCACCCTGGCCGCCCAAGGCAGTGTGAGCCTGATCAACAACCGGGGCAATATTGGCGCTACGTTGAACGATCTGGGCTCTAGCAGCAATATGCGCGGCCTGGTGACGGCCATGCTGACGGGGGGGTGCGCTGGCGGGTATCAACACCAGCTTGGGCAATGCCGGCGTGACAGGGGCCAGCGGCACCCCATGGAACAGCATCAATGCCAGCAGCCCCTTCATGGACCAGCTGCAAAGAAACCTGACCCAAGAGCTCAGCAGCAGTGTGATCCGCACTGCGGTGGCGGGGGGCAACAGCGAAGACTATGCGCGTGGCCTGCAAACGGGCCTGCTCAACGGCTTTATCAACACCGGGGCGGCCCAAGGGGCGAATGCCATCGGCGATAGGGCCAGCGGCCCGAGCCCCAGCTTGAACGCCTTTACCCATAGCTTTGCCCACTTTATCGCAGGCTGTGTGGGCGGCGCTGCCAGCGCCAGCGTGGCCGGTGGCAGCGCCTCGGGCGGCTGCACCAGTGGGGGTGTGGGTGCGGTAGTGGGCGAGATGGGGGCGCAGTTCTTTAACCCGGACGGCACCCGAAGTGCGCAAGACACCATCAACTTCTCGCGCTTGATGGCGGGTATTGGCGGGGCTCTAGTGGGCGGGAATGTGAACCTGGCGGCAGCTGCGGGGGGGAATGCGGCTGAGAATAACTATTTGTCGCACAACCCAGTTAGGGGAGGCCAGTTACGGGGGTTTTCTGAGGACCTTAGGCGCTGTAGAGCTACAGCGGGCTGTAACGTCGATGGGGTTTATGCCTACTGGTCAGATATCAGCAGAAGCCAGCAAGGCGCGGCGCAAACGGCAGTCGCCGGTGACTTTGGCGCGCTAGGTACGTTGACTCCCGGCTTGGTGGGTGCTCTCGGTGCTAATCCCAGAGATTTTTGCGATAGCGGTGATACGCGGTGCTACAACTTCATCACCAGTAACAATAACCAAGCGTTTTCTGTCGTTGCGACTGCGAATGCGTTGGATGGCTCTGGCCCCAGACCGCAAGCGACACCCGCTACGGCACCCGCTACGACACCCGCAGCGAATAACTCTCTGGCAGGATCCACCGTCACACGAGGTCAAGGTGGCACAGGGCCTGTGATCGGTGAGTTGCAGCCCAATGGAACGGTGGTGGTTACGCCTTCGGGGCCGCAGGCTTTGGCTGGGCCGTCTGCTACCCCGAGCGGCTCTGGGGCCGTTGTGACTGTAGGTGGCACAAGCTTGCCGACACCAGCTTGGCCAGTAAAAAATGCACAACCCCTACCGTCATTTATTCAAACTGGTGACACTACCTGCGGACAAGCCTGCGCCGCGAGTATGGCAAATAGTTTAGGATATCCAAACGTAACAGAAGCAACGCTAATAAACTCAGTTGGAACTGGGACTACTAGCCCAGGGCAAATCTCTGGTGGATTACGAACAGCGACTGGCGGAGTGACGCAAGGAGGTACCGTGCCTTTTAATCCTGCAACCTTGTCCGATAATCAATTGCAGGGAGTTGTAAACAATTTGACAGGCAATGGATCAACTCCAGTAATGGTTTTATTTAATGCGCCCGGCACGTCTGCAAGTAACGGTCACTGGGTGCTGGTAACAGGTGTCAACCCTTCAGGTGGTATTCAAATTCGTGACCCTGTCGGCTTGACATATACGATGACCCCACAGGCATTTGGACAAACTTGGAGATCGGGCGCATTAGTTACTTTGAAAAAACCATGAAAAACAATATTTTTTTTGATATAACACATTACACGTTTACTGAAAATATACGTGACGTGACGATTTGTATAGACGGCCAGACATGCATCATTTCTGAAACACAGTTCGGCGATACAGATTTGTGGATCGTGCAAAGCTATGAGTTAGAGCAATTACTTAAACAACACTTCAAACCTTTTCAGCCAATGTTTTTTGGAATATTACTGAAGGAATTACATATTCAAAACGCATTACTTCCAATCAAAAATATTCGTCTTCACGATTTGGAGCTCGCTTTCCAGCAGAAAACCTCTCAACTAGATTTATTGGCGCAGAAAATTGCTTCGCATTCATATGCAGCGTCTGTACCCCGCCAACTGTAGTTGCTGTATTCGTAGTGTCCCCACCTCGCGACCCCGCGTGCGCATTGGCTTTGCATGCGGACACTTGGTAAATTTGAAGCTGAAATTTTCCAATATCAACCTGCCGCGTTAAACCCGGCAGGTTTTTTTACGTCAGTTTCTTTACGGTGTAGTGTCCACCCCCCGCCAACCCGCATGCCCATTAGCTTTGCATGCGGACACCTGGTAAATTTGAAGCTAAACTTTTCCAATATCAACCTGCCGCGTCAAACCCGGCAGGCTTTTATACGTCAGTTTCTTTACGG
>JANMTF010000195.1:0-77272 GCA_031390175.1 Polaromonas sp.
TGCCTTCATCTTCGGTGGCCGTCGCTCCACTACCGTGCCACTCGTGTCGCAGGGCCGCAACTGGGTTGAAGGTGTTTACATGGCCGCCACCATGGGCAGCGAAACAACAGCCGCCATCGCCGGCCAGCAAGGCGTGGTGCGCCGCGACCCCTTCGCGATGATCGCCTTTGCCGGCTACAACATGAGCGACTACTTCCAACATTGGCTCACCTTGGGCGAAAAGCTGTCTGCCAGCGGCGCCAAGCTGCCCGCCATCTTCTGCACCAACTGGTTCAGAAAAGGCGCGGATGGCAAGTTCGTCTGGCCCGGCTACGGCGAGAACATGCGCGTGCTCAAGTGGATGATCGACCGCATCGAAGGCAACGCCAAAGGCGTAGACCACGCAGTAGGCGTGAGTCCATCGTACGACGAACTCAACTGGACCGGCCTTAACTTTACGGCCGAGCAATTCAACAGCGTCACCAGTTTTGACACTGCCGCCTGGACGGCGGAGCTCAAACTGCATGAAGAATTGTTTACCCAGCTCAAGCACCATTTGCCGCAAGAGCTGGTGGACACCAAGGCGAAGATTGCGCAGCGACTGGCGGCGTAAGGTCTTCCAAGCCAGCACCTCCCGGCGCTACCAAATAAAAAGCCTCGCAAGATCTAAGTCTTGCGAGGCTTTTTAGTGGATCGCGCTCTTAGGCCCAATGCTGTTGACCTAACGCCGTTCACCCTGAGCTTGTCGAAGGGTTCACGAAGGCTTCGACAAGCTCAGCCCAGCCGGAATTGGTGCATGCGAACATTATTGCTCTTAGGCAAGCGCGGCAGCAGGCGCCTTGGAATCGCTGCGTATGCGCATGGCCATGATCGCAGCGATGACTAAAAACACGCCCGCCAGTCGCAGCACGTTACCAGGATCGCTGCCCAAAATAGACTTGTAGATTAGTGGCAAGGTCAACATCTGAATGATCATGGGGATCACGATGAACATGTTGAAAATGCCCATGTACACGCCCGCCCGCTCTGGCGGTATGCTGCCTGCGAGCATGATGTAGGGGTTGCCCATGATGCTGCCCCAAGCCAGGCCTACGCCGATCATGGGCAAAAACAGCAGCCATTTATTCTGGATGCTCGGTATGCACCACATCGCCAAGCCAGCCAGGCTCAGGCACACAGCGTGGACGTTACGCGGCCCAAATTTGCGTGAGAGGGGAATCATGGCGAACGCCGCAAGAAAGGCCACGAAGTTATAGAAACCGCCAATCTGGCCATTGAGCAAACTGGCATCTCTAAAGCCCTGCGACGTGGCATCGCTGGTTTGGAAAATGCTTTTGGCAACCGCCGGGACAATGTAAATCCAGTAGCACATCATGCCGTACCACTGAAACAGCTTCATCCACCACAGGCGACGCATGGTGTCGGGCATGTCTTTAATGGCCAACCAAATTTCTCCAAACGTGGCCCCGATGCCGCGCGGCTTGGCCTGGATAGCGGCCAGCTCCTCTTTCGTCAGTGGTAACTCTGGCGTGGTTTTGACCGACCACCACACGGTGGTGATGGAAAGAAATGCGCCTATAAGAAACGCAATGATGGTGATGTGCGGTATGTTGCTTGAATTGACAGTGTCTTTGTTCAGCCCAATGAGCAGCATCATGGTGGGCGTAAGATAGGCCAGCGTTTGCGCCAGCCCGGTAAATGCGCTTTGGATAAGAAAACCCGAGTGGTGCTGCGGCGGGTTGAGCCGGTCACTCACATAGGCACGGTAGGGTTCCATCGTCACGTTGTTGGCCGCGTCCAGAATCCACAAAATGCCCGCCGCCATCCACAGCGCCGAGCTAAAGGGCATCCACAGCAAGCACAGGCTGCAGATCAACGCACCAATCAT
The DNA here is from genome assembly GCA_031390175.1 of Polaromonas sp. Taxonomy (GTDB): domain Bacteria; phylum Pseudomonadota; class Gammaproteobacteria; order Burkholderiales; family Burkholderiaceae_C; genus JAAFIP01. The sequence continues at coordinate 1,868 of JANMTF010000195.1, forward strand.
GAAATAGGGTGTCCTGCGCCCCCAAGGCGACACAGTGCGGTCGCTCATTGCACCCACGATGGGCTGCACGATCAAGCCGGTGACAGGCCCGGCCAGCCACAGCAAGGGCAATGCCGCTTCATCGGCTCCCAAGTATTGGTAGATCGGGCTCATATTGGCCTGCTGCAAGCCAAAGCTGTACTGAATGCCGAAAAATCCGACGTTCATGTTGATGATTTGCCTGAGCGACAGGTTGGGTTTGATCATGGCGAGTCTCCTGTGATGGATGCGCAATCAAACGCGCACGGCGTTTTGCGCAAAAGTAAGCGTCTTCTTGTTTGCAGATTCACTGAAATGCAGCTGCCCGTCCGTGGTTTTGAAGTTGACCTCCAGGCTAGCGAAGTCATCTCCACAGCGCCACTCCATTGCAATCGCATGCGCTGAAAATGCGAGCAATTTGAAACTACCCTGGAATGCTGGATGGGTGTTGCGTAATTTGATCAGGTCAATCAACCGCTGCACTACCGGGCGCTGCAGTGCCTGCGCAATCTCAGCCTCACTGTAGTAGTGGCGGTTGATGTCACGGCCCACACCCGTGCGGGCCAAGAGAGCCATGTCATTGAACCCTGCCAGCAAGCCCACGTAGTACACCTGGGGCACGCCCGGCAAGAAAAATTGAACTGCCCGGCACAGCAGGTATTTGGTCTCGTCGCCGCCCAGCGCGTCAAAGTAGGTGCAGTTGACCTGGTACAAATCCAGGTTGGAGGCCGCCGCGCCAGTGGCTTGCCGGCTTTGATTGCCACTGGCATGGTGAATGGCTTCTACCAATGCATCCAGCTCATGGTCTGGCACCAAGCCAGGTTTGCCCACGCGGTCTGACTTGTCTGCGCCAATGTCGATGATGCCGATGCCGTCATGCGTGTCCAGCACCGTCACTGCATTTTGCGGGCGGATGTCGATCCAGCGCTTTAACGGTGCTGCCGTACCGAAGTGAAAGGCATGCAACAACAGCGGGGGCAGCGCAAAGTCGTAAACACAGTCTACTTTCTGGGCAATCTCAATTTGGGTGGCGAAATAGGAGTGCACCTCCACCAGCACCGTGATGCCCAGCGCACGCGCATCAGCAGACAACTTGGCAATGAAGGCGAACGTCTCCGGCAACATAAAGCAGGAGCTGCCCGCCTTTTTAATGGCGTAGCCGACAGCGTCCAAGCGGATCATCCGCACGCCGCTGCCCGACAGTGTGGTCAAGATACTTTGCAGATATGCAGCCCCAGCCGGGTGGCCTACATCGATATCAATTTGCTCGTCCGTGAAGGTCGTCCACATCAGGCGGGTGCGGCCATCTGCCAGGATGTAGGGGCTAAATGCGGGCGTTGGACGCGGGCGGTAAATCGCCTGTAGCTGGGTGGGTGTCGCGCCACCAGGAAATATTTTTTCCTGGGTAAGGAACAGGCCTGCAAAGGGTGACGCGTCGCCGCGCTCGCGCACATCCTGAAACTGCGGTGACTGGGCCGACATGTGGTTCACGATCACATCGGCCATCACGTCATGGCTTTGCGCCAGCTGCGCCACATCGGCCCAGCGGCCCAAAGTGTGGTCTACTGCCAAATGGTCCTTAGGGTCAAAACCCGCATCTGCACCATGGATGCTGTCGTAGAAGGGCAGCAGATGGACAGCGCCAAAAACATTCGCCAGTGGGCCCTCTAGCACACGGGTCAATGCTCTCAAATCGCCTGGGCCGTTCTGGCCAGACAGTCGCTCCGAGTAGGTGACTAGTTGAACTTTATTTTTCATGGAGGAAAAAGGGCGCGGCACTTGGTGCGCCGCGCCCTGAGGGACATAGAGATTTACAAACTTCGCTTAGAAGCTGTATTTCGCAGCCAGCTTGAACGTGCGGCCATTGATCGAGCGGGCAGCCGTGCGGTCCGAGTTAACTTCGGTGTAACCAACCTTGTTGAACACGTTGTTCACAGCCACGCCCAGATTCCAGCCCTTGGCAACATCCATGTTCACAAACAAGTTGCTGTACATGTAGGCTGGCAACTGGGCTTCCTGCGGCGAGGTTTGTGCATCCATCGATGAGGACGTGCCGATGAAGCTCATGCCGGCGTTAACGCCCGCAACGCGCACGCTGGGCGCAACTTGGTAGATCAGCTTGGCCTGGCGATCAGGCGCCTTGCCTTTGTAAGCCAGGTTGCTGGAATCGGCCACTTTGGCGCTGGTGTACGTGACACCGCCATTGATGCGGAAAATGCCTACTTTGTAGCCCGCTTCCACCTCAACACCGGTGGCGTTGTACTTGTTGTACGTCACCGCCGCGTTAGGCTTGGTCAGGTCGTAGTTCGACTCGTCGGTTTTGGCGTTGAACAAAGTGACGAAGCTGCTGAAGTTGCCGCTGCGCATTTTGACCCCAGCCTCGATTTGCTTGACTTTGTTCACCGGAACATCTTTGCCCGTCAGGCAAGTGGTACCGCAAGCGGCCACCTCTGCAAACAAGATGCGGTCCGAGTTGAAAGCAGCACCTTCGCTGACGCGGCCAAACACGGATACATCCTTGTTCAACGAGTAGTTTGCACCCAAGCTGAAAGAGGTGTTTTTAGACTTGTAGTCTGCTACGTGCGCAGGACCTGGGGCACCGCCCAAGAAATTGCCCTTGGCTGTTTGGTTGTCCACGCGCAAGCTGGCATCCACGTTCAACGGACCGGCCTGGTAAGCCAGCGCCACATACGGTGCCAACTGGTTGTAGGTCATGTTGATGTAGCGCTTGTAGTACGTGGTGTAGCTCGCAGCGCTGGCACCAGGGCTCTTGGTGGTCATGTTGTTGAAGCCGCCAATCTCCCAGTCCAGGTCCAGCTTTTGACTGCCGTAGAACAGACCCACTGTGGTGTTCAGTGAAGAGTCCGCACCGAGTTTGAACGACTTGCCCAACTTCAAGTCGTTGACAGCAGAGCCTGCATCGCGGAACTTCGCGCCCAGGAACAAGCCGGTGAATGTGGTGAACGGCGCGGCGATGGAGCTGTCAGGCATCACGCCAGAGAACAGGCCCGAGGCACGGTTGATGCGGAAATTGTCTTTCAGTGTCCAGCCGTTGCCCAGGTTGAGTGACAAGTCAGCACCCAGTGCCAGGGACTCGACTTTCAAGCCATCGTTGACGTTTTGCGAGCCGCTGTTGTACTGGCCCCAATTGGGTACCGTCGGCAGACCGTTTGAGTACGGGGTGTAAGTACGGGCATCCACACCGGGTACAGCGACGATTTGCTTGTTCACAATCTGCACTGGCACCGTCAGCAGCGTAGGCGACTTGTCGTTCAACATTTTGGCGTTGACGCGCACAAAACTGCCTGCACCCAAATCGTTGGTCACGTTGGCGCGCAGCTGGTAGCCTTGCTCCATGGTCAGGCCACCGGTATCACGCGGGCCTTCGCCGCTGCGAACATAGCCCGACACGTTGTAGCGGGTGGTGCCGCTCAGCGGACCGCCGACGTTAAAGTCTGCGCGCTTATTGCCGTGGCTGCCATAAGACAGGCCAATCGAGCCGCCCTTGACTTCACCCGTCTTGGACAGGAAGTTGATCACGCCGCCTGGGGAGTTGCTGGCCAGGGTGGAGGCACCACCACCTCGCACCACCTCTACGCCATCGGTACCAAAATCAACACGCGTGAACATGTCGGCGGTCAAAAAGTTGAAGTCGCCCATCAGCATGACGGGCAGACCATCTTCCTGAATCTGAACATAGCGCGAACCGCCGGCAGAGATGGGTACGCCGCGTACGGTGATGTTGGCATTGCCATCGCCGCTGCTGGCTTCTGCGCGCACGCCCGGGATAGAGCGCAACACTTCCGCAGCGCTGCTGGGGTTCGATTGCAGAATCTGCTCACCACTGAGCGAGCTGACCGACTGGCTTTGCTTCATTTTGGTGCGGCCTTCTGGCGACGCGGTGATTACCACTTCGTCCAGGTTGAGCGCTGCAGCATCTGCTTTGGCGGCAGGAGCAGTCTGCGCCATCGCCGTGGTCATTTGCAGTGCGAATGTGGCGGCAGCCAGGGCTATGGCTGTGGGCACCATGGGGGTGTGCATTTTTTTCACGTTGTTCTCCAAAGATTGTAGAAATATAAAAATAATCGAGCCAAGCAAAGCCCGGCACCGGCCGCTTCGCGTAAGGTACGTTAAACGCGGTAACTCATTGTGCATTTTTCAAATAATTTTGCAATCGTTTGCATGATTATTTCATAAACAATTCTTGACGAAAAACGCATAGTGATCCCTTAAATCCGCAGTAATTTCAGAGGAGATTGGCAAAAGACGCCGTGGTTCTTAGGTATTTTCCCTGAAGTATGGAAAACACGACAACCTGCTTAGAAAAATTGAATAATGATAAGGGTTTGTACCGAGTACGTGAGTGAGATTAAAAAAATAGAATGCAAACGTTTGCGTAAATGCCTTTACGCACCGCCACTCATCCCACTTTCTCATGTCAGCCTACGACTCTTCGCGTAAAAATCCTAGCCGCCGCCTGGTCGGCTTTGGGTGCGTGCTGCTCTTTCACGGGCTTTTGTTTTACGCCATCAACTCCGGCTTGACGCGCAAGTTTGTGAAAATTATCCAAGGCCCAGTGGAGGCCAAGCTGATTGAAGAGGCCAAGCCCGAGCTACCCCCGCTGCCGCCTCCACCCCCGCCGCCTCCGCCCAAGGCACTGCCGCCCCCTCCACCGCCAGCCTATGTGCCGCCTGTCCTTGCGCCTGTCACCAACGCGCCCAGCGCTGCCAACGCCATTGCAGCGGTAACCAGCGCGCCGCCAGAGCCGGCGCCTCAAGTGGTGGTGGCAGCACCCACACCCGCACCGCCGCCACCCGCCGCGCCGCCGCCTGCACCCCCGCCACCTCCTCCTTCCCCGCCGCCGCCGCCACCACCACCACCACCGATGGTGCGCGTCGCTGCGGTGATCAACGCGGCAGCCAATTGCCCGCGTCCAGAGTATCCGGCAGCAGCCCGGCGTGCCGAAGAAGAGGGCACTGTGGTGTTGAAATTCCTGGTCGATGTGGACGGCAAAGTGATCCAATCCCAAGTAGACAAATCCAGTGGCTCCAACCTGCTGGACGATGCTGCCCGTAACGCACTGAGCAGGTGCCTCTTCAAGCCCGGCACGCTGGACGGCAAGCCCGAACAAAGCTGGGCCAGCATGCGCTACACCTGGAAGCTGGAATAGCCCGCCGCTGCCAGCGCCCTCACCTTATCCATCCCTATCTTCGAACACGCTTTCAACCGGAGTTTCACCATGTTTTTCACTCTCAAAAGTATCCTCATGCAGGCCTGCACCGTGGCACTGTGTGCTGCCGCCTTGACAGCGCATGCACAAAGCCCCGCCACGGCGACCACGGCCGTCAGCGCCAACACCGCGGCAAGCACAGCACCTGCTGTGGGGACTGATGTCGCGAAAGCCGCTGCTGCCGCACCCAACGCGACGGGCACCACGCCTGGCGCTGGCGCTGCGGGTGCAGAGCACAGCGACGAGAACCCCTATGGCATCAAGGCACTGTGGGCGCAGGGCGATATGGTGGCCAAAACCACGTTACTGATCCTCATCATCATGAGCATGGCCAGCTGGTACGTGCTGTTCAGCAAATACGCAGAGCAGGCCAAGGTCAACCGTTTCGCCAAAGCGGTGGGGCCCGATTTTTGGGCTGGTGCCGACCTCACCACCGCAGTGCAGACCTTGCAGCCAGAAAGCCCGTTCCGCTTTATCGGTGACAAGGGGCTGGAAAGCGCTGGCAAACATGCCGGCTTGATGGGTGGGGTAGATCTCAACACCTGGGTCACCATGGGCATCCAGCGCGCCATGAACAAGGTGCAAAGCCGCCTGCAAGACGGCCTGGCTGTGCTGGCCACCGTGGGCTCTACCGCACCGTTCGTTGGCTTGTTTGGCACGGTTTGGGGCATTTACAACGCGTTGGTCAAAATCGGCATGTCGGGCCAGGCCAGCATTGACAAAGTGGCCGGCCCCGTGGGCGAGTCCCTCATCATGACCGCCATTGGTCTGGCCGTGGCCGTGCCCGCCGTGCTGGGCTACAACTGGCTGGTGCGGCGCAATAAATCAGCCATGGAAGAGGTGCATGCGTTTGGCAACGATCTGCATGCCGTGTTGATCGCCTCGGGCAAAAAGTCCTGAGTGCAGCCAACCACCGCAAGCTAACGCCCGAAAGATCGCATCATGGCAATGAACGTAGGCAGTGAAGACGGCGAAGACGAGATCATGAGCCAGATCAACACCACGCCCCTGGTGGACGTGATGCTGGTGCTGCTTATCATTTTCCTGATCACCATCCCTGTGGTCACCACATCGATCAAGGTGAATTTGCCCAAAGAGCACAACCAGGTGCGCGAGACCAAGCCAGAAAACGTGCTTATTTCAGTGGACGCGGCGGGCAAGATATTTTTGTACGATACCCACATTAAAACCTCCGCTGATTTGGTGGAGCGCATGAAAAAATTCGCCATCAAAGTGCCCCAACCTGAAGTGCAAATCCGTGGCGACGGGCAAAGCAATTTTGAGTCTGTGGGGCGGGTAATGTATGCGGTGCAGCGCGCTGGTATCGTCAAAGTCGGCTTTATCACCGAGCCACCAGCCAAATGAGCAACGCCATGCCACACACCGAACCAAGCAAGGACAGCGTATGGGAATGAACATCGGCAACAACCCCATGAGCGAGCCCGAAGTCATGATGGACATCAACACCACGCCCTTGATCGATGTGATGCTGGTGCTGTTGATCATGCTGATCATCACCATTCCGATGCAGTTGCATTCAGTCAATCTGGACATGCCCACTGGCAAACCGCCCATCAAAAAGGTCGATCCCGAGGTGGTCAAGATTGAGATTGACGCCAGCGGAGTGGTGCTGTGGAACCAACAAGCGCTGGCCGACCGGGCCAGCCTGGACCTTCGCCTGCGCCAGGCCAAGGCCCAGGCAGTGCAGCCCGAGCTGCATATCAAAGCCCATCCTAAGGCCAAATACGAGGCCGTGGCCGGGGTGCTTGCCTCGGCGCAGCGGCTGGGCTTGAACAAGCTGGGCATTGTCGGGTCAGAGCAATTTGTGAACTGAGTTTCTTCAAGGGTACATCCCCTTTTTATGCCCCACCCCGCTTGCGTGGTGGGGCTTTTTTTCAACGAATGGAGATGCGATGCGCGCACTGTGGTGGGGTTTGGTTTTGTTATGCAGCTACAGCCTTGCGGCTGCGCAAACCGCGCCTGGCCTGCGGCCTGAAATAGCCGTGCTGTTCAGCGCCGCGCAGGACGCTTTGAAGGCCAAGCAAGCTGAGCTGGCCATCGACAAACTCAATGCTGCCAGCGCACTACCCCCACTGCCCGGCAAGGAGACAGAATTTTTGCACCGCCTGCGCGTGGCCGCAGGCATGGACGCTGGCAAACCCGCCATCGCCATGGCCGCCTTGGAGGCCTTGGTGGCCCTGCCCGAGGTGTCCGCCAGCGAAAAACCCGGCCTGATAGAGAGCGTGATCTCTCTGGCGCAAAAGCAAAAAGACCACCAGCGCGTGATCGACGCGGCCAAACTCTTTGGCAGCATACCTGCGCCGCCCACGCGCGGCACCCTGCTGGCACTGGCGCAGGCCCACTATTTTCTCAAACGCTACGACCTGGCCATCGCGCAAATTAACGCACTGCTGCCATCCTCTGCACCCGCCTCTGCACCCGCCTCTGCACCATCCTCTGCACCATCCTCTGCACCTGCCCCAGCCGCTGCGACCGGAACGACGCCAGGCCTGCAAAGCCCGCCCGAAGAATACCTGCTGCGCATGCTGGCCGACAGCCACCAGCAGATGAAAAACCGCGTGGGCTATCTACAAAGCCTGGCCTTGCTGCTGCAATACCATCCCAGTCAAGCCTATTGGTCTGACTATCTGTCGCGCCACATCAGCCAGCTAGAGGCCAACTCGCCGCTGGCACTGGACTGGTACCGCTTGGTGCGCGCCGCGCAGTGCCTGCAAGAGGCCGACGATTACTTCGAGTATGTGCAGCACGCCTTGAAAGCTGGGTTTCCGCTGGAGGCGCAGGCGCTGCTGGAGCTGGGTCTAAAGTCTGGGTTGCTGGAGACGGCTTCTGCCAAACAGAGCGCACAAGCCCTCGGCCCTCAGATCGAGCGACGGGTCAGTGAAGACAAAACCCCCTCCGAATTGCTGGAAAAGCAGTGGGCCAACGCCGCCAACGGCAATGCGGCTGCGCAACTGGCAGACCTGCACTTGGCCAGTGGAAAATGGGCGCAAGCCCACGCCGCGTACCGCATTGCGCTGGAGAAAGGTGGCCTGCGCCGCGAGGAGCTCGCCCGGATGCGCCTGGGCATCGCGCTAGCCCAAGATGGTCAAAAAGAAGCCGCCCTGGCAGCCTTGGCCTGGAGTGGGTGGACCTCCAGCGCACGTCCTTTGGCGCAGGCCTGGACTTTGTGGGCGAACAAAGTTCTCAAATAAGTAAACTGTTTTTTGATGTCTAATCATTCCGTATTCGTTAGCAACAAACCAAGCCGTGACTAAACAGAACTCCAAAAAACTCCAAATGGTCGATATCGCCCGGCTGGCGGGGGTGTCCGTGTCCACCGTGTCACGGGCACTCAACGGCAGCGGTTTGATCAACCCCGAGACCACCAAGCGGGTGCAAGAGCTGGCGCGCTCACTCAATTACTCCATCAACATCGGTGCCAAAAATCTGCGCATGGGCGATAACCGCACCGTGGCGATCGTGATTCCGTTTGACCGGGTGACCCGGCAAACCATTTCAGACCCGTTCTTCCTGGGCATGCTGGGCAGCTTGGCCGATGCCTTGACCGAGCAAGGCTACGACATGCTGCTGTCCCGTGTCGATACCGACCATCTGGACAAACTGGCTGAGGTGTACGACACAGGCCGTGCCTGCGGCATCATTGTGATTGGCCAATGGGGCCACCACGACCAGCTCAATGCCATGGCCAGCAGGCAAGTGCCCCTGGTGGTGTGGGGAGCCAATTTGCCCCGCCAGATGTATTGCAGCGTGGGCAGCGACAACACGGCTGGCGGCAAAGAAGCTACTGCGCATCTGCTGTCCCAAGGGTATCGCCGCATCGTGTTTTTAGGCAATACCGAGCTGCCCGAGGTGGCGCTGCGCTACCAAGGCTACCAACTGGCGCACCAGTTGCACAGTACTGCGGTAGACCCCGAGCTACGGGTCAACGTGTCCTTCTCTGCCCAACAAGCCCGTGACGGCGTGGAGCAGATGCTGCAGCGCAATTTGCAGTTTGATGCCATCTTCGCCTCTAGCGACTTGATCGCCATGACCGCCATCTCTGTGCTGCAAAGCCGTGGCCTGCGCGTGCCAGACGATGTGGCTGTAGTGGGCTATGACGACATTGATGCCGCAAGCCATTTTCACCCTCCGCTCACCACCGTGCGCCAGTCCATCGACGCAGCAGGCAACCTGCTGGTGCAAGCGCTGGCCAAAGTCATACAAGGCCAAGTCGTTGCATCTTTGCTCATGCCCACCGATCTGATCGTTCGCTCGTCTAGCCAACGGGCTGACTAGTACCTCGCCCCAGTGGTGAGCTCACCCGGCTGCGAGCGCGCCGGCCAGCGGCACGCGATTGTGCCTCTACCAGCGCGACTTCATCCGCGCGTAAGCGTAGTCACCAAAACTGCGCTGGGCAGCGGGGGTGAAGTAGCGGTCGTCGGCAAACACGTAGGCGTTGTAGTCGATAGCAGGTAACACGGTAGATGGCGTGCAGGTGGCTGCCGTCGGTGTCGTACAGACGGCTGCAATGGAGTTGGAAAACCCGTAGCTGCCCGGCTGGTTGATGACTTGGTTGTAGCGAAAAGCGGTGTCGATGTAGAGCACGTTGGCACCCAGATCGACCATGGCCACCAACAGGGCTTCGTTAAATTTGAGGCTGGCATTTTCCAGCAGGCTGTTTTGGCCAGCTGCTGCAGCGTAGGGCGATTTGCCCAGGTTGTAGGCCCCTGCCACCACAATGTGGGTGCCACCGGCAGCGACCAGGCGGCGCACCTGCACGGCCAGCGCTTTGCCAGCGTCGGCGGCATTGACCAGCGCTTGCGCAGAACTGATGCTACCGGCCTTGAAGGCCTCGGCTTGCACCACCAGGTCGCTGATGCCCGGGTCCAGCAAAATCACGTTGTCTTTGGCAATGCTGCTGGCCGCTAAAAAGGCGTCGATTTGCTCTTTGATGGTCAGCGTAGCCGCGCTGCCTGCCGCGTCGGGCTTGAGGGCCACGCGCGCGTTGCCGCGTGCCCAGCCTTGGCCGCCCGCAGACTGGGCGGTGACGCTCAGGCCGTAGCTTGCCGCAACTTGTTGCACCCAGGTGCTGTTGGTGGCGTCCTTGACCGAATACACGGTGCCGCCTACTTGCCCTACATCGGCCAGGCCGTCTCCCATCACTACCATACGGGTAGGCACCAATGACGATACCGTAGAAGACCCAGATCCGCAGCCTGCAAGCAGCGCGCTGACCGCCGCCGTGGCCCATAAACCTGTGCGCCAAAGTGAGGGCGCGTTGACATCCAATTGCATTGTTTTCTCCACAAATTTCATGCGTGGGCAAGCTGTTCGCCCATAACCTGTATCTTAACTGGCCCGATTCACCCGCGGGTATGCGGCATGTAAAGGTTTAGCTGGCCGCTGCGCGTTGCAAGCGGTCACGCACACCGTCCCAGGCTGCATCCATGGGAAGTGTTTCTATCCAAATCAGTTTGACACCTTGCGCATCAAACTCGCGCAGCACTGCAAACAACTGCTGCGCGGTAGCCAATGCATCGTCTGGCATACGGCGGCGGATGATGCGGCTGGACTTGGACGCCAAAATAGCGCGTGAATACACCGCGATATGCGCGGCATCTTCGCCCAGCAAATCCAGCGCGGCTTGCATAGCTTTGGCATCCATCAGGCGCACGCGGGCGTTGGGCGCATAGTGCGACTCCAGCGTGCCTGAGGCTCTGGGCGCGGCATGAACAGCTATATTAAAAGTACTTTCAGGCTCTAGTCCTTTAAAATATTGTGGGAGCAGCTCATCATTTAATAGCAGTTTGCAACCCATTGCGGCCTCCAGTTGCACCGGCTGTAGCACCCCGGGGCGCAGCAGCACCGGTGCGCCGCGTGTGCAGTCGATGATGCTCGACTCTATGCCCACGCTGCATGCGCCGCCGTCCAGCACCGGCATGGCATCACCGAGCTCATCGCGCACATGCTGGGCGGTGGTGGGGCTGACCTTGCCGAACTTGTTGGCACTCGGCGCGGCCAGGCCCATCACACCGCGCTCGGCGCAGGCGCGCAGCAGCTCTAGCGCCAAGGGGTGGGAGGGGCAGCGCAAGCCAATGGAGTTTTGCCCACCCGCGCTCGCTGCGGCCACGCCCTCTTTGCGCGGCACGATGATGGTCAGCGGCCCAGGCCAGAAGGCGGCGACCAGCTTGCGGGCAAATTCGGGCATGCTGGCGGCGAAGTAGTCGGCACTCGCAGTGTCTGCCACATGCACGATGAGCGGGTGGTCTGCCGGGCGGCCTTTGGCAGCAAAAATTTGCGCCACCGCAGCGTCGTTGCCAGCGTCCGCTCCCAGACCATACACGGTCTCCGTAGGAAAGGCCACCAGGCCACCAGCGGCCAATATGTCAGCGCAAGCAGCTACTGAAAGCATCGTGTTCAGGCTGTGCGTCATGCTTTGTTTTCGGTTCACGCGGCGTGTATTTTGATGACCCGCGCCCGGCTTACGCAAACGGCACACCCAGCAACGCAGCGGCTTGCCGGGCCACGGTGCGGGCTTGCTCGGCACTGGCAGCGGTGATGTTCAGGTGCCCCATCTTGCGGCCCTTGCGGGCGTCCAGCTTGCCGTACAAATGCAAGTGGGTGCCGGGCAGGGCGAGCACAGCGGCCCAGTCGGGAGCCTTGGTTTTGCCAGCGGCATCGAACCACACATCACCGAGTAAATTGAGCATGATGCTGGCCGAGTGCTGGCGCGGCTGGGGCAGGGGCAGGCCGCACAGAGCGCGCACTTGCAGCTCAAACTGGCTCACATTGCAGCCGTCCATGCTCCAGTGGCCGCTGTTGTGCGGGCGCGGGGCCATCTCGTTCACGGCCAGCGGGCTGCTCTCGCTAAGCTGGCCCGCGCTGTCCTTCAATATGAAAAACTCCACGCACAGCACGCCCACGTACTCCAAGGCCTCCGCTATGCATTGCGTAGCTGCTTGCGCACGCGCTATGAGGGCTGGTGGCAAATTATGTTCATACACCTCGCTCACTGCCAAGATCCCGTCCACATGCACATTGCGCGCCACTGGCAGCGCCACCATCTGCCCATCGGGGCCGCGCGCGACGATCACCGAGCACTCGGCAGCGAGCGCGGCAAACTGCTCCAGCACGCAGGGCACTTCTTTGAGCTGCGCCCACGCGCTGGCCAGCTCTGCGCGGCTGCTCACCTTGACTTGGCCCTTGCCGTCATAGCCCAAGGTGGCGGTTTTCAGCATGCCGGGCAGGCAGTGCTCGGGCACGGTGGCCAGGTCGCTGGCCTGCTCTATCACCCAGTAAGGCACTGGGCCCACGCCTGAGGTTTTGCCTATCTCGGCCAGCCGGGTTTTCTCCATCCTGCGGTCTTGGGCAATGGCCACGCACTCGGCGTTGGGCGCCACCGGGCGGTGCGCGCCCAGGGTCATCAGCGCGGGGGCGGGCACGTTTTCAAACTCGGTGGTGATGGCTGCGCTGCGCTGCATTAGCTGCGCCAGGCCCTGCTCGTCCAGGTAGTTGGCCGCGATGTGGTACTGGCTGACTTGGCCCGCAGGGCTGGCCGGGTCAGCGTCCAGCACCACGGTGAAGTAGCCCATGCGCTGGGCGGCCTGCACAAACATACGGCCTAGCTGGCCACCGCCCATGACCCCAAGGGTAGGCTGGCGACCATCTGCAAGTGCTGCGCCGGGAAGAATCGGTTTCATGGTGTTTTATTCGAGGTGGGTGGTTTTGGGGTTGGTGGGTGGGCTGAGGGCGAAAGCGGATTTTTTTGAACGCAGAGGGCGCAGAAGGAATACCAAAAAAGAATACCAAAAATAATTGTCTTGGAGACTGCTTTTTTTAAATCAAATAACTTTTCGTTTGTAGGTAGTTAACGACTCCCCATTTTGTCTTCTTTTGTCTTCTTTTGCGCCCTTTGCGTAATCTTCGCGACCTCTGCGTTCGGCTGTTCGGTATTTAAGGCTTCAGGGTGTGCCGCCTGCACCATTGGCAACACGCTGGCACGCGCAATTTCGGTCTGTTTAGCACGGAAAGCGTCCAACTTAGCCCGCAGCGCTGCATCGTGGCTGGCCAGCATGGCAATAGCAAACAGCGCCGCATTGGCCGCCCCGGCTGCGCCGATGGCAAAGGTGGCTACGGGCACGCCTTTGGGCATTTGCACAATGCTGTGCAGCGAGTCTACGCCCGAGAGGTGTTTGGACGCGACTGGCACGCCCAGCACGGGCACGGTGGTTTTGGCCGCCAGCATGCCCGGCAAATGCGCCGCGCCGCCTGCGCCTGCGATGATGGCTACCAGTCCGCGCCCGGCGGCGGCCTCGGCGTAGGCGAACATATCGTCGGGCATGCGGTGCGCCGAAACCACGCGGGCCTCGTGGGGGATGCCAAAATCGGTCAAAATCTGCACCGCGTGCTGCATGGTATCCCAGTCCGAGCTGGAACCCATCAGTACACCGATGAAAATGCGAGAATCTGTAGGCTGTTGTGTCATAGCTTGGATTCTACGTTTTCGTCCGCCCGTATTACCGCCTTACTAAAAACCACCATGATCGAAGCCACCGTCCAAAATTTTGAAGCCGAGGTGATCCAAGCCTCCATGACCGTCCCCGTGCTGGTGGACTTTTGGGCCCCGTGGTGCGCGCCCTGCAAGTCCCTCGGCCCGATTTTGGAGAAGCTGGAACTGGCGTACGCCGGGCGCTTTAAGCTGGTGAAGATCGACTCGGACCAAGAGCAGCAAATCTCCCAAGCCTTTGGCATTCGCAGCATCCCCACGTGTGTGCTGCTCATCAACGGCCAGCCCGCCGACGGCTTTACCGGTGCGCTACCTGAGAGCAAAGTGCGCGAGTTTTTAGACAAGCATGTACCCCCTGCGCTGGAAGAACCCGAGCTGCTAGAAGAAGAGCCCCTGGTGCCCGGCAGCCTAGAAGCCATCGCCGTGCTGCGCGAAGCCGTGGCTCTGGCCCCCGACAACGACGAAGCCCGCTTTGACTTGCTGCGCAGCCTGCTGCAAGCCGGCCTGGACGACGATGCCAAAGTAGCCCTGGCCCCGGTCATGCCAAAAATCAGCACGAACCGCAAGTTCGATGCCGCGCAGCGCATCTTGAACGCGATGGATTTCGCAGCGGGCCACGCAGACTACACAGCCGCCACAGCCGAGTGCGCAGCCAAAATCGCCACCAACAAGCGCGATTTTGAGGCCCGCTTTGCCCTGGCCCAGCTGCACATAGGCCAACGCCAGTGGACCCTGGCGATGGACGAGCTGCTGGAGATTTTGATGCGCGACAAAACCTGGGCCGAAGAAAAAGCGCGCAAAACCTACGTCGCTATTTTAGAAATCATCGAGCCGCCCAAGGTCAAAGTAGCCGACGGCCAAATCCCGCCGCAAGACCCCACGGTAGCCACCTACCGCAGACGGCTCAGCTCGGTGGTGCTGAGTTGAGCTGAACAAATTTGTGGTCACGAATTTGGGTTGCGGCTAGCAGTGTCCTAGATCTGGAGTCACTCCCCGCAATAAGGCTGCAGACCAATAGAATGATGCGGGAGAAGCTCCTGTATATGTAGCGTCTTGCAGGGAGCCTGCGGGTGCGCGCAGGGGCCTCCAGGGGCATACGAGCCCATTCGAGGGCATCCAAGCGCATCCAAACGGCCAAGACCACGCCTGCGCTGCCCAGTGGCGCGTTCGAGCGGTGCTCATCCATTGGCCAGCAGGCGCGGCCAGCGATCCGGGTCGACTACACAGGGCTGGGGACGGCTCCACCCAGCCATGCGGCCTGCCGCCTTCAGCGACGTGTGGCGTGCTAGTCCATTTGTGCAATGTACTAATCGAACTAGGGAGATTAGATTCCACTTCCATACACATAAAAAGCAAAAACAATCATGTCGTCCATGCCCACCTTTGATCATCTGCACAGCGCCATTGGGCAAGACTGGCATATCCATGACGGTGCGCTGCATGTGGAGCAGGTCAAGATTGCCCAGGTGCAGGCAAGCAGGGCCATGAGCGCGCAGCACACGGCTTTTCACCTGACCGTAGAGATGCCTGTGGGCACTTATGGCGAGCAAGGCATTTACTCCCTGGTGGCCCCCGACGGCCAGGCCTGGTCTATTTTTATGAGCCCCGGCGCACCCTCGGCCGCTGGCCAGGCCCGCTTGCAGGCCTCTTTCAGTTACCCCAAAGCGTTGGCCACCGCTGCATAGCCAAAGTGGTTAGTTCAGTCTCTTTTTAACTTTTTATAAAGGAAAAATCTCATGGATCCGTTTCTTGGCGAAATCAAAATGGTCGGCTTTAACTTTGCGCCCAAAGGCTATGCCTTGTGCAACGGCGCGATCATGTCGATTCAACAAAACTCCGCGTTGTTCGCCCTGCTAGGCACCACATTCGGTGGTGACGGCATCAACACCTTCGGGCTGCCTGACTACCGCGGCCGTGGCCCTGTCGGCATGGGACAAGGGCAAGGCTTGTCTGCGCCCATCCTGCAAGGCGAGCGGGCCGGTTTTGAAAGCGTCACGCTGACGCAGGGCAACTTGCCGACCCACACCCATGCAGCAACCACAGCGGGCTTGTCTGCCAGCCCGGCAGCTACTACGGCGGGCGGCGGCCCTTCGCCCACTGGTGCAATTTTTGCCAGCCCCGCTGCGGGCGATTCTTTTGCATTGCCTGCCGCCGGCGATGTCACCATGGCCGCCATACCCGTCACGGGCACGGTCACCATCCTCCCCGCCGGTTCCAGCCAGCCAGTAGGCGTGCGCAACCCCTACCTGGGCACCAACTTTGTGATCGCGACAGAAGGCGTTTACCCGTCGCGCAACTAAGCAATTTCTGCGCCGCCAGCCTGGACGGGTGGCGGTGTTGTCCACTAGTCCATTTGGGTAATGTGCAAATGATTACAAAACATCCACACTTGTGATATCCAGCCACTCATTTTTGAAAGGTCACGCCATGAAAAACCCTGCACGCGTCTCCAATTTATTCGCCATTTTGATGGCATCGGCACTGGGCCTGAGCGCCTGCGGCGGGGGCAGCAGTGACGCAGTCACACTGTCCACCGTAGCGGCTAACCTGGGTGTCCCTTTGCTGGGCGGCACGGTGACACCGACCGCCAGTTCCGGTAAGGACGGCGACTATTACCTCGACACGGTCGCTGGCAGACTCTATGGCCCGAAGGTGGACGGCGCCTGGCCAGCCAGCAGTTTATTGCTGCTGGGCCAGCCAGGGCCGGTGGGGGCGCCGGGCAGCACGCTGCTCAGCGGCACCACCAACCCCATCGCAACCCAAGGCAATAACGGCGACTTCTACCTCAATACCACTGCCCACACTGTGTTTGGCCCCAAAGCAGCAGGAGCATGGCCGGCCACGGGAGTGTCTATCGTAGGCCCGATCGGCGCGACCGGGTTAACTGGTGCAACAGGCGCGACTGGTGCGACGGGGCTAGCTGGTGCTACGGGTGCTACCGGCGGTACTGGCGCTACGGGCGCTACCGGCGCGACCGGGCTAGCTGGTGCTACGGGTGCTACGGGTGCTGCCGGTGCCACAGGCGCTACCGGCCTAACCGGCGCAACTGGTACTACCGGCCTCACAGGTGCCACAGGTGCCACAGGTGCCACAGGCGCTACCGGTGCCATCGGCCTGACGGGTGCTACGGGCGCGACTGGTGCTGGCGCTACGGGTGCTACGGGTGCTACCGGCGCGACGGGACTAGCCGGCGCCACAGGCGCTACCGGCCTGACCGGCGCAACTGGCGCCACCGGCCCCACAGGTGCTACGGGTGCCATAGGCTTGACTGGTGCCACGGGCCCGATTGGCTTGACAGGCGCAAACGGCGCCACTGGCGCGGCGGGTGCCAGCTTGCTGAGCAACGCGGGCACGCTGAGCAACGCCATTGGCGGCCCTGGTGATTTCTACATTGACACCAGCAACCACACTTTGGTGGGTCCAAAGAGTGCAGCGAATGTGTGGCCAACCCTGGGTGTTTCGTTGGTTGGCCCCACGGGCCCCACGGGCCCCACGGGTCTCACGGGTCTCACGGGCAACACGGGTGCGACGGGCAACACGGGTGCGACCGGTGCCCAAGGCACCAGCGTGTTGAGCGGTGCGGGCGCACCGGCCAATGCCGTTGGCAACGACGGCGACCTGTATTTCAACACCACCACCAGCACGCTGCTGGGGCCCAAGGCAGCGGGCGCATGGCCGCCAACCGGCACCTCACTGGTGGGTGCCACAGGTGCGCAGGGCCCGCAGGGCATTCAAGGTATACCAGGTATTCAGGGGGCCACCGGGGCGGCTGGCCAGAGCATTATCAGTGGTGGCACTAACCCCGCTGACGGTACCGGTAACGTGGGTGATTTTTACATCAACACCACGACCAGCACCCTGTTTGGCCCCAAAGCGGCAGGCGGCTGGCCTGCTGGCGTGTCACTGGTGGGGGCCACCGGAGCAGCTGGTACCAATGGCACCAACGGCAACACGGTGCTCAACGGCCCCACCAACCCGACCTCCGCACAGGGCGTGAACGGTGACTTCTACATCAACACCGCCACACAAACCTTGTTTGGGCCTAAAGCCGCAGGCGCATGGCTCGCAGGAGTGTCTCTGGTGGGATCTCAGGGTATTCAAGGTGTTCAAGGCACTACAGGACCACAAGGGCTTCAAGGCACTCAAGGCAGTACAGGACCTCAAGGCATTCAAGGCCCCGCTGGCCCCGCTGGCCTGGCTGCCCTCAGCGGTACCGTGGCTGACGCAAACGGTGTCACCTTGGGTGCTATTGGGGGGCCGATCAGCGGCGCACAGCTTCATGTCATCACGTACACATCCACAGGGTATGTCGCTTATATTGGATTAGATGGGCAAATTGACAATTCCGTAGCCACTTTTTGGAGTGGCGCTGGCTGCACAGGTTCAGGAGCTATCGGGGGCAGTGCTGTCGCTGGCGTAGTCAGATTCACCAAGGAGTTGTATTACAACAGCGCCACCGCTGCAAAAACTTATACCTTGGCTAACGGGAATGCCAACAATTTAGCTACGTCAGTGGCATTTTCGACAGTATTTGGAGTAATTGGAGGAAACATAGCGCCTTGGACTTTGACCGGTGGCGTATGTACGGCTAATAACCAGGCTACCAATTTCGTATTTCCGCTGGTGGCTACGACCATGGCGACGGTGGGCCTGCCTGCACTGGGTGCGGTCACGCCCATAGCCGCACCTTTGATACTAAGATAAATGGATAAATGGGGGCAGATTACATTTAATTTTCTGGCCTTCATTGATGCCCTGGTCACTCTTTATGCCATAGCCGCCTTATTCCACAGCCGCCTGGGCATGTTTTCAGATCGCTGCAGCACCATCAGCGTTTACTGCTGTTACTGACAATAACTTCTCGCCATTCCCCCCGAGCTGGTCGTCAGGTTCGTGAAGGCTTGCGCCTTCGGGCAAGCTCAGGACAGGCCATGCTCGGCCCGAACGGAGTCGCATGCGCTTAAACACGCTCGAACGGCGTGAATAGACTTGGGAGCACCTGCGCACAACTGCCTACCCAACTCAGAACGCTACACATACAGTAGCTGCTCCCGCATCATTCCAAAGGGCTGCAGCTCTATTGCTATTCTAAAAAGAGCCTCCAACCCGGCATTTTCAGGCTTTTTACTGTCCCGCAGGCCATTTGCATCGGCTGGGAGGGCGTTAAGTTATGCGAATTTGCTAACTACGCATAATGGCGCAAGAAAAAACGCAAAAAAAGTGCCAATTTTTCGTTAAATAATGCACGAATAAAACCAAAAATTAGGCAAAATTTGTTGCGGTACATAAATTCGCATAATTTAAGGACTTTTCAAAACCTGCAAAACCCGCACCAAGCCAGAAAACGCTTCCCAATTGCCCGTTTGGAGCCCTTTTTAAGATACTAATATGGCTGCAGCCCAATAGAATGATGCGGGAGCAGCTACTGTATGTGTAGCGCATACCAACTGGCACGCAGGCGCTTTGCGGCCCATCCCGCAAATAAGCGCCTACGGGTCTACTGCGTTGTGGCTGCGCTTGACCTGTTCTGAGCTTGCCCCCAGGGTTGACGCAGTTGCGAACCCAACGACCAACTCAGGGTGAACGGGGTTGATCGGCATGCATTTGTTTGCGGGATTGGCAATGCATAAAATTTGGGCATAACCAGTAAAGCAGCCGGGTCAATATTCAATCGGCGCTGACAAGACGCAGACGCGCGCATCGCCAAGTCCCACAAACTCAAGCAAGATGCGGCTATGGCGATTGCCCAATGGATGCAGCCTGAATAGCTCACCCAAGTGGCAGCTGCTGAAATTTTGGATGTATCCAGGCCGCGTGTTTCAGATTTGGTTAATGCAAAGCTAGGCCGTTTTTTACTGGATACGCTGGTAGGTTTGCTGCTGCGAACCGGCAAGAGCGTGGAGCTGGTGGTGCATTGAGTTTGCCGACAAGATCCGCTGCAGACTCCCAGAGCGCCTTGGATGGGTCTGAAACTCCTGATTTCATTGCTTCTTCTGCATATTTCTAAAATGCTAACCAATGGATAGGCTTGCAAGCGCTTACGCACAGCTGCCTACCCAATTCAGAACGCTACACATACAGTAGCTGCTCCCGCAATACTCTATTGGGCTGCAACCCTATGGTTATTATAAAAAGAGCCTCAATCTCGGCATTTTCGGGTTTTTTACCGGTCCGCAGGCCATTTGCACCGGCTGGGAGGGCGTTAAATTATGCGAATTGGCTAAATACGCATAATGGCACAAGAAAAAACCGCCAAAATGCCTAATTTTCGTTAAATAATGCACGAATATTGTCATAAATCCGGCCAAATCCATGGAGGCACATAAATTCGCATAACTTAAGGACTTTCCAAAGTCTACAAAGCCCGCACCGAGCCAGAAAATGCTTCCAAATTGCCTGTTTGGGGCCTATATTAAGATACTAATTGGGCTGCAGCCCAATAGAATAATGCGGAAGCAACTATTGTATATGTAGCGCATGAAAACTGGTACGCAGGCGCTTTGTGGCGCATCCCACAGATCAGCGCCTACGGGTCCACTGCGTTGGGGCTGAACATGGCCTGTCCTGAGCTTGCCCGAGGGCCGGCTGCCTTGCGAACGCTCAGGCTGGCTCAGAGTGATCAAAGAGCGCCTATTTTCAGGAACAGCCAGACTAGCCGCCATTGATGTTGCCGTCGCGCTGCTGCTGCTGCTGCTGATGGGGCTGCGGTGCACGTGCACGCTGCTCGGGGGCGGGGGCATAGACCTCGCCACTGGACGAGCGCAGGGCGCTGCCCTCTACGGTAACTTTGCTGCCTACGGCGGGCGCGCTGGCTTGCTCCAGGGTGCGGCTGGAGCCGTCTTGCATGCGCACGCGCACTTGGTAGATGGTGTCTTTTTTGATGTTTTTCTCTACCGCGTTGCCGGCCCAGCCGCCGCCTACCGCGCCTAGCACTGTGGCTGCTGTGCGGCCGTTGCCATTGCCTACCTGGTTGCCTACAACCGCGCCCAGCACGCCGCCAGCCACCATGCCCACGCCGCTGCCCTTGCCGGGGCGGGTGACGGGGGTGACAGCTTCGATGGTGCCGCAGCTGGCGCAAATGGGCTTGGCTTGTACCGGGGCTTGGGCGGTGGCTTGGGCGGTGGTTGGTGCAGCGGCTTGCCCGGCCGGTGCTTGTGTGCTAGTGGCTGGGGGAGCTTTGCCGTAAGCCGCAGGTGCGTTGGCTTGTGCAGGCGCTGGCTGGGCAGCGGCGTTAGTCGGTTTGATCTGGGCCTTGGCTACCGCAGGTTTGGCGGCATTTTTAGCTGCTGCTTGCGAGCGGCTCTGTGGGGTTTCAGAGGGGTTTTCTATGGGCTTGCCGTCGGCAGACTCGGTGATCATGGCACCAGTACCCACGCCTGCAAACCGCATGGCATTGAAGCTGCCCGCACTAGGGTCGACTGAGCGTTTGTGGATCGACACCAGGCTGGCTCCCATGGCCAGCACGCACATGCCCAGCACGCCGATGATGGCCCACAGAGGCTTGGTGGGTGAGGGCGCACTGGGGCTCAAACCGCTGGCGTTGGGGGTACCCGCATTGGGGTAAGACATGGCTGTGTTCATAAAGAGTCCCTTTCTGTCGCGCCGCGACGGCGCAGTGTGCATGGGCTGTTCAACGCCCGTGCAGACAGCAAGGTACACAACTTTGTGCAAAGCAAGATGTGCGCTTTGTAACCCGGGGTAAAGCCTGGCAGAGACAGGCTAAAGCGTGACGCGCTGGGGGCGTGATGGGCGGGGCTGAATGCGCGGCTAAAAGCTGGGATAGTGTGCAGCAGAAGGTGCCGCTGACTGCGCAGCTCAGTGCCCGGCAAAATCAACCAGGGTAAAGAGTGGCAAGCCTGCGGCGCGCAATTTGTCCGAGCCGTGTAGCTCGGGCAAATCCACTATGGCAGCGCCCTCCATGACGGTGGCACCTAGTTTTTCGAGCAGTTTTTTGCCCGCCATCATGGTGCCGCCGGTGGCAATCAGGTCGTCAATCAGCAGCACACGCTGGCCGGGGTGTACGGCGTCGGTGTGCAGCTCTACCGTGGCGCTGCCGTATTCGAGCTCATAGGTTTCTTCAATGGTGGTAAATGGCAGCTTGCCTTTTTTACGTATAGGTACAAATCCGACGTTGAGTTCATAGGCCACTACGGCGCCCAAAATAAAGCCGCGCGCGTCCAGCCCGGCCACCACATCGGGGCGCAGGGCGGGGTCCATGTAGCGGTGTACAAAGGCGTCGATCAGCACGCGAAACACGCGGGGGTTTTGCAAGAGGGGGGTGATGTCACGAAACTGCACGCCGGGCGCGGGCCAGTCGGGCACCGTGCGAATGTGGCTGCGCAGGTAGTCGGTAACGGCGGGGGCGGTCAGCATATTGCGTGGGACAAATGAGGCTTAGCGCATTTCGCCGTATTGGGTGGTGCTGAGCACAGGCGCATCCGGGTCTGGCATCTCTGTGTCTTCGTAACCGGTGAGTAGTAGTTTGTTATTGATAGCGGCTAGCGATGCTGCCTTGGCGGCTGTCGCAGCGGCCAAGGCGGGTGCGTTTGCCATAGCGGCATGCGGTGACGTATAGGCCTGCGTGGTGGCATACGCATTAGCTGAAGCGGGGCTGCCACCAAGCGGTATGGACATGCCAGGTTGCGAGCCAGAGGCCAGCGCACGCTTGAAGGCTTCTACCTCGGCTTGCTCCAAGGGGTCAGCGCCTGGTTTGTTGCCCGTTCTGGCGGTTAGGGGTGCCAGGGGTTTAGCTGCAGATGCGGGTGCGGGACGCGCAGCGGATGCCGCGCTGGCGGTAGGCGATGGCCGTGCCATAGGCATGGGCTGAGCTACAGGTGCGCGAGCAGGTACGGAAGGGTAAGGCACCTCAGAGAGCGGCGCGGGCCGAGAGTTGGTGTACGAATGGGTGCCAAATAAAGGTACAGGGGCGCTGCTCGCCGCTATACGCGCCGTTCCATTGGATACGGTCTCGTAAAAACGCCAGTACACGGCTTGCACTACCAGCTCATAACGGTTTTTGGCCGACTGCGCAATCATCGCTTCTATCTCAGCCAATTTGGCAGTTTCACCTGCAAATTCGGCGGACAAGTCAATCATCACCAAGAAGGTACGGCCACGCTGGTCGAGTGCCAGAACTTTGAATTTGAATGCCGAAGACAGTACTCCTACACGGACCATCGACTCGCGCACGACTTGAAACAGCAACTCACGGCGGGCATTACGCTCAGTGCGGCGCTGCTCCATGCGCTGCGCGGGTGAACCAGCATTAGCGGATGCCGCTCCGCTAGAGGCGGGTCTGGCACCCATCAACGGGCGCGTCGCGTCCGCCAGTGTGGCATGGATGTCCGATTGCAATGGTCTGGTAGATGGCTGCGCCGTTGGCTCGCTTTTGCCCAATAACCAATTAACTATTCCCATGGCGCGTCCGCTTCCTTATTCATAGACATAGTCAGGGCAAAGAGCGCACCGCTATACCGCATTACAGCCGATCAGGGCATACCAACTTACTGCATTACACACGTTCTACATCAATTTTATGACTCTGCGTTCTACCTAAAACGACTAACACGTGCAAAAGGTATACGTTCAGTAACAAAAAAAGCCCCGCAGGGGGCTTTTTTCACGAATAGCGTTGTAACGAGGGCTTAATAGCCGCCGCGTCCACCACCGCCACCGCCGCCGCCACTGCGACCGCCGCCGCCGTAAGGGCTGCGGAAACCGCCGCCATCACCGCCGCCACCACCACCAGCGCCGCCGCCGTAGCCGCCACCGCCGCTACGACCACCGCCGCCGCCGCCGTAACCACCACCACCGCCGCCGCCGCTGCCGCCACCACCGTAGCCGCCACCGCCGCTACGGCCACCGCCGCCACCAAAGCCGCCGCCACCAGTGCGTGGTGGGCGAGCTTCCATGGGACGAGCTTCGTTAACTACAACGGCGCGGCCGTCGAGTTGTTGGCCGTTCATGCCTTCAACAGCAGCCAAAGCCTCAGCGTCGCTGGACATTTCAACAAAGCCGAAGCCTTTTGAACGACCAGTGTCACGCTCCATCATCACTTTAGCGCTGGTAACACCGCCAAAAGCCGAGAATGCTTGGTGCAAATCTTCGTCGCGAACAGAATATGGCAGATTGCCAACGTACAGTTTATTGCCCATGAATGGGACTCCTATCAATCACAATTAAAAAGCGATGGAGTCCCTGAGCAAACGCATACCTGCAAGAAACTGACCGATCACCAACTACACCTACAAAAATAGTAAATGGTCTTGCATTATGCGCCAAAATATGCTTTCGTGTCGAACCCCGTACTTACCCTTGATCCTATAGTGTCGCCTTTACGCATCGTTTGCCTAGTTCCCAGCATCACCGAGTTGATCGTGGAGTTGGGTTTGGGCGACTATTTGGTGGGCCGCACGGGGTTTTGCATCCACCCGGCCGCTGTGGTGAAGCACATCCCCAAGGTGGGCGGCACCAAGGCGGTCAATCTGGACAAAATCCGCGCTCTGGCCCCTACCCATGTGGTGGTGAATGTGGATGAAAACGAAAAAACCATGGTCGACGCCCTGCGCCCATGGGTGGCGCACATCGTGGTCACACACCCCCAGGGGCCATGGGACAACATGGCTTTGATAGACCAGTTATTGGTCGCATTCGTCCACTCACACGCTATCAATTCAGTAGCTGCTCCCGCAATTATCCAAAGGGCTGAAGACTTGAAAGAGCAAATTTTCCAGCGCGGGACAGCCTTGCAGGCAGGCCAGGCGCACGCCGGGCTCCAAGCACCTCGCCAGCGCGTGCTTTATTTGATTTGGCAAGACCCCTGGATGACGGTGGCGAGAGACACGTACATCAGCCGCATGCTGGATTTGATCGGCTGGCAAACCTGGCCCAATGTACAGGGCGGAGATGGCATCGCCACGCCCGGAGCCGGGCGCTACCCCGTGATTCAGGGCGACGAGCCTTGGCTAGAGGGCATTGACCGCGTGCTGTTGTCGTCAGAACCCTACAGTTTTGGCCCAACGCATGTGGCCCAGGTGCAAAATTGGTTGCCCCACACTAAAGTGCAATTGGTGGACGGCGAAATGCTCAGTTGGTACGGCAGCCGCGCCGTCCTGGGCTTGGACTATTTGGCCGCTCTGTCGACTGGCGGCGCCACAGACTTGGGCGCCGACATTGGGCTGGGCACATCGTCAGCGTAGTTGCGCCACTGGCGCATGGCGTTGCGCATCGTGAGTATTTGACTTTCAAAACTCGGGCAGGCGTTGCAAATCCACATATGGGTGCGCAAGGCCAGTTTTTCGCCCGTATTCAGATGGCGATCCTCCCTGGCCACCACCAAAGCGGCTACTTCTTTACACGAGCGACGAAAAGGATAAGACAACATGGTGGATCACAAAAGTGCTGGCTATGAAAAGGCTGGTGGGGCGAGAGGGGTCGTGCGCTCAATGCTGGGCAGATGCCTTTTGCCCAAACCAGTTGAGCTCCAGGCATTCACGCAGCCGCAGCCGCGCACGGTGCAATTGCACGTAGAGGTTAGTAGCGGTGATACCCAGTTCCTTACACACCTCGTCGGCATCCATCTCCAGCCACTCACGCATCAAAAATAAGCGCCCTTGCGCTGGGGGCAGCTTGCTCACGCAGGCATCCATGACGGTCATAAATTGTTTTTGCCCTAAATCCTGGTCTGGGTTGCCCCAGTTGGCCGGGTGCTCGGCAAAATGGCCGTCGGCTTTGAAGCCAATCGCGTCCAGTTCGTCACCTTCCCGGTCGCCTTGCAGGTCGCTGGCGTTCACCTCCCGCAGGTTGGCGCGCAAGGTGTCAACCACTTTGTGCTTCAAAATGCCCACCAACCAGGTTTTCAGCTGCGACTGCCCGGCAAACGACTGTGGCTTGGCAATGGCCGCCAGAATGGTCTCTGACACCGCATCTTCAGCCCAGGCATCGTTGCGCAGTTGCAGGCGCGCGAAGCGCATCAGGTAGCTGCGCAGATCGGCCACATCGGTTTCAAAACTCATATTCAGTATCCGTTATTTGGAGGCCATGCTTTTATCGCACTGATCGCTTGATCAGCACCCTTAGAGTCTATACGTCGCCTGTCGCAGTTTGGATGTGCAAGGCCCCGCCCCAGCTAAAGCCCTACAACTTCAAGTCATACCCAATCGTCATGGGCGCATGGTCAGAAAATTTCTCGGTTTTGTAAATTTCTTCTTCCCGTGCCAGTGCTGCTATGGTGGGGCTGGCCAGGTGGTAATCCAGCCGCCAACCTACGTTTTTGGCATAGGCTTGGCCACGCTGGCTCCACCATGTGTAACAGGTGTCGGTGGTACCTGGCTGGAGGCGGCGGTACACGTCTACCAAGCCACCACGCTGCGTCGCGTTGGCTGACTCACAGTCCAGCATCCTGGTGAGCCAGGCCCGCTCGTCGGGCAAAAAACCGCTGTTTTTTACATTGCCCTTGAAGTTTTTCAAGTCAGCCTCTTTGTGCGCAATGTTAATGTCGCCACATAGCACCAACTCGCGCTTTTTACCTAATGCAATTATATGTGGGGACATTTTGTCTAAAAATCGGTACTTGGCCGCTTGCCGGTCTTCACCCGACGAGCCGCTGGGAAAGTAGCTGCTGATGATCGAGAACTTGCGCGTGGGGGTATCAAAGCGCAGCTCCACATACCGGCCTTCGGCATCAAACTCGCCGCCATCAAAGCCAATGATCACCTCGCTGGGGACATGGCGGGTGTACACGCCCACGCCGCTGTAGCCCTTTTTCTCGGCAAACTGAAAATACCCCTGCATGCCGGCAATTTGCTCAAATTTGCCTGCAATGTCCACCGCCTGGGCTTTGACCTCTTGCACGCACATACAATCAGGCGCAGACTTTTCTACCCACGCTTCCATCCCTTTAGTGGCGGCCGAGCGGATGCCGTTGAAGTTCAGGCTGGTGATTTTGAAGAGTGATTTTTTCATGGACGAGTGATGACATTAAACAAAGTGCGAGTAGATTCCGTGCCAGACAGGTTAGCCCTTGATTTTGTGCAATTTGCAGTCGAATCAGGCGTGCTGCGCTTTGGCGAATTTACAACTAAAGCCGGTAGATTGTCACCCTATTTTTTCAACGCCGGTTTGTTTGACGATGGTGCCAAGTTAGGCCGCTTGGCGCAGTTCTATGCGCAGCGCATTATGCAAAGCGGTATCGAGTTTGACATGCTTTTTGGCCCGGCTTACAAGGGCATCCCGCTAGCAGCCGCGGTGGCCATCGAGCTGGCGCGCCTGGGCCGCAACGTGCCCTATGCCTACAACCGCAAAGAGGCCAAAGACCATGGCGAAGGCGGCACCTTGGTAGGCGCACCGGTCAAAGGCCGGGTGCTGATAGTGGACGACGTGATGTCGGCGGGTACCGCCGCGCGCGAGTCGATTGCCATCATTACTGCCGCGGGTGCCAAGCCCCACGCGGTCACCATTGCCTTGGACCGACAAGAAAAAGCCACTGAAATCAAAGATGGCCGGGCCCAAGACGTGCCGCATAGTGCCGTGCAATACGTCACTAATGTGCTCGGCCTACAGGTTTGTGCGATTGCGAACCTGGCTGATTTATTGCACTATCTACAGTCTAGCGGGGTTAATATGGCGCAGCATACTGTGGCTGTGCAGGCCTACCGAGATCGCTACGGTGTTGCCTGACAACCCCGCGTCACCCTGTTGCGTTACAACCAGCATGAACACCGCGCTACACTGGAGTCCCATGAGATTGAGCGTTAAATTATCGTTGTGTGCCGGGCTATGGCTAGCCAGCGCGCTAGCTTGGGGGCAAATTTACACCTGTATAGATGCCAAAGGCCGCAAACTCACCTCTGACCGCCCCATCCCAGAATGCGCTGACCGTGAGCAAAAAGAGCTCAACAACAGCGGCACCGTCAAGCGCACGGTCAAACCTGCAATGACGGCGGAAGAACAGCGTGTTTTTGACGAAAAAGAAAAGCAAGCTACCGAAGAGCGCCTGCGCCTGAACGAAGAAAAACGCAAAGACCGCGCCTTGCTCACCCGCTACCCTAGCCGTCCCAGCCATGACAAAGAGCGCTCCGACACACTGGCGCAAGTAGATGACGTGATGAAAGCGGCAACCAAACGTGTTGGCGAACTGGCGGTGCAACGCAAAGAGATCGATACCGAGCTGGAGTTTTACAAAAAGAACCCTGCCAAAATACCCCTGTCACTCAAGCGCCAAATCGAAGACAACGATGCCAGCGTGGCGGTGCAAAAACGCTTTATCGTTGACCAGGAGTCGGAGAAAAAGCGCACCAATGCACGCTTTGACGATGAACTGGTGCGGCTTAAAACGCTGTGGCTGCTTACCGCCACGCCAACAGCAACAGCGGCACCTAAAAAATAAGCTATTTAGGGCTGTAGCCATTTAAAATATTGCGGGAGCAGCTATTTTATCAATAGCGTGTTGTAGACGACATCCGCTCTCCCGCATCAGCCCAACTTGGCTTTCAATAGCGCATTGATCTGTGCCGGATTGCCTTTGCCATTGCTGGCCTTCATCACCTGTCCTACCAAGGCGTTAAAGGCCTTGTCTTTGCCTGCACGGTACTGCGCAATGTTGTCGGCATTGGCTGCTAGCACTTCGTCGATGATGGCTTCTAACGCGCCCGTGTCGTTCATTTGCTTGAGGCCTTTGGCCTCGATGATCGCATCCACGTCTTGCGCTGCAGACATGCCAGCGGGCGTTTGCCACAGAGCATCAAACACTTGCTTGGCGGCATTGTTGGAGATGCTGTTGTCGGTAATGCGCTTGATCAATGCGCCTAGGCGCCCTGGCGAGACGGGACAGGCAGCGATGTCCAACCCATCGGCATTCAAACGCCTTGACACCTCGCCCATAGTCCAGTTGCTGGCCAGTTTGGCCTGGCCGCTGGCTTTGGTGCAGCTCTCAAAATAGGCGGCCATGGCCTTGCTTTGCGTTAACTGCGCAGCGTCGTACTCCGGCAGGCCGTAGTCGGCGACAAAGCGCGCCTCCATCGCGCGGGGCAGCTCGGTCATCTCGGCGCGCACCCGCTCGACCCAATCGCGGCCGATCACCAGGGGCGGCAGGTCAGGGTCAGGGAAGTAGCGGTAGTCGGCAGCGTCTTCCTTGGTGCGCATGGCGCGTGTCTCACCCGTGTCGGGGTTGAACAGCACGGTGGCCTGCTGGATGGTTTTACCGTCTTCTATTTGCTCAATCTGCCAGCGCACTTCATAGTCGATAGCCTGCTGCATGAACTTGAAACTGTTGAGGTTTTTAATCTCGCGGCGCGTGCCAAACTTGTCGCCGGGCTTGCGCACCGACACGTTGGCGTCACACCTGAAGCTGCCCTCTTGCATATTGCCGTCGCAAATACCGATCCAGGTGACGATTTTGTGCAGCTCTCTGGCATAGGCGACGGCCTCAGCGCTGGAGCGCATGTCGGGCTCGGTGACTATTTCCAGTAGTGGCGTGCCTGCGCGGTTCAAGTCGATGCCGCTTTGGCCCCCGCGAGCTCCGCTTGCGGCACCTAAGGATGCGTCTTCATGCAGCGACTTGCCAGCGTCTTCTTCCAGGTGGGCGCGAACCAAGCGCACTGATTTTTTGACATCACCGAGAAAAAACTCCACCGAACCGCCCTGCACAACGGGGATCTCAAACTGGCTGATCTGGTAGCCCTTGGGCAGATCGGGGTAAAAGTAGTTTTTACGCGCAAAAATGCTGCGCGGGGCGATGTGCGCACCAATGGCGAGGCCGAACTGGATAGCACGCTCGACCGCGCCCTTGTTCATCACTGGCAGGGTGCCGGGCAAGGCCAGATCCACTGCGCACGCTTGGGTATTGGCCTCTGCCCCAAAGGCGGTGGAGGCGCGGCTGAAAATCTTGCTCTGGGTGGAGAGTTGGGAATGGGTCTCAAAGCCAATGACGACTTCGTAGCCGCGCACCAGGAGGGACGGATCGACCTGGCGGTCGTCTTTGAAATCGGTCGCAGAGGCTGTGAGGGCAGTGGTTGGCTCAGTGGTTTGGACAGGGGCGTTCATGTTAAATGCCCTCCATAAAGGTGGGTGGTTGGCGCGAGTGAAAATCAGTCGCCTGCTGCAAACGGTGCGCCATGCTGAGCAGCTTGGCTTCTGAAAAGTAGTTACCAATGAGCTGCAGACCCACCGGCATGCCGCCACCTTCTTTGGATGCAGCGAACCCGGCTGGTACGCTCATGCCAGGCAGGCCGGCCAGCGAGGCGGGCAAAGTGAAAATATCAGCCAGATAGTTGGCGACCGGGTCATCGGATTTTTCACCAATTTTCCACGCCACCGTGGGAGCCACGGGCCCTGCAATGACGTCACACAGCTTGAAGGCCTGCTGAAAATCATCGGCAATCATGCGACGGATTTTTTGCGCTTGCAGGTAGTACGCGTCGTAGTAGCCGTGGCTCAGCACGTACGCGCCGATCATGATGCGGCGTTTGACCTCGTCGCCAAAGCCTTCAGCGCGGGTTTTTTGGTACATGTCAGCCAGGTCGGTGTAGTGCGCTGCGCGGTGGCCAAACTTCACGCCGTCAAACCGGCTCAGGTTGGAGCTGGCCTCGGCGGGCGCGATGATGTAGTACACCGGGATGGACAGCTCGGTGCGCGGCAGGCTGATGGGCACGAGTGTGGCACCGAGTTTTTCGTATTCTTTCAAAGCGCCGTCAATGGCGGCGCGCACGTCTTGGCTCAAACCATCGCCAAAAAACTCTTTGGGGATGCCGATGCGCAGACCTGCAATGCTATCGTTTAAAGAGCGAGAATAGTCTTCTGCTGGCATGTCCAGCGAGGTCGAGTCGCGGTCCAGATCGGGGCCGCACATGGCGGTGAGGAGCAATGCGCAGTCTTCGGCGCTGCGCGCCATCGGCCCGGCTTGGTCCAGGCTGGACGCAAAGGCCACCATGCCGTAGCGCGAGGCGCGGCCATAGGTGGGCTTGATGCCCGTGATGCCGCAAAACGCAGCGGGTTGACGGATCGAGCCCCCCGTGTCGGTGCCGGTAGCCGCCGCGCACAGGCCTGCTGCCACGGCTGCTGCGCTGCCGCCCGAGGAGCCACCGGGGATGCGTGAGGTATCCCATGGGTTGCGCACGTTGTGGTACGCAGAGTTTTCATTGCCAGAACCCATCGCAAACTCGTCGCAATTGAGCTTGCCCAGAGTGACCACGCCTTCCGATGCTAATTGACTGACCACCGTGCTATCGAAGGGTGAGCGATAACCGCTGAGCATCTTGGAGCCTGCGGTGGTGGCGAAGTCTTTGGTGGCAAAAATATCCTTGTGCGCAATCGGTACGCCCAGCAGGGGCGATGTTTGGCCAGCAGCCAGGCGGGCATCAGCCGCGCGGGCTTGTGCCAAAGTCGCGTCTTCGTCCACGGCTAAAAATGCGCCCAAAGCGCTGTGCGCCTGGATGCGCACCAGGTAGTGCTGCGCTGCCTCGACAGCGGAGATTTTTTTAGCGGCCAGGTCTTTGGCTAAAGCGGCCACGCTGAGGGTGTGTAGTGCGGTCATGGCGGCTCTTTACTCGATCACCTTGGGCACCAAAAACAGCCCGCGCTCTACCGACGGGGCGCTTTTTTGGTTGGCTTCGCGCTGGTTCGGCTCGCTGGCGATGTCCTCGCGCAGGCGCAGGGCCATCTCTTGGATGGCGGCCACTGGGTGAGCCAGAGGCACGATACCCTTGGTATCCACCGCCCGCATTTGCTCCACGATATTAAAAAAACCATTGATTTGGCCCAGCATGCGCTGGGATTCTTCGGGCTTGAGCTCTAGCCGCGCCAAGTGGGCGATGCGGTCAATGTCTTGCGAATTCAGGGACATAGGTGTGGGCAGCGTGGTAAAAATTAGCCGGTACGGCTGTGGTCTGGGCTGGCAGGGCTTTGTAAGCTGGTGTTTCTGCATCAAAAATATGAGCAAAAACAACAGCCTCAACCAAGTTATGCACAGGGGATGCGGTATTATCCAACCTTTGGTGTATGGGCCCTAAATCAGGGGTAAATTGCATCAAAAAAACTGATTTAGGACTATTTTAGACAGAAGTACAGCGGTGTGTGACCTTGGCGTGCACCATCCTGGAGAGGATTAGAAGATGTTTGCAGCGTTCCGTCGGTACTTTTCCACCGACTTGGCAATTGACTTGGGTACCGCCAACACCCTGATTTTTGTGCGCGACAAAGGCATCGTGCTGGACGAGCCGTCGGTGGTGGCCATCCGCCACGAAGGCGGCCCGCAAGGCAAAAAAACCATCCAGGCTGTAGGCAAAGAGGCCAAGGCCATGCTGGGCAAGGTACCGGGCAACATTGAGGCCATCCGCCCCATGAAAGACGGCGTGATCGCCGACTTTACCGTCACCGAGCAGATGCTCAAGCAATTTATCAAAATGGTGCACCCGCGCTCGATGATGAGGCCCAGCCCGCGCATCATCATCTGCGTGCCCTGCGGCTCTACCCAGGTAGAGCGCCGCGCCATCCGCGAAAGCGCCCTGGGCGCTGGTGCCAGCGAGGTGTATTTGATCGAAGAACCCATGGCAGCGGCCATCGGCGCTGGACTGCCCGTCAGCGAGGCCAGCGGCTCGATGGTGGTAGACATTGGCGGCGGTACCACCGAGGTGGGCGTTATTTCCCTGGGCGGCATGGTCTACAAAGGCTCGGTGCGCGTGGGTGGCGACAAGTTTGACGAAGCCATCATCAACTACATTCGCCGCAACTACGGCATGCTGATCGGTGAGCCGACTGCAGAAGCCATCAAAAAACAGATTGGCTCAGCCTTCCCGGGCAGCGAAGTCAAGGAAATGGAAGTCAAGGGCCGCAACCTGTCCGAGGGCGTGCCGCGCAGCTTTACCATCTCCAGCAACGAGATTCTGGAAGCATTGACCGACCCGCTGAACAACATTGTGAGCGCCGTGAAAAACGCGCTGGAGCAAACCCCGCCCGAGCTGGGTGCTGACATTGCCGAGCGCGGCATGATGCTGACCGGCGGCGGGGCCCTGCTGCGCGACTTGGACCGTTTGCTGGCTGAAGAAACCGGTTTGCCCGTGCTGGTGGCTGAAGATCCGCTGACCTGCGTGGTGCGCGGCTGCGGCATTGCCCTGGAGCGCATGGAGCGCCTGGGCTCAATCTTCACGTCGGAATAACTCTACGGAATAGCCGCCGTGCCACTAGGCACCCTTGACCGCACCCCTCCACCCTTCTTTAAGCAGGGGCACTCAGCGCTGTCCAAGCTGATGTTTTTCAGCGCATTGGCGGTGTTTTTAATGGTGGCCGACACGCGTTTTAAAATTACACAACCACTGCGTGCGACCGTAGCCACTGTGCTTTTTCCCCTGCAATGGTTGGCCATGCGCCCAGTGCTGATGGTGCAAAGTGGTGCTGGTTACTTTGAGTCATTGCAAGACGCGCAGGTTTCCCAAGAGGATGCCCGTAAAAAATTGGCTCTGCAGGCGCAGCGTGCGGCCCAAGTTGAGCAACTATCGCTGGAAAACGCACGGCTGCGTAAACTACTGACATTGCGCGATCAAATCACTACGCCGTCACAAGCCGCGCAGGTGCTTTATGACGCAGCTGACCCCTACACCCGCCGCGTCATCATTGACAAAGGTTTGGCCCAGAGCATCAAGCCTGGGTCTCCGGTGATCGACGAGTCTGGCGTACTGGGGCAGGTGACGCGGGTACATCCCTTGGTCAGCGAAGTGACCTTGGTGATAGACCGTGAGCAGGCTATTCCTGTGCTCAACACCCGCACTGGCGCGCGCAGCGTCGCCTATGGTGACCCTATCACGCAGGGGGGCAGTTTAGAGTTACGCTTTATGGCGGGCAATGCAGACGTGCAGCAAGGCGATATTCTGGCCACCAGCGGGGTAGACGGCGTGTACCCTGCTGGCCTGTCGGTGGCGCGCATAGACAAAATTGAGCGCCGCGCAGACTCTGCCTTTGCCCGCATCTACTGCCAACCCTTGTCACTTATCCACAGCACCAAACACGTCATGGTACTTGACCCAGTTTCGGCTCAAATACCAGATAAACCGCGCCCAGATGTTGCGCCAGTAGCTTCTAAAAAAGGAGCTAACAAATGATCATGCCTATTGGCCAGCAGTTGCTGTTGCCGGCCAACCCATTGTTCATTTGGGGCAGCTTGCTGGTAGCCATGCTGCTTAACTTTGTGATGGCAACCTCATTGGGCCGCGTGGCTTGGACGCCTGATA
Organism: Polaromonas sp.; assembly: GCA_031390175.1. Classification (GTDB taxonomy): domain Bacteria; phylum Pseudomonadota; class Gammaproteobacteria; order Burkholderiales; family Burkholderiaceae_C; genus JAAFIP01. Next base: position 35,841 of record JANMTF010000195.1, read on the forward strand.
TTTTGGCGCTGGTTTTGGTGTTTTGGACCGTGCACCAACCACTGCGTATTGGCATTGGCGTGGCCTTCGTTTTTGGTGTGTGCATGGATGTGCAGCAGGCAGCGCTGCTGGGCCAGCATGCGTGGAGCTATGCGGCCATGTGCTTTGGCGCCATTGCGATGCACCGCCGCTTGCTTTGGTTCAGCGTGCCATCGCAGGCGCTGCAGGTACTGCCGTTGTTCGTGGCTGCGCACGCCTTGCAACTGGCGGTGCGCATGCTGGGTGGTGGTGTTTTTCCTGGGCTTTCATTGTTCCTCGCACCTGCATTGGAGGCTTTGCTTTGGCCGCTGGTATCGATCATCTTGCTCGCCCCCCAGCGCCGCGCGCCGGACCGTGATGCCAATAGACCACTATAGTATGGCACTGCGGTGTATGGCCTCCACGCTTGTCACTGCGTGTACTGCGCTGCCCCCCCGAGGGGGCTCTCCTTGCTTGGGGCGGCCCGGCGCTGCGTCGCCATGACCCCCACGCTTGTCACTGCGTGTACTGCGCTGCCCCCCGCGGGGGCTCTCCTTGCTTGGGGCGGCCCGGCGCTGCGTCGTTATGACTGAACTGCGCAACGTTGAAGCTGAGCTGGTGAGGTTTCGCCGGCGGGTGCTGATTGCCAGCATTGGGGTGTTGGTGGCGTTTACTTTGTTGACCTCGCGATTGGTATGGCTGCAAGTGTTTCGCCATGAAGATTTGGACGAGCAAGCGGAGAGTAACCGTACCGCTGTGGTTCCCATCGTGCCGAATCGGGGCTTGATTCTGGACCGCAACGGTTTGGTGCTGGCCACTAATTACTCGGCCTACACACTAGAGATCACGCCCTCTAAAGTGAGCAGTCTGGAAGACACGTTTGAACAGCTTAACGCGTTGGTGGAGATCACGCCGCGCGATCGCAAGCGGTTTAAAAAGTTGATGGACGAATCCAAAAGTTTCGAGTCTTTGCCGATCCGTACACGGTTGACGGACGAAGAGGTTGCCAAGTTTGCTGCGCAGCGTTTTCGCTTTACCGGCGTGGATATCAAGGCGCGTTTGTTCCGCAACTACCCCTATGGCGAGCTAGCCAGCCACGTGGTGGGCTATATTGGGCGTATCAACCAGAAAGAAAAAGAAACCATTGACGATTGGCCTGAAGAACAACAGGTAAATTACAAAGGCACCGACTATATTGGCAAGCTGGGCGTAGAGCAGAGCTTTGAGAGCCAATTGCATGGCATCACAGGCGTTGAAGAGATGGAAACCTCGGCCGGTGGACGCGCGGTACGCAGGCTGGCCAGTACGCCCGCTTCTCCGGGCAGCACGGTGCAGTTATCGATCGATATCAAGCTGCAAAAATTGATCGAAGACATGTTTGGCGAGCGGCGCGGTGCTTTGGTTGCGATTGACCCACGTAACGGCGAAGTGCTGGCTTTTGTGAGCAAGCCAACTTTTGACCCGAACCTGTTTGTCGAGGGCATCGACGTTGAAAACTGGGCCTTGCTCAATGAATCCATTGATAAACCGCTGCTGAACCGGGCATTACGCGGCACCTACCCGCCAGGTTCCACCTACAAACCCTTCATGGCCATGGCGGCACTGGAAAACGGCAAACGCACAGCCAGCACTGTCATCAACGACGCAGGTTCATGGACTTTCGCAGGCCATACCTTTCGTAGCCACGGCGACGGCGGTCTGGGCGCGGTAGACATGTACCGCAGCATCGTCAAATCCAGCAACGTGTACTACTACTCTTTGGCCAACGAGCTGGGTGTGGACGCCATGCACGACTTTATGAAACCACTGGGTTTTGGACAGATCACCGGCATTGACATTAACGGGGAAGTACGTGGTGTACTTCCCAGCACCGACTGGAAGCGCAACTACTACAAGCGCAGCGAGCAAAAAAAATGGTATGCGGGTGAGACTATCTCCCTGGGAATCGGGCAGGGCTATAACGCCTTCACTATGCTCCAATTAGCGCAGGCAACGGCAGTGTTAGCCAACGCCGGCGTGAAACACAAACCCCGGGTGGTGATTGCCACCCAAGATGCGATGGCGCGCGAACGCGTACCCGTGCCGGCCCAGCCGCCCATTGACCTGGGGTACAAGAGTGAGAACGTGGCCGTGGTGCACCGAGCGCTGGCGGGGGTGACCACAGAGGGCACTTCGGCCCGCGTGTTTGCGGGTGCTGGCTACACCAGCGGCGGTAAAACCGGCACCGCCCAGGCCGTGGGTATAGGCCAAAGAGAAAGATACGATGCCCGCAAAATGGAAGAGCACCAACGCGATCATGCTCTGTACATGGCATTTGCACCCGCCGAGGCACCGCGCATAGCCATCGCGGTGATTGTAGAAAACGCCGGTTTTGGTGCTGAGCACGCCGCCCCCATTGCGCGGCGTGCTTTTGATTATTGGTTGCTAGGCCAATACCCCAACGAGCAAGACATGGCCGCAGTGCAAAAGGGCCAAGCGGCAGCCCCTATTGGCAAGCCGCGTCTTGCCAGTGAGCTGCCTTGGCCACCAGCCGGCGTCCACTTGACCAGCCCTAGTGCGGTAGGTACGGCCGGTGGAGCCAGTGCCAGCGCCATCACCAACACCAAGGGGGTAACGGCCAAAACAACACCATAGCCAATTACTTGGCAAACTTGGCATTCGAGTAGGCGTACAGACTACAAGGTGTATTAAACTTCGATTTTTGCTAGGAATGCATCCTCTCCCATGACCATTGCTGAAATTGCGCTCTGGAGTGCCAGCTTAGGCGTCTTTCTCGTATGCTTGGTTGCGGGCTTGGTCCACGCGCTACTTACCCGTACTACGACGGGCGTTCAGGCTGGCGTGTTTATTTCTATAGCCGGTTTGTTTGTGGCCACCTGCAGTGGACTGCTGTTAACTTTCTTGCCTGGTTTGCCACTGAAAACGGTGCAACTTCTCACTCTGGTTACCGGCCCCATTGCTGCGTGCGCGGGTACTTGGGGGCTCATGCAGTTTTTGCGCGCCCATCAACATGACCAATTCGTGCAACGTGGGCTTACGGTGATCGGTATCGCTAGCGCAGCAGCGTTGTTAGGGTCGCTCTGGCCCAACTACCCACAAGCGCTGGGGTGGACAGCGCTGGTGGTGTCGCTGTGCTCGTTAGCATCATTTTGGCTGGCCTTGCGCTCAGCGCTTTTGGGCGACCGGTTTGCTTGGCCAATGGCTGGGGCTACTGCGGCGATGGCGTTCGGCGTCGCAGGGGTGTATGCCACGGCTTTGCGTGTCATAGACAACAACCTAGCTTTGCAGGCAGTATCAGCCATCTGCGTAGTGGGCTACTTGGTAGGGTGCCTGGTGACTGTCTGGCGGCGTAACAACGAGTTTTTGCGCATGCGCCGAGCCATGTCCATGCACCGCGAGAAAGATCTGTTGACCCAGCTGTGGACTGGCGCAGCGCTGATCAAGCTGGTGGAGCAAACTATTGCACGCGCCCGGCGCAACCGCCAGGAAACCGCCATTGTTTGTATTGAAATTTTCAATGCGCCACAACTGCGCCAAGAGCTGGGCAACAACGCGCTGGAGCAAGTGATCTACGGCATCGCTGCGCGGATTCGACAAAGCGTAGGTGCATCGGCCGAAGTGGGCCGTTACGATGACACCAGCTTTGTAGTGATTGTAGAAAGTGTCAAGCGCCCCAGCATGCTGCGCACCATGGGCCTGCGCTTGGCGGTGGCGGTACGCAAGCCCTTCATGTTGAACCCCTACAGCACCTCACCCAGAGAGTTCAAAGCTGACATGGGTGTAGGAATAGCCCGCTTGCCCGCCACCCGCGACCCACGGGCTGGCTGGACAACTCGTTCTAGCCGCGCCTCCAAACCCAGCTCGGCAGACACCAGTTTTCTGTCGGACAGCGCGGGTCTGTCGCAGGAGTCCATGCATGACGCAGCCAAGCTAGCCAAAAAATCTCGTGCATTCAATTCTCGGGTCGCAATCATGGATGCTTATTCGCGCAAAGCGATGGCGGTAGAAGAAGCCGACCTGGCTTGACACCCAAGGCGCTGAGCGATTTGTCTCGAGGTGGCGGCGGCTTGAGCTTTGAAGATGGTTTTGTTGCAAGCTTTTACCCCCCCTGGAAAACTAAATTATCAAAGGGGCAGTCGCTGTTTTAGTAGCGGCTGTATCAACCCAAATGCTTGCCCACAATCCCGGCAATCTCAAACATCGTCACCTGCGCTTTGCCAAATACCGGCAGTAGCTTGGCATCCGCGTTGATGCTGCGTTTGTCTTTAGCATCTTGCAGATTATTGGCTTTAATGTAGTCCCACAGCTTTTTGATCACCTGTGAGCGCGCTATCGGCTCGGCACCAATCACTGCGGCCAAAGCCACGCTGGGGGTGGCACCAGTGGCTGGTGCGGCGCGTGGTTTGCGCACTGCAGTGGACTGAGTGGCAGCTTTGGTTGGAGCCTTTTTAGCGGCTACTTTGCTGGCAGGTTTTGCCGTCTTTGCGCCTGCTTTCTTGGTCGCTGCCGTGCCGGTTTTAGCCGCCGATTTTTTAGCCACAGGTGCGCCCGCCGCGGTTTTGCGCGCTGGGAATTTGCTGGTACGGGGCTCGAACTCAAAGCCTACTTTGCCCTCCTCCTTGTTCCAGGACAAAAAGGCTTTGAAGCTGCGGCGGGTGCGCATGCTCACAAATTTGTCTAGCAGGTCAGTCTTGCCGGTCTCCAGCAGTTTGGTCATTTGCTCGCGTTCTACGGGCTGCTGCAAAATGACTTGACCACTCTTGAAGTCGCAACTCGGCGTGGGTTGCGCGTCAGTGGGCACTGACTTCTCGCATACATAGCTCTTGCCAAACTCTTTCACGGGAGCGCCGCACTTGGGGCAAGCGCCCAACGACTCTTTGCCCGACAGATCGACAATCTCGCCGGATTCTGCCGCTTTGGCGTCTTCGCCAAAGTCAAATTCAAGCTTCCAGTTTTTCTCTTCCTCGTTGTATTTGAGGGCGATCTCGGCGACAAAAGGCCAACCTGCTTTGGAGCGGAAGCCTTCCAGCGGGCCGATCTTTTTGTTACGCAAAAACTGCTCTACCTCGGCAGGCTCAAAGGTGCGGCCCGCCGGGGTTTTGCCAAAGCTAAAACCGCAGCCTTCCAGTGCGCCCGCCTTGCCTGTGCAGGTGTAGCGGCGGTAGTTTTCTTTCACGATGCCTGCGCAGTTGGGGCAGGGTGTGGTGAGTGTGGCGTAGTCGCCGGGCACAGTGTCGCGGTCGTATTCTTTGGCTTTTTTGACGATTTTTTCCGTCATGGCGTTGATCTCTGCCATGAAGGTTTCGCGGCTCATCTTGCCTTTTTCCATCAGCGCCAGTTTGTGCTCCCATTCGCCGGTCAGCTCGGGTGTGGAAAGCTCCTCTACGCCCAAGCCGCGCAACAGCGTCATCAACTGGAAGGCTTTGGCAGTGGGGATCAGCTCGCGGCCTTCGCGCAGGATGTATTTTTCGTTGATCAAACCTTCAATGGTGGCGGCGCGGGTGGCGGGTGTGCCCAAGCCTTTTTCCTGCATGGCCTCACGCAGTTCATCGTCTTCTACCAACTTGCCTGCGCCTTCCATGGCGCCCAAAAGCGTAGCTTCGGAGTAGCGCGCGGGAGGACGGGTTTTCAGCGCCTTGGCTTCGACCACATCGTTCTTCACCATCTCGCCGGGTTTCACGGCCACCAGTTGCTGCCCTTTTTCGCCCTCTTTCGCGTCGGTGACTTCGTCAGCAGCTTCCTTGCCGTAGATGGCCAGCCAGCCGGGTTTGACCAGTACCTTGCCTTCGGTTTTGAAGCTGTGGTTGCTATATGCCCCCACGCTCTGCGCTGACGCGTCGCCGCTGCCCCCCGAGGGGGCCGTGCCTTGCTTGGGGCTGCCCGGCGCTGCGGCAACCGTCGTTATACGCGTCGTCACCTGGTATTCGGCACTCGGGTAGAACACCGCCATAAAGCGGCGCACCACCAAGGTGTACAGCTTGTGCTCTGCTTCTGATAGCCCGCTGGGCGCTTGCAGCGTGGGGATAATGGCAAAGTGGTCTGACACTTTGGTGTTGTCAAAGATGCGTTTGCTGGGCTTGATGTAGCCGTTTTTAATCGCCAGCGCGGCGTGCGGCTCCAGGTGCTTATGGCCGCTGTCGGCCAGCATCTCAAAGGTCTTTTTCACCACCGGAACGTAGTCTTCGGGCAGGGCGCGCGAGTCGGTACGCGGGTAGGTCAAGGCCTTGTGCCGCTCGTACAGGGACTGGGCAATTTGCAGCGTGGTCTTGGCGCTAAAGCCAAACTTGCCGTTGGCCTCGCGTTGCAGGCTGGTCAAATCGAACAGCAGGGGCGAGGCTTGGGTGGTCGGCTTGCTCTCTTCGGTCACCGTCGCTTGCTTGCCTTTGACCGCATCGACCACGGCCTGGGCTTCACGTTCACTCCAGACGCGGTCGGCCTTAGCCTCCGCATCCTCGCCCTTTTTCCACTTCGGGTCAAACCACTTGGCCGGGTACTCGCCCGCCTCGCTCAAGAAGCTGGCGTGGATCTCCCAGTAGTCGCGGAAGATGTGTTTGCGGATCTGTTCTTCGCGCTCGACCATCACCGCCAGGGTGGGCGTTTGCACGCGGCCCACGGTTGTTAAGAAGAAGCCGCCATCGCGCGAATTAAAGGCGGTCATGGCGCGGGTGCCGTTGATGCCCACCAGCCAATCGGCCTCGGAGCGGCTGCGCGCGGCGTCCGCCAGCGGCAGCATCTGCTTGTCACTGCGCAGGGTGTCAAAGCCGTCGCGGATGGCCTGCGGGGTCATGCTTTGCAGCCACAGGCGGGTAATCGGCTTGCCCAGGGGCACGTATTTGCCCTCCTTGTTGCCACCCGCATACTGCTCGATCAAGCGGAAAATCAGCTCACCCTCACGCCCCGCGTCGCAGGCGTTGACGATATTGCCCACGTCTTTGCGCTTGGCCAGCTTGACCACCGCGTTCAGGCGCGTCTTGGTTTTGTCCACGGGTTTCAAATCAAAGTAGGGCGGGATGACGGGCAGATTGGCAAAGCTCCACTTGCCGCGCTTCACGTCAAATTCTTCCGGGGCTTGAATTTCTACCAAGTGGCCCACGGCGGAGCTGACGATATGCGTGTCGCTCTCAAAATACTCGTCGTGCTTTTCAAACTTGCCCACATTCGGGGTCAAGGCACGCACGATGTCTTGGGCCACAGAGGGCTTTTCGGCAATGATTAAGGTTTTCATATCTACATTCTCGCTCTAATTACATAGCACCTACTACAATGCAGGTCTCGCGCACGCACATGTGCGCGCACACGCAGGCGGGCGCGCTCACACACGCGCGCCCATGATTCACCATACCAAATTTTTCGGGCCATGCCAAAAACCTCTCCAAAAGCTGAAAAAATCAGCCCAAACAACAAGGCCTTGAAAGCCCCTAGCAAAGCCCTTAAAGCCAGCCCCTCAGTAGACGACAAAGCCCTTGCCAAGGCCGCCAAACTGGCCAAGCGCACAGCCAAACTCGACGCCTTGGTGTTGCCCGGTGCATTTATCAAAACCCGCAAATCCGGAGTGCACGGCAAAGGCATGTTTGCCATAGCCCCCGTGGCTGAAGGCCAACACCTGATCGAATATGTGGGCGAACGCATCGACTGGCAAACCGCCTTGGATCGCCACCCACACGACCCCAAGCAGCCTAACCATACCTTTTACTTCTCGCTGGAAGATGGCCGCTGCATCGACGCCAAGGTCGGCGGCAACGACAGCCGCTGGATCAACCACAGCTGCAAGCCTAACTGCGAAGCCGACGAGCTGCATGGCCGCGTGTTCATCAAAGCCCTGCGCAATATTGAAAAAGGTGAAGAGCTGTTTTATAACTATGGCCTGGTCATTGACGAGCCGTATACCAAAAAGCTCAAATCTGAGTACGCCTGCTGGTGTGGTGCGCCCAAGTGCCGTGGCACCATGCTGGCATCTAAAAAGCGCTAGGTGGCTGCCCGATCGGCTCCTTATGCGCCAGCGTAACTTCTAAACCCTGTCGCTCATCTTGTCGTCTATCTTGCCTTCCTCTTTGCAGTCCGCCCCGGCCAACCAGCCAAGCTTCTTTGGCAGCGCTGAGGCCATCTGGCAGACCGTGATGGCCATGGGCCTGCCCAGCTTGACAGGCTTTAGCGTGGAGGTACTGTCCGAGATTGACTCGACCAATACCGAGCTGATGCGCCGCGCTCGCGCCGGGCAGACCGAGCCCACCTTGCTGGTGGCCGAGCAGCAAACCGCCGGGCGTGGCCGATTGGGGCGGCAGTGGGCCTCGGCCCCGGGCAGCTCGCTGACCTTCTCGCTCGGCCTGCTTTTGCAACCGCAAGCTTGGGACGGCCTGTCGCTGGCCGTCGGCCTGAGCGTGGCGAGCAGCTTGCATGAGGACATCCAGCTGAAATGGCCCAACGACCTGTGGGTGCGCGGCTGCAAGCTGGCGGGCATTTTGATTGAAACCGCCGCCGCGCCTGGCAATACGGGGCCGCGCTATGCTGTCATAGGCATTGGCATCAATATCGCGCCACGGCCTGCTGAGGGCCTGTCTACCCCTCCGGCCAGCCTGCAAGCCCTGCTACCCCACGCCAGCGCCGCACATGCACTGCAAAGGGTGGCTGCGCCACTTTTGCGCGATGTATTGATGTTTGAGCAGGACGGTTTTGCCCCGTTTGCTGCGCGCTTTGCTGCGCGTGATGCTTTGCATGGGCGCGAAGTGCTTTTAAGCGACGGCATGCATGGCGCCGCCAAGGGCGTAGACAAACGTGGCGCACTGCTGGTGCAAACGCCGCAAGGCGTGCAGCACGTTACCAGCTCTGAAGTAAGCGTGCGGCCTGTCGCAAGCGACCATTAGCCTGCTGCCTGTACCATACGGTCTGTAACTTCTCTTTCAGCATGCTCCGATTTTTTGTTATTCTGCTATTGCTTGCCAACGGGGTTTACTTTGCATGGTCACGCGGCCATTTGGCTGTGCTGGGTTTGGCCCCAGTATCGCAAACCGAGCCCGCGCGCATGCAAACGCAAATCAAACCCGAGGCCGTGCGCTTGCTAGGCTCTACCGAGGTACGTCGCATGGAAATGGCCGCTGCTGCACCACCACCCGCGCAAGCCAAACCGCTCGAGTGCCTACAAAGCATATTTCTAAGCGACAAACTGGCCCAAGCCGTGCGCACAGCTGCTGAGGGCTTGCCTGCTGGCAGTTGGTTGCTGGACGAGGCGCAAGAACCAGGCCGATGGATCGTCTACATGGGCAAATACACCGCAGCTGATGTGCTGGCCAAGAAAAAAGCTGAGCTGCGCCAATTGGGTGTGGACTACGAGCCCGTGCAAGTCTCCAGCCTGGCGCCCGGCATCTCCCTGGGTGGCCACCCCACCCAAGCCGAGGCCACCCGAGAGCTGGCCGATCTGAACAAACGCGGCGTACGCACTGCCAAAGTAGTGCAAGAAAAACCTGCTGCAAAGGGGCACGTGCTGCGCTTACCAGCGGTTGACGAAGCGTTGCGAGCGCAGCTGGATGGCGTGCGCACGGCTTTGGGCACTGCTGGTTTGCGAACTTGCAGGGCTTATTGATTTTTTTTCTTTGCTTTAGGTTGCGCAGCAAGCGAAGGCTTCTGAAGACGCTTTTCTTGCTAGGTCAGTGTGCGGCGACGGAGGAATTCACGTAGCCAACCAGTCACCTTGAAGCGGCATCTTCAGTGCAACTCCTGCCGTCCAAGAAACTGCCCCAACCGGCCGCTAATTTCACCGCAACCAGCACATTTATCGGTCATAAAGCAACAGACGGCCTAAAATCAAGAATACACCAAGAGGAGTTGAGCTATGCGTATTTTGATTGCAGAAGACGACCAAGTGCTGGCTGATGGCCTGCTGCGCACCCTGCGCAGCTCTGGCGCGGCGGTAGACCATGTGACCGATGGCGCGTTGGCGGAGGCAGCGCTGCTGACCAATACCGAGCTGGATTTGCTCATTTTGGATCTGGGCTTGCCCAAAATGCACGGCCTGGAAGTACTCAAGCGCCTGCGCAGCCGAGGTTCGACCTTGCCTGTGCTTATCCTCACGGCTGCCGACAGCGTGGACGAGCGTGTCAAAGGCCTCGACCTTGGTGCTGATGACTACATGGCCAAGCCCTTCAGCCTGCAAGAGCTAGAAGCGCGGGTGCGCGCCCTCACGCGGCGCAGTACGGGCAGCGCCAGCACCCTTATCAAGCACGGCCCCTTGCATTACGACCAGTCGGGTCGCGTGGCCACGATTGACGGCAAGATGGTTGATTTGTCGGCCCGCGAACTGGGCTTGCTTGAAGTGCTGTTGGTACGCTCGGGCCGCTTGGTCAGCAAAGACCAGCTGGTCGAGCGCCTGTGCGAGTGGGGCGAAGAAGTGAGCAATAACGCCATCGAGGTGTACATCCACCGCCTGCGCAAAAAGATTGAGAAAGGCCCCATTCGCATTGCCACGGTGCGCGGCTTGGGATATTGCCTGGAAAAAATTCCAAACTAATAGCAACTCCCGTGAAACTATTCCAGCGCGAGCAGCGCAGTTTGTTTGGCGAGATCCTAGACTGGATGCTGACGCCGCTGCTGCTCTTGTGGCCCATCAGTTTGGTGCTCACCTGGCTGGTGGCACAGGGCATTGCCACCAAGCCGTTTGACCGGGCGCTGGCGTTCAATGCGCAGGCGCTGGCGCAGCTGGTGAGTGTTCAAAACGAGCGCGCGCAATTTAGCCTGCCCGCACCTGCCCGCGAGATTTTGCGGGCGGACGACTCTGATTTGGTTTACTACCAGGTGCTAGGCCTCAAGGGCGAGTATCTGAGCGGCGAAAAAGACATGCCGCTGCCGTCCGACGACGACAAAATAGAGCTGGGCAAAGTCAAGCTGCGCGACGACGAGATGCGCGGGCTGGATGTGCGGATTGCCTATGTGTATGTTGATGCCTCGGCCAACGCAGGCAGCACGGCCACTGTCGCCATCACCCCAGCCTCTTTGAGCGCCAAACCCGTGCTGGTGCAAGTGGCCGAAACCCTGGAAAAACGCTCCACGCTGGCCACCGAGATTGTCAAAGGCGTGATGCTGCCGCAGTTTGTGATTTTCCCTTTGGCGGTGTTTTTAGTATGGCTGGCACTGGTGCGCGGCATCAAACCACTGAGCGAACTGGAAGACCGCATCCGCGCCCGAAAGCCTGATGATTTAAGCCCGATTGACGACAAAACTGTGCCCTTTGAGGTGGTTCCGTTGGTGTCGTCAGTCAATGATTTGCTGGCACGTCAAAAGCAATCCATCGCTGCGCAAAAACGTTTTTTGGCCGATGCGGCGCACCAACTTAAAACACCACTGGCAGGCCTGCGCATGCAGGCGGAGTTAGCCCTGCGGGAGGGCACCCAAGAGGCTGACCTGAAACAATCGCTCAAGCAAGTCAGCCGCTCCAGCATTCGCGCCACGCATACGGTTAACCAGCTTTTGGCCTTGGCCCGCGCCGAGGCCAGTGGGCAAAGCGTGCCCAAGCAGTCCTGTGATTTGGCAGCATTGACTGTAGAGGTGGTGCAAGACTGTTTGCCCCGCGCCATGGAAAAACGCATTGACCTGGGCTATGAGGGTGTGCAGCCCGGCACGCTGGACTCCGATGGCAAAACTCACGCTGCTTCCGTGCTGGGCAACTCTACGCTGATCAAGGAGATGGTGCGCAATTTGATAGATAACGCCCTTACCTATATTGGTGCCAATGAGGCTCACCCCGGTGTAGTGACAGCGCGTGTGCTGGCCGACCCGTTTGGCGGTGTGGTGGTATTGCAAGTGGAAGACAACGGCCCTGGCATTGCGCCGTCCGAGCGCGAGCTGGTGTTGCAGCCCTTCTACCGCGCACTGGGCCAGGAGGCTGACGGCTCGGGTTTAGGTTTGGCCATCGTGGCCGAGATTGCGCAGCAGCACCAAGCTACGTTGGCGATGGAGGACACCACCGCTCGCGCTACTCCGCCAGGGGTGCGGTTTACCTTGCGTTTTCCAAAAATGCCAACTGCGGGTTAGCGGCTTCAGCAAAGACGTTTTAAAAACCGTAGCACTTGAACGCCATGGCTGGGGACTGGCCGCTGATCAACTCGGCAATGGCTTTGCCCGAGCCCGCGCCATGTGTCCAGCCCAGTGTGCCGTGGCCGGTATTGACCCACAGTTTGCCAACGGATGTGCGGCCAATGTAGGGAATATTGGTCGGTGTGGCCGGGCGCAGCCCGCACCACAGGTTGGGCTGGCCACCTTGAGCGGCGTTGCGGGTATCGGCCACACCGGGCAACACCAGTTCGATACGGTCTAGCAGCATTTGACATCGGGTCTGGGCCAGGCGCGAACTCAGCGACAAGTCGTAGCCGCCTACTTCAATCGTGCCCGCCACCCGCAGCTGCTTGCCTAAACGAGAAATGGCAATTTTTTTATCGTCGTCGATCATCGACACCTGCGGCGCTGCATCTGGCTGGAGCAATGGCAGCGTGGCGCTGTAGCCTTTGCCGGGGTAGACGGGAATGTCCACTCCCACCGTGCGCAAAAGCGGCGCAGAATAGCTGCCGCATGCCACCACCACGGCATCTGCACGCAGCAGCTGTTGCACGCCGCTGTCGCGTGCGCGTACGGTGACCGAGTCAACCGAATTCGCCAGCTTGTTCAGCCGCTGCACATCGTGCCCCCACAGCATGTGCGCACCGCGCTGGGCACACAGGGCGGCCAGCTTTTGGGTAAACACCCGCGCATCACCTGACTCGTCGCTGGCGGTATAGGTGCCGCCTGCAATATTCGGGGCAAAGGTTTTCAGAGCAGGCTCGATTTTGACCAAATCATCTCGGCTCACGATACGGCGGTCCACACCGTACTTCTGCATCATGGCGGCCTCGCCTGCGGCGGCATCAAACTCTTTGCTGTCGGTGAAGTAGTGGGCAATGCCTTTTTCCAGCCGCTGGTACTCAATGCCCGTGCTGCGCACCACGTCTTTGAGGGCTGTGTGGCTATAACGCCCCAAGGCCACCAGTTGCTGTACGTTGCGCTCAAACGCCGCGTCATTGCACTGCGCCAAAAACTGCAAACCCCAGCGGTACTGCTGCCAGCCCTTGCCCAGCGGCCATTGCGGGCGAAACAGCAAGGGCGCTTCGGCAGAGAACATCCACTTCAAGGCTTTCAGTGGCGCACCTTTGCTGGCCCAAGGCTCGCAATAGCTCACCGATATTTGGGCCGCGTTGGCAAAACTGGTCTCTTGGGCGGCATCGCTTTGCCTATCCACCACCACCACCTCGTGGCCGCGCTCCAGCAAATGCCAGGCCGTGCTGATGCCAATAATGCCTGCGCCTAAAATCATAACTTTCATAGCCAGCGAGTGTGCGGTATCTAGCCAAAAATGAAAAGATAAATTAAACTTTTAGTAAAAGTACAGCGCTTGTAAATAATACGGGTAATTGGGGTCGGTTTGACAAATTTCATAGTTCAATTATCATTGAACTATGAAAACACTTTCCAAGCCTAATAAATCTGCCAAAATAGCCTAGACTGATGCCCTCCGCGGCTTGGCCGCGCTGGCGCAGGCGCAGCGGCTGCGCAGCTTTCGCGCGCTGGTGGTGGCGGGCTGCGATGGGCTCACACCCAGTGCGCTGGCTGCGCTGCTGGACATTGCACCCAGCGCGCTGTCGTTCCACCTCAAAGAGCTATCCTACAGCGGCTTGGTCAGCGCCGAGCAACGCGGGCGCAACCTGATTTACCGCGCTCACTACGCGCAAATGAACGCCTTGCTGGCTTACCTGACCGAGCACTGCTGCGCGGGGCAAGCCTACGCTGTGGGAGGCAGTGACGCTGCCTGTTGTTAAGAAAAATATTATCCGGCAATCTTGTCCTATTTACCAAGGAGCATGCACCATGAAACGCTTTCACGTTCACCTCTGTGTTAACGACATCGCTCCGTCAGTGGGCTTCTACAGCACCTTGTTTGGCCACGCACCCAGCGTGCAAAAGCCAGACTACGCCAAGTGGATGCTGGACGACCCGCGCATCAATTTTGCCATCTCTGCACAAGGCCATGCCGCCGGGCTGGACCACTTGGGTTTTCAGGTCGAAAGCGCCGACGAGCTGCACGAGATGACGGACGCCTTGCAACGCGCTGGTGTAGCCGTCACAGGCCAAGGCGCGGCAACCTGCTGCTATGCGCAAAGCGAAAAGGGCTGGGTGCATGACCCGCAAGGCATTGCATGGGAGAGCTTTGTCACCACCGGCCAGTCCACCACCTACGGGGCTGATCGCACAGAACAACCCGTCAGTGCGAGGGCATGCTGTGCACCTGCTGATTCCCAAATGGCTACGAAGCCGACGCTGCAAAACATTCAGATCGCGCCTGCCAGCTGCGGTGTACCCCGTGCAACAGCAGCAAGCTGCTGCTAGCTTCTTTAAATTACTATAAATACAATAGCTGCTTCCGCAATATTCTATTGGGCTGGTGGCACTATTTACTACATGCAAGGCTCATACCATGACTACACCACTCAACGTCCTCTTCCTATGCACCCACAACTCCGCCCGCCGCATTTTGGCCGAGGCGGTGCTTAACCACCTGGGCACAGGCAAGTTCAAAGGCTTCTCCGCAGGCAGCAGCCCGCGAGACAACCAACAGCCCAACCCATTGGGACTAGAAGTGCTGCGAAACACAGGCATATCTACAGACGGCCTGCGCAGCAAAAGCTGGGACGAGTTTGCGCTGCCCAGCGCACCGCAGATGGACTTGATCATCACCGTGTGCGACCACGCTGCGGGTGAGATCTGCCCGCACTGGCCGGGCCAGCCTGCCACGGCCCATTAGAGCTACCCCGACCCCAGCGCTGGCGACGCAAGCGATGCTGAAAAACACAGGGCATTTAAGCAAACTTTTCTGGCTATCAAGCGGCGTATTGAGCTGCTGATCAGCCTGCCACCCGAAAAACTGCAAGCGGTAGCCCTGCAAACCAGCGCAAGAGATCTGGCCAGATCATGAGTGCGCCTGAAGCGCCTATCTACACGCTCTCACAAAAAGCCTTTGCTGAATGCATTGGCACAGCGATGCTGCTGTGCGCAGTGATTGGCTCGGGCATCATGGCCGAACGTTTGAGCGGCGGCAACAACGGCGTGGCACTGCTGGCCAACACCCTGGCCACGGTGTTTGCACTGTTTGTATTGATCGAAGTGCTGGGCCCCATCAGCGGGGCACACTTTAACCCGCTGGTAACACTGTTTTTTATACGAAATCAGCCTCTAGCCCTACAGAATATTGCGGGAGCAGCTATTGTATTTATAGTAGCCAAGTTGCTGGGTGCTGTGCTCGGCGCGTGCCTTGCCAACGCCATGCTTGACCCGCCCGCGCTGCACACCAGCGCCAAACTGCGCGGCGGCTGGGGCCAGTAGTGGGCCGAGGCGGTAGCCGTCGCAGGCTTGGTCTTTGTTATCGCCCGCTCCGGCGCGGTCTACGTGCATGCCAAGGCCAGCGCACTGGTGGCCTGCTATATCGGCGCGGCTTACTGGTTTACCGCCAGCACCTCATTCGCCAACCCTGCTGCCGTGCTGGGCCGCATGCTGAGTGACAGCTTTGCGGGCATCGCTCCAGCAAGTGCGCTTGGCTTTGTGGCAGCGCAGAGTGTGGGTGCTGCTGTGGGCTGGCTCGCTAGTAAACAGTTAGACGCGCCTGGGTAAGGGGGTGATTTTTTTTCGTAGAGTTGGATGCACTAAAGCGACAGCAATGACAGGCCAGCGTAGCTGGCAAATTCTTTGTCGAATGACACCAAGCGAAGACTCGCTACCTGGGCGAACGCGGCTAGATAGGTATCTGTCCAATCGGTGTTGCGAAAGGTCGCTTGCGCAGTAAGTTTGCGCATCGCAGTGTCGATACCTGGCGGCTCCGCCATGACGCTGACCTCGGGCAGATTTATCACTGCTTGGTAGGCCTGCCACGCCTGCTCTTGGGTGTAGGGCGTACCGCCCATCACAGCTTTATTGGTAGACAGGCGCAGTCGCCCCAGCATGGTGATGCGGCAAAACACCATGCGTTCGGAGCCCGCTTTTTCCCAGTAAAGTTTTGCTGCTGGGTGATGCACATGCTGCGCATTCAATAGGGCCAACCAGACATTCACGTCTGGCAGATCCCCTTGGGTGGATTACTGCACGTTGGCGTAAGCACTACTGCGCGGCATGCCTGGCTGTGTCTTCTGCGTCCATGATGGCGGTGAGCTGGGCGTTGCTCCTGGCGGGCATCGGTTTGGCCTGCGCACGGTGACATACGGGCGCTGGGCTGCGCAGCATGGCGGCAGGTACGCCAACCGGGTGCTTGAGCGCCGCCTGCACCAAATTGGCAAAATATTCTTTGAGCTTGAGGCCTTCCAGCCCCGCGCAGGCTTTGACATCACGCATCAATGGGTCGGGGAGGTCGAGTGTAGTGCGCATAAAAAGCACTTTATGCATATTTTGCATTTCGGTGCGCCAACAACGTTTGCCAGACCGTACCTGAACAGCAAACTGGCTAGAAATGCATTTCGCCGTTTTACAAATAAAAATAGCTGCTCGCCCAATAATAAATTGCGCAAGCAGCTATTAAATTCGTAGTGCGCTCTGCCATAGCAGAGCATCACTGGTTAGTCAGGACATTTCAACCAAAACCCACTTGCCCGCCGTCGTTCTTGGTCACCACAATGGTGGCTGAGCGTGGGCGCTTGGGCACGGCTCCGGCTGCGCCTTTGCTGGCATCGGGCCAGTAGCTGGTCCACTTGCTGGGATCGGCCAGGTTGGCTTGCGACGTGTCTTCGCCGGGGTGCTGGATGTTGACGAAGATGGCTTTGCCGTCGGGAGTTTCGGCAATACCGGTGACCTCGGCTTCCAGCGGGCCGACCAGGAAGCGCTTGAGTTCGGCTGCGCTGGGTTTTTTGCCTACGTAGGTTTCTACGGTTTTGGCGGCGATGGCGGGGGCTGTAGCGGTAGCCGCTAAGGCCGGATAGTTGATGGCTGTTTTGGCACCATCGCCACGCGTACCGGGCAGGCCGCCCAGCAGCATGCAGTTGGTCACGTCGGTGTAGCGGCCGTCGTCGGTTTGCACCCAACAGATGCCGGTGGATTGGCTGAACCACAGACCATCGGGGCTGGAGAAATCATTGTCAGCCGTCAGGCCCGACAGGTTGACGCTGGCACCGTCTGCACCTGCCTCGGCACCAAAGAGGTACACGTCCCAGTTAAAGCTGGTGGCTGCGGGGTCTGCTGCGGCTTCGGAGAAGCGCAAGATGTGGCCGTTGACATTGCCACGGTTGGTCACGGGAGGGGTCGCGCTGCCGTAGGTGTCGCTGTAGGCGCGGGGGTTGGCCGGGTCGGCTGTGGCCGAGGTGCGCGACGAGTTGTTGGTCATGGCCATGTACACGTCATTGTTCTTCGGGTTGACTGCACCCCACTCCGGGCGGTCCATCTTGGTGGCACCCACTGCATCGGCGGCCAGGCGGGTGTTGAGCGTCACATCCAGCTGGTCGGCAAAGGCGTATGCGGTGTTGGCTTTGATGGCGGCGTTGTCGAAGCTCAAAGCAATCCAGCTCCCGGTGCCGTCGGCATTGAACCTGGCTACATACAACGTGCCCTCGTCAAAGTACTTGTCACCAATGGCCATGCGGTTGGTGGCGCTACCGTCTGCCGCATTCCAGGTGGCTTTGGAGACAAACTTGTACATGTACTCGTTGTTCGAGTCGTCGCCCATGTAGACAGCGATGGCCTTGCCCTGCACGGGCTTGGGCATGACGGCGGCCTCGTGGGCGAAGCGGCCCATGGCAGTGCGTTTTTTGATGGCGGCGGTTTTGTCATACGGGTCGATTTCGACCACATAACCAAAGGTGTTGGCGATGTTACGGTAGTCGTCGCTGCCATCCGTCGATACGCCCAGACTGCTCATGTCCCAGCGCTGGTACAGGTCACCCGTGCGGTCGGCTTCCCAGCCGTAGCGGCTGGCGACGTTGGACTCTACGCCAGTGGTAGCGTTGACAACCCTGCTGCGGCCATAACGGTTGATACTGACGATTTCTTTGGCACTGCGTTTGGCGTTGTCGCCCGCTGCGCGGAAAAAATAACCCGCCCAGTTTTCTTCACAGGTTAAGAAGGTACCCCAGTAGCTGTAGCCGGTGCCGCAGTTGTTTTGCGTGCCACGGGTTTGCACGCCCGTGGGTGAGAATGTGGTCTTCATGGCGGCGCTGCCGCGCAAGGGGCCAGACAGCTCCATGGTGGTGGTGGGCGTGATGCGGCGGTTGTAGGTGGAGTCGACTGGATATTCCCACTTGCCGTTGGTGAGCTTGACCTCGATGACGGCGCAGCCATGCACGGCGACCTCTTTGTCTACCTCGGCTTTAGGGCGGACGCCCGTGGTGGGGCCGTTGGGGTGCAGCCAATTCTGCACCATGTATTCGTGGTTCATGGCCAGCAGGCCGCGTGTGGAACCCAAGGGATCACGCGCTGTCCCTGCGCCGTTCAAGCCGAAGTATTCAATGCCGTCGTGGCAGTCGCCACTGCGTTTGTCCATGTCGGTGTCGGTGCCGTCGTTTTTATAGGCGGCCAGGCCAGCGACGAGAGGATCGCCGGTGCGGTAGATGGTGGTCGATGTGTAACCTGCTGCCACTGTGATGGTATCGGTCAGATTTTTTGGTACCACGGCAAAGCCCAAAGGCTTCAGTACTGGAGCTGCTGGAGCCGGTGCGGGTGCTGGCGGCGCGGCGGCCACGGTATCGTCACTGCCGCCACAGGCTGCCAGGGCGATGCTGCCGAAGATGGCGCTGGCACCCGTACCGACAGCGCCTTTGAACAACGCGCGGCGACCCAGACGGGCTTGCAGTACGCTGTCAAAGTGGGTGTTAGAGCTGGTGTTGTTAATGTGGTCGTCAGCATCGACAACATCTACGGGGGCGGGAGCAGGCTTGAAAATCGCGTTCATGGCTAGGGTGTCCTTGGTTGTTGGTAAAACCACTATCATCGAATGGACGTGTGAAAGCTACATGACACTCTTGTGAAGAATTGATGACGCGCGCCCCAGCCCCTTACCGCATCAAGCGCAGTACCTCGTCCCCATAGGCTTCCAGTTTTTTCGCCCCCATGCCACTGATGCCCGACAGCTGTGCCAAAGACTGCGGCGCGAGTGTGGCAATCGAGATCAAAGTGGCATCGTGGAAGATCACATAGGCAGGCAGATTGTGCTCTTTGGCCACTTCGGCGCGCCAGGCTTTGAGGGCGGCAAAGCGTTCGCGGGCCCCCAGGTTCATGTCGGCAGTGGCTTTTTCTTTGTTGATTTTGTCTTGGATAGACTTCTCGCTGGATGCCTTGCGCGACGAGGCGGTGGCGCGCTCGGTCACGGCCTCGCGCACTTCGAGCTTGTGGTCGCTGCGCAAAAACTCCTTGGCCGCTGCGGTGAGCTGCAAGGTATTGAAGGCTTCAGCGTTCACGTTGATCATGCCCAGCGCGATGAGTTGCCTGAACACGCTGCGCCACTGCTGCTCGCCTACATCCGCACCAATGCCGAAGGTGCTGAGTGTGCTGTGGTTGAACTGCGCCATTTTGTCGGTGGTTTTGCCGCGCAGAATGTCAATCAAGTGGCCTGCACCAAAGCTGATGCCACTGGCTTGCTGCACGCGGAAGATGCAACTAATGGCTTTGCGTGCCGCCTCGGTGGCGTCCCACACCGCCGCCGGGCTCATGCAGTTGTCGCAGTTGCCACACCTGAAACTCAAACGTTTGCCGTCGCCATCCAACTCACCCGTGACCTTCTGGTCGAAGTAACCGAGCAGCCGCCCCCGGCGGCAATCCATGGCCTCTGACAATGCCAACAGCGCATCGAGCTTGCCGCGCATCACCTGTTTGTAGGTCTCGCCTGCGGGGCTCTCATCGATCATGCGGCGCTGGTTCACCACGTCTTGCAAGCCGTAGCACATCCAGGCGTTGGCGGGTTCGCCGTCGCGGCCTGCTCTGCCGGTTTCTTGGTAGTAGCCTTCGATGTTTTTGGGCATGTCCAGATGGGCGACAAAGCGCACGTCGGGTTTGTCAATGCCCATGCCAAAAGCGATGGTGGCCACCATCACCACCGCCTCGCCCAGCGTGCCGTCGCTGCGCAAAAACGCATCCTGGTTGGCTTGGCGCACGGCACGGTCTAGCCCGGCATGGTAGGGCAGGGCGCGCACGCCGTGCTCGCAAAGCATATCGGCCACCTCTTCCACCCGTTTGCGCGACTGGCAGTACACAATGCCTGCGTCGCCGGTGTGTTCGGTATCGATAAAGCGCAGCAGCTGTTTACGCGGGTCGTTCTTCTCGACTATTTTGTAGCGGATGTTCGGGCGGTCAAAGCTGGAGACGAACTGCTTGGCATCCTGCAGTTGCAGTCGCTCGACAATGTCGCTGCGCGTCAGCGCATCGGCGGTAGCGGTAAGGGCTACCCGCGGTGTGCTGGGGAAACGTTCGTGCAGCACCGTGAGCGAGCGGTATTCGGGCCTGAAATCATGCCCCCACTGGCTCACGCAATGCGCCTCGTCAATGGCAAACAGGCTGAGCTGACCGCGCTCGTAGAGCGAGTCCATCAGCGCCAAAAAGCGCGCATTGGTCACCCGCTCGGGCGCGGCGTACAGCAGGGTGATCTCGCCGCGCAGCAGCTTTTGCTCGACCGCATTGGCCTCTTGCCCGGTAAGGGTGGAGTTGAGAAACGCGGCCTCTACGCCCGCCTCGTGCAAAGCGCCCACCTGGTCGTGCATCAGCGCAATCAGCGGCGAAACGACGACCGTAATGCCTTTGCCCAACTGCTGGCGTGCGATGGCGGGGATTTGAAAGCACAGCGACTTGCCGCTGCCGGTGGGCATCAGCACCAGCGCGTCGCCACCGTGGATAAGGTGCTCTATCGCCGCCTCTTGGTGCCCACGGAAAGCGGAGTAGCCAAAAACGTCGTGGAGGATGGTGTGCGGGAGAGACAAAGCGTGAACAACTCAAAAAAATGAAACAATATCGCTACTAATAAAATAGCTGTTCCCGCAATATTCTATGGGGCTAGAGCTCTATTTTAATGGATGAAAGGGCGTGGATTGAGGTTTACTTGCACTGCGCTTATGCAGCGCCCGCGTACAAGTTGAGCTGCAAGCGCTCACGCTCTATCACCCGCGCCACGGCTGGCAGGGCGGCCAGTTTTTGCACATGCGCCCATGCGGCGCTAAAGCCTGCGGGATTAATACCCGCTATGCTGCCCCAGCGCAATAAAGTGAGGGTATAGCAGTCCAACGGGCCAAGGGTGTGACCCGCCAGAAATGCTTGGCCTTGCCTTTGGGCAGCTGCCGCCAACGCGTCTATTTCGGCCAGTTGCTTGGCAAACAACTGGGCGTTGTAGGTTTTCAGCTCGGGATGCAGCGCCGGATTGTCGGTGAACTTTTGCGGCATAAAAATATGCGTGAAGGTAGGGTGCACGGTATTGTTCATCCACGCCAGGGTTTGCAGCATGCGTGCTTTGGCCAAAGGCTGGCTGGGCACATACTGCATCTGCGGGTACTGGTCACTCAGATAGCCTACGATGGCAACGATTTGCGTAATGGTTTGCCCGCCATCCACCAATACCGGCACCTGACCACGCGGGTTGATGGCCTGGTAAGCCTCGCCATTTTGCTCACCCTTGTGCAGCTTGACCATGATGGGTTCATAGGCTGCCCCCGAGGCTTCGAGCAATACATGCGGTACAAACGAGCATGCGCCTGGCGCAAAATACAGCTGGGGTGACATGGGTAAACTCCGGTAGTGAAGCCGCTGATTTTAAGGCCGTTTACGTCACGGTAACACCGTTGGCGATCTGCTTAAAGGGTAGTTTTATATGCCGTTTATGCCCCTAAACCTCTAGAACATTGCGCAAGCAGCTATGAAATTAATAGTATCTGAAAAAACCTGTCCATGCCGTCAGCGAGAGGAGGTGCCGACGGCCTACGCTCAGTGCTGTCAGCCGTGGCACCAGGGCTTGCAGCATGCAGTGCATGCCACTACGCCCGAGCAGTTGATGCGCTCGCGCTACAGCGCCTATGCACTGGCTACCCACAACAACCCTCAAGGCCACACCATGCTGGCCTACGTGCAGGCCACTTGGCACCACGGCAGCGCGCCGGGTGATTGGGAATTCTCCCCCATCCAGTGGACGGGCTTGGAAGTTCTCAACTCCGAACAATCGCAGGACGCGGGCATTGTGGAGTTTGTCGCCTATTACAAAGAGAACGGCAAAGCGCACAAGATGCACGAAATCAGCCGCTTTGTCCGCAGCGACGACGGCGCGCGGTGGTTGTACATTGATGGACAAGCGGGCCAAGCCTAAGCCCCTGATGGGCCAAACCTGTCGTAGCTAGTCTTGCGGCTCAAGCAGTATGGACACTGCGCTGGCATTGGTGTGCCAATGCTGTGTGCGGGATGTATGGCGGCGCAGGTCGCTTAAAAATGCTGCCATTTCCAATAAGTTGCAACCGTTGCGCCAACCAACCGCACGGTTCGGAAACATGCGCACCCGTGCGCGGGCATCGGTCATCAACACATGCCATTGGCGCGGGCGAAGGTGCAAACGAATGGCTTGTGTGATCGCCTCTACTTCTGGCTCAACGCCTTCAAAAAGACAAATCCACCGGTCACTCCCAGCCATGACGATACCGGTAATGCTGCTGGCCGTGTCCAACGCACACATCGCCTCCACCCAAGCCTGGATGTCAGACATGGGCGTAAGCGGGTTGTTGACGCTTAAGAAAACCGTCTTTTGAATCAGCTGTGCGGAACGCACCATAAGGCAGTATGTTTCATTCGGCGCTTCTTGATTTGCGGGCCGGGGAATTGTCAAAATTGAACTTGGTGACTGGTGCAAGTTTGGACTGCACATGCACTGTTTCAATGCATTAACGACGTGTATTAATGAATATTTGACGATGCAATGCCGTTACTTTAATGCGCTTTACGAGTGATAAATGTCACGTAAGTTAGGAGTAACTTCTCTATTTTTGCAAGCGCGCAGTCATACTTTAGTTTGCAAAAATATGCGGCACCGCCTACCAAGCGTTAACGACTCAGGCCTTCTGCACACGTTCAGCGTAGCGGTTAAACCGCCATGCACTGCCTTCTAGCGTAATGCGTTGCCACACCGCTCGCTTAGCGGCCGGGGCCAGCTCTGGCCAGTGTTGTACCTCGCCAAAGCTGCGCCCACAGCCTTTGCAGAAGTCGTCACCTTGGCTGGTGGAGCAAATGGCGATGCAAGGTGTATCGGGCGTGCTCTCGTACCACAACAGCCAAGCGGCGTAGGCCTTGCGGGGCATGCTGCGCTCGTCCGCCCTGTCTTGGTGGTAAAAAACCAACAAGGCATACACCTCTGCCAAAGCGCGCAACTCGGGTGCCAAGGTAATGCCATCGGGTGAAGGCGCGCGTGCACGCCAATAGTTAATGGCTGCTTCTATGTCGGTGATGTGGATGCCCAAGCTGCTTGGGCCGCTGGAAACAGGCGCGGCAACGGAGCTAGTGGGCGTATGGAGGGCTATCGTGGACATGGGAATCGGATGATACCGCGCTGTCACCCAGCTGCGCCGCTTTAGGGCTTAGATACTTCTTAGGGAAGAGTCTTGGGAGATGTCCTCACACTCCACAGCATAGTGATGGCCAGTACCGCCACTACAACACCTAGCGACACCAACACCGGAATCTTGAACACATCGATCAACACCATCTTGGTCCCGATAAATACCAACACCACGGCCAGGCCATAAGTGAGCAAATGGAACTTGCTGGCCACCGCAGCGAGCAAAAAGTACATCGCCCGCAGGCCCAGAATGGCAAACACATTGGAGGTCAACACAATGAAAGGGTCGCTGGTGATGGCAAAAATGGCAGGGATCGAGTCCACCGCAAAGATCACGTCCGTCAGACCTACCAGACAGATCACCATGAACAGCGGTGTGGCAATTTTTTTGCCGTTTTCCACGGTCCAAAATTTCTCGCCATCGTAGTTTTTACTGACCGGCAAAATGCGGCGCAGCAGCTTGAGCGCCGGGTTGTCGTCCAGCGACTGCTCTTTGCCTGCAGCCCACCACATCTTGATGCCAGTGAGAATAAGGAAAGCCCCGAACACGTACAAAATCCAGTGGAACTGCTGGAGCAACCAGCCGCCGACCAAGATCATGATGGTGCGCAGCACGATGGCACCGATGATGCCGATCATCAGCACCCGTTTTTGGTAGACCGCTGGCACGGCAAAATAGGTAAAGATCATCAAGAAAACAAAGATGTTGTCTACTGCCAGCGATTTCTCGATCAGATAGCCGGTAAGAAACTCCAGCGCCTTGGTGGTGGCTATTGCAGGATCGCCCGTGGTGTCTTTTACAGCCCACCAGAACAGGGCGTTGAACGTCAAACTGGCCAGCACCCAAATGATGGACCACTGCATGGCTTCTTTGACACCGACCTCGTGGGCGCCTTGTTTTTTAAGCACCACAAAATCAATAAACAGCGCCACCAGAACGACAGCGATAAATGCGGCCCATAGCCACAGAGGAGCAATTGTTTGCATCACGAAACTTTTTAGTTGACGGAGTTAGAGGTAACTCCGAAAGGTCTTGCGGGGTGGCAACGCATGCGCATGAAGGCATGTGTTTTGATGGCTTCCCGTGCTCCGGCTGTTATTAAAATAATAGCAACGTACTGACGAAACACGGGCACTGCAATGCTTTTTACTGTAAAGCTTTGGAGCGCGCTACTCCCCTTTCGGTGAAACAATTATGCAGTAATTCGCCACCGCACCTGGTAGCCCTACGCCGTTGGAGGCTATTGCTCGCCAGCACCGTGAGCTGCGCGCCTTGGGCGCGATGCTATGCTCCGGGTATGAAATTACTCATTAAATGGCTGCTCAGTGCCATGGCCTTGCTGGCTGTGGCACACTTTTATTCCGGCGTAACGGTTCAAAGTTTCACAGCCGCTTTGATCGCTGCCTTTGTGATTGGCCTGCTCAACACGATTGTGCGGCCCATCTTGGTGGTGCTCACCTTGCCGGTCACCATCATTTCCCTGGGCTTGTTTTTGTTCGTCATCAACGCGCTGATGTTTTGGGCAGCGTCGAGCCTGCTGGAGGGCTTTCAGGTGCGTGATTTCACCGCTGCTTTGGTGGGCTCGCTACTGTACTCCGTGGCGGGTATGGTGATCGAGGCGGCCTTGGAGCGGGTGTTCAAGAAGGCGTAATGCCCCTTTGCGGCATACCGGCGCAGCCAGCGCTGTAGCAGAGCAAGGCGGCGGGACAGAACATCGTGCTGATCTGTTAGCAGAGTCAGTTCAGTGGTTTGTCGTTATGCAGTTCGCGTACCAGTACCTGCACCGCGCGGGTCCGTGCATCGATGATGGACGATTCAATGTGGTCAGGCGTAACCAAGCGCCTGGCAAGATCTTGGCCGGCTTTCAAACGGTCCAAAGCGGCCGAGTAGTCCAGCAAAGCCATCCGTGCCTCAGCTTGCGCGCGGATGGCGCGCAGGGGCTGATTTTTGGCGGTGTAAGCGCCGGCCAGTGCATCCCAGGCAGGCGCATCGTTGGGCCGCCCAACCACCCAGCTTTGTAGACGCTCTATCACTTCGGCTAAGGTATCGTGTACACCAGATAGCTTGGTCGCTGACTGGGCCCACAGCAGCAAAGCCGCACGCTGTTGCACACGAGCAGGCGCCACGCGCAATGGGCCATTGGGCACCTGCGCAGCCACATAAGGCAACAATGCGGCCTGTGCTTTGGTGTGGTTGCCCTGAGCCATGGCAATTTCAGCTACTATTAAATCGATAGCTGCTCTCGCATTATTTTGTTGGGCTAGTGCCGGATTTTTATCACTTTCCAGTAATTGAACTGCGCTGGCAGCCAGACTACTGGCAGTCGACAAATCACGCAGCTTAAACGCTGCCAAACTGCCCCCATAGAGCTGGCCAATGGCTTGGGCTTGGGTTGCGCGCTGCGGGTTGGCCGTGGAAGTAGCAGTAAGAGTAGCAGGCACAGTGGCAGCCACGCGGCGCGCCTGCGCCAGCTCTGAGCGCAGCTTGTCTACGCCAGGGTCGGCCAGCAGGCGCGATCGCGTAGCAATGATGGCGTGCTCTATGGCCAGCACCTCGTTTTCTTGCGCGGCTGTGGCGCGGCCAGTGGGTTTACTGAGCCCACTGGGCGGGCTCAGTTGCAAGCGGGCCTGCATATCGCCTATGCGCTCGCTGGTCAATGGATGCGTGCGCAGGTAGGGAAAACTGCCGTTGTCGTTGATGCGGTTGGCCAAGGCCAGTTTGTCGAACATGCCCACAAAGCCTTGCACGTCGAATTGCGCGTCTTGCATCACTTGGTAGCCTACGCGGTCAGCTTCGCGCTCCATATCGCGAGAAAAATTAAGCTGCGCTTGCGCACCCACCGCTTGGCTGCCGGTGATGACCGCATTGGCCACATCGGAATTTTTGCGCGCTGCCAATGCGCCCAAGATCATTGCGCCTAGCAATACCGGTCCCATCTGGTTTTGCTGCGTCGTCATGCGCGCTATGTGGCGCTGCGTCACATGGCTGAGCTCATGCGCCATCACCGAGGCCAGCTCGTCGCGGTTGGCCACCATGGCGATCAAACCCAGGTGCACGCCCATATAACCGCCAGGCAGGGCAAAGGCGTTGACCGTGCGGTCACGCGCCAACACCACTTCCCAGGCAAAGCGCTCGGCCAGCTGGGGCGTGATATCGCCGCGCTGGCGCGCGGTTTGCAGCAAGGGCTGCCAAATGCGCTGCAAATAGTCGGCGATCAAAGGATCGTCCAGATAGTCTGGATCACGGTAAATCTCGCGCGCAATACGCTGGCCTAGCTGGCGCTCAGCCGCCACGCTCATCTCTTGCCCATCACCCAGTTGCGGCAAACTGCTTTGGCTGGATACCTGCGTTGGCAGCAAAGCAGACGCTACAAATAAAGTAGCTGCTCCCGCAATACTCCGGAGGGCTAGAGGCCTTTTTTGCATGTAAATACAATCAATACAAATGGATGGATAAACAAACTACGGCTTAAGATGAGCACACCGATACAAGCCCTGTCACTGCCAGATTTAATGCAAAATATGCACCGCTAGTCTGCACGCCGCCTTTCCAGAGATTTCCTGCGCCGGACATACGCTTATGATGCCAAGTAAAGATAAAGGTTGCGTAAAGAGATGTTGAAGGTAACAAACAATATGCCACATAACGGTTTAACGCATTTTGACCAATCTGGTCACGCCCATATGGTTGACGTGGCGGACAAGCCTGCTACGCGGCGCGTGGCGGTGGCCCAAGGCTGCATTGTGATGCAGGCCGCCACCTTGGCGCTGATTGAGTCTGGCAGCGCTAAAAAGGGCGATGTGCTGGGAATTGCGCGCATTGCGGGTATCCAGGCTGCCAAAAAAACCAGCGATCTGATCCCTCTGTGCCATCCGCTGGCTTTGACCCGGGTCGCTATAGAGTTTTCCGCAGATCGGGGCACAGCGTCGCAAGCACAGGCGGTTCCCACCGTCACCTGCACCGCTACGGTAGAAACCGTAGGCCCTACCGGCGTAGAGATGGAGGCGCTGTGCGCCGCCAGTGTGGCTTTGCTGACGATTTACGATATGTGCAAAGCCGTTGACCGCGGTATGACGGTGCACAGCCTGCGCTTGGTGGAAAAGCATGGCGGAAAATCGGGCAGTTTTGTGGCCGGCGCGCCTTAATCGCGCAAGGGTGCAGACACCCGGCCCTTATCCAAACACCGCCACCCAAAGCGCACTCACCGCTGCCCGCTCAGTCTCCAGCGCGGCTGTATCGAGCTGGGTAGGCACTTCGTTCAGGCGCGCCAAATGCTGCGCTTGACGCAGGGCGCGGTAAGCGGCGGCGGCATTCTCTCCCACGCCGGATGGCAACAAGCCGTGCAGCTCTGCGCGTTGCAGCAAAGCGATATTGCCTACGTTATCGCGCAATGCAGGCTGCGCCTGTGCATGGGCAAGCACCAGGTACTGCACCACAAACTCGACATCCACCATGCCGCCCGGGCTGTGCTTCACGTCAAACTGGTCTGGCGGCACGCGGTGCGCGGCGCGCACTTTGTCGCGCATCGCCAAAATCTCCTGGGCTAAGGCCGCAGCATCGCGCGGTGCGCACAGCACCGCCGTGCGTACCGCCTCAAACCGCGCCCGCAATGGCGCATCCCCCAGCACACAGCGCGCACGGGTCATCGCCTGGTGCTCCCACACCCAGGCGGTGTTGCTGCCGCGCTGGGTTTGGTAATCTTCAAACGCCGCCATGGTGGTGACCAACAAGCCCGAGCCACCATTGGGCCGCAGCGCGGTGTCAATCTCGTACAAATCGCCCTCCGAGGTTTTGACGGAAAGCCAGGCAATCAGCTTGCGCACCAAGGCAGCGTAGGCCATGCCCGCGTTGTCGTGCGCATCGTCATACACGAAGACAATGTCCAGATCACTGCCATAGCCCAGCTCTTTGCCTCCCAGCTTGCCGTAGGCGATGATGGCAAACTGCGATTGCTCCGCATGGCGGTTTTTTAACCTCGCCCAGCACCAACGGGCGGTGGTTTGCAGCACGCTGTCTGCCAGTGCGCTGAGCTCATCAGCCACTTGCTCTACCGTAGCGCGGCCTTCTACATCGCGCACCAAAATGCGAAACACCTCGGCATGCTGGGCGCGGCGCAGCAGCAGCATCAAAGCCTCATCGTCGTCTTGGCCACTGCGGTGCAAAGCATCTGCACGGCCTTGAAGCTCAGATTCAAACTGTGCGGGATCAAAGCGTTCATACAGCACAGCGTCGCTGGCCAACTCGTCCACCACGCCTGGGTGCGTCATCAGGTAGCGGGCAGGCCACCGGGCGGTGCCCAGGACGCGCAGCAAGCGTTCATGCACCTGGGGGCGCTCCAGCAGCAAAGAAAGATAGCTTTCGCGGCGCAGCAGGGGCTCGATCCAGTCCGCTATGCGCACCGCAGCGTCTTCACTGATTTTTTTCTCGGTCAACCATTGGCCTGTGCGCCGCACCAATCGCTGCAAACGTTCTAGCGACGCATCACTCAGCGCCAGCACGCGGGGGTGCTCGCGCCACAAGGCCACACGCTCACGAAAACGTGCTGGCAAGCCTTCGAGCAGTTGCTCCAGCGTATCGACCGGGGTGTTGCCCGGCCCACAATTCTCACAAGTTTGGGTGTTGCCCAGTAAACGGTCAAACTCTGTCGCCACGGCTTCACGGTGCGCGTCCAAGGCCGACAAAAATGGACCGCTGTCCTCGTAGCCCATGCTGCGCGCCAGCCATGCCAAATCGGCCTCGTCGGTGGGCACCACATGGGTTTGCTGGTCGTCCAGGTACTGGATGCGGTGCTCCACCCGGCGCAAGAATACATAGGCCTGTGCCAGCGCAGTCGCCGTGGCCTGCGGCATCAGGCCTGCAGTCGCTACGCGCAGCAATGCATCCAGCGTAGCGCGGGTGCGCAGCTCCGGGAACTGGCCGCCGCGCACCACCTGCAAAAGCTGCACGGTAAACTCAATCTCACGGATACCGCCGCGCGAGAGCTTGATGTCATTCGCCCGCTCCGGCCTGCCCGCTGCACGCTTGCTGGCATGGTCGCGGATTTGCCGGTGCAGCACACGCAAAGCGTCAAATACGTTGTAATCGAGATACTTACGGAACACAAAGGGCAATACCACTTGGCGCAGCGCGACTGCCGAAGCCAAGGCCCTGGCAGGCGCGACCACGCGGCTTTTGAGCCAGGCAAAGCGCTCCCACTCGCGCCCATGGGCCACCAGGTAGTCTTCTAAAGCGCCCAAGGACACGGCGCTGGGCCCCGAGTTACCATGGGGGCGCAGCGCCAAATCGACCCGGAACACAAAGCCGTGCTCGGTGGTGTCGGCAAGCCATGTGCTGATGCTGCGTACCACTTTGGCAAAGTACTCGTGGTTGCTGATGCGGCCTCGGCCTAGCGCGCTGCCAGCGGTCTCGCCGTCTTCCTCGTACACGTAGATCAAGTCAATATCGCTCGATACGTTGAGCTCATGGGCGCCCAGCTTGCCCATGCCTACCACCCAAAACGCCACGCGTTGGCCGGTGACAGACAGCGGTGCGCCGTGCACAGCGTCCAAAGCCTGCATGGACTGGGTGCAAGCGGTATCCAGCGCAAACTCGGCCAGCGTCGTCATGGCCGTGGTGATCTCGGCCAAAGCGCCATGCGCGTCGCAGTCGCGCACCGTCAAGCGCTCCAGCACCAAGGCCCGCGTGATGCGCAGGCTCGCCGATGGCTCCAAGCCGCTGTGCACCAACTGGTCATAGCACACGTTTAAGGTGCTAAGGGTGAGGCCTGTGGTGGGTAAAAAAGCCAAAAATGGTGCATACCGATGCCGCACTCTCTGGGCGTAGCGTGGGTAGTCCGAGCTATTGGGAGTGCCAGAAAGCGGTACGGGCGGACAAGAAAGCCCTTCGCTACACAAAACTTCACATTCTTGCGGCGAACTGGGGCTTGCATCACGGGTCATAATTCCAACTATCTTCTGTACCATGTCCGAATTGTCACCCCATCCACCCGCTGCTAGCGCCGCGCCACTGCCCGAGCCGCCCGCCCACATGTCCTCGCGCCGTTTGCGCTGGGCCAGCCGCGCTATGGCACTGGTGTGGTGGCTGGTGTTGGCCGCAGCCATTGTCTTTGGCCTGTCTTGGATTGCACTGCATGGCCTGATTGTGCCGCGAATCGGCGAACTGCGCCCAACCCTGGAAAGCCGCCTCAGCCAAATCATAGGGGTGCCCGTGCGTATTGGCGCGATCACAGCCCAATCGCATACGTTGGTGCCTTCGTTTGAACTGCAGGACGTGCGCCTGCTCGACAGCGCGGGGCGCGATGCTTTGGTGCTCAAAAAAGTAACCGCAGCACTGTCTCCACGCTCGCTGGCCAGTCTGGGCTTTGAGCAACTGGTCATTGACCAGCCAGAACTGGACATTCGGCGTACCGCGCAAGGGCGTATTTTGGTGGCCGGGCTGGACATGTCAGCCAGCAAAGACGAAGAAAACAACCAAGACGCAGCGCATTGGTTTTTCCAGCAACGTGAGTTTGTGATTCGCTCGGGTACGGTACGTTGGACGGATGAGATGCGCGGCGCACCGCCGCTAGCGCTGAGCCAAGTGGATTTCGTTTTGCGCAACCCTGGGCGCCAGCATCTATTTCGCCTAGACGCCACGCCTGCTCCTGCTTGGGGCGAGCGCTTCAAAATTGTTGGCAATACCCGCAGCCCTCTCACCGGTTCCCATGCGGGAAAATGGCAAGATTGGGAAGGCGAGCTGTTTGCCGACTTTTCTCGCATAGATGTCTCCCAGCTCAAGCCGTACGCCGATGTGGGTATAGACATCACGCGCGGTGCGGGCGCACTGCGCGCTTGGGCTACCCTCAGCCAAGGGCAGCTCACCGCCGCTACTGCCGATGTGGCTTTGAGGCAGGTGGATGTCCGCTTGGCCAAGGACTTGCAGCCTATCGCCATGCAGTCGGTCAGTGGCCGCTTGGCCGGGCAAACCGTGGCGGGTGGTATTCGCTTTGCAACCGAAGGCTTGGCTTTTCGTACCCAAGACGGCATCCAATGGCCGGGCGGCAATGTGAGCTTCTTGCAAACCGGGCAAGAAGGCAAGGTGCAAGCCTATGGAGAACTCAAAGCCGACCGGCTCGACCTCGCCGC
This sequence comes from Polaromonas sp., assembly GCA_031390175.1. GTDB lineage: Bacteria > Pseudomonadota > Gammaproteobacteria > Burkholderiales > Burkholderiaceae_C > JAAFIP01. The sequence continues at coordinate 67,522 of JANMTF010000195.1, forward strand.
GCTGGCGCAAATTGCCGATCGTTTGCCGGTAGGTACCGCCACCCACAGTTTGATTCGCAGCCTGGCTCCCAAAGGTTTGGTCAGTACATTGCAAGCCAGTTGGCAAGGCCATATCAGCGAGCCTCGCCGTTACGAAGCACAAGGGCGCGTGCAAGGCTTGAGCGTGGCATCGCAACGCGCACCGACTACGCCGCAAGCCATTGAACAGCTGGGTACGAGCACGCTTGCACTAGTGCAGCAAACCCGGCCTGGTGTGCGTGGCGCTGCGGTCGATTTCAAGCTGAACCAAACTGGCGGCGATGCCAAATTGGTGATTACCAACGGGGCGGTAGACTTACCCGGCGCGTTGGAAGACCCTGTGGTGCTGCTCGACAGTTTGAGTGCCGATGCCAAATGGGTATTGGACAACGGGAAAATTGATCTTAAGTTGGACAAAATTCAGTTTGCCAACGCCGATGCCCAAGGCATCGCCCAAGCCCATTGGCACACGGCAGATCCCGACCAGAGCCGTGCCAAATCACGCTTTCCTGGTGTGCTCGACTTGCAGGGCACCTTGTCCCGCGGTGATGGCACCAAGATATCGCGCTATCTGCCCTTTGTGATAGGCAAAGCCGCGCGTGACTATGTGCGCGAAGCCGTGGTGCAGGGGCGTGTGAGTTCTGCCAAATTCACTATCAAGGGCGATTTGTTTGACATGCCGTTTGCCGACCCCAAACTGGGCGAGTTTCGCATTGCAGCCCAAGTGGTCGATGCCCGCTTTGCCTACGTGCCTAAATCTATCCAGCCCTCAGGTACCTTGCCATGGCCTGTGCTAAACCAAATGAACGGTGAGCTGGTATTTGATCGCACATCCTTGGCTGTCAATGCCGCCTCTGGCCGCTTTGGTGACAATAACAGCCTGCAAATTGTCCGAGCTGACGCGCGTATTCCAGATCTGTCCATCACGCCCACCATCATCGTAAACGCCGATGCGCGGGGTACCGGCAGCGATATGCTGGCCGTCGTCAATGGTTCGCCCCTTTTGGGCATTACCAACCAAAGTTTGGCTAAAACTACCGCCACTGGCAACGCCGATATCCAACTCAATCTCAATTTGCCTTTGTTTAACTTAGAGCGCTCTAAAGTACTGGGCAGCATTACTCTGGCAGGCAATGACGTGCAAATTACCCCTGAAAGCCCCCTGCTCGCTCGCGCTAAGGGCTTGGTGACTTTCAACGAGTCCGGATTTGCCATCCAAGGCGCACAAGCCAGCTTGCTGGGCGGCGATATGCGCCTGGAGGGTGGCACGCAAAGTAATGCCGGGCCTGACGATGCGGGCTTGGTGTTCAAAGCCCACGGCACAGTTACCGCGGAAGCGTTGCGTCAAGCCAAAGAATTGGGTTTTGTCTCGCGTTTAGGCCAAAGCGCCACGGGCAGTGCGGCATATGCTGCGGTTTTGAGTTTTCGCAAAGGCCTGCCCGAGCTGTCCATCACCAGCAATCTGCAAGGCATGGCACTGAGTTTCCCGCCCCCACTGAACAAACCGGCGGAGACGGTGCTGGCGCTGCGCTACGAAAATAACTTGCTACGCGAGTCATTGGCCGCCGGGCAAAAACTGCAGGACCAAATTCTGGTGGACATAGGCAACATAGCCTCTATCGTGTATGTGCGTGACATCTCAGGTGCAGAGCCTCGGGTACTGCGCGGCGGCATCGGTGTGGGTCTGAGCCAAGGCGAAACTACGCCGTATACCGAAGATGCTGTGATCGCCAACATCAATTTTGCGCAGGTGAATCTTGACGCTTGGCGAAAGGCTCTGAGCAGCACAACAGGTGCCAGTCTAGGCCCAGCAAATTTGGCACCGGATAACACCACCAGCAGCAGCGCCGTCAGCGGCTATATGCCCAGCATCGTTGGTGTGCGAGCGCGCGAGCTTACCATAGAGGGGCGCACTTTGAACAATGTGGTGGTGGGCGGCTCGCGCGAAGGTTTGACCTGGCGTGCTAACCTGGATGCACGTGAGCTCAACGGCTATGTGGAGTACCACCAGCCCAGTGGCAACAACCCCGGGCGTGTCTACGCCCGCTTGGCAAGATTGACGATTGCGCAGGCTGGCGCCAATGAGATTGAGGCCACCTTGAGCGAGCAACCTACCGCCATCCCTGCTCTGGACATCGTGGTGGAGGATCTCGAACTGCGTGGCAAGAAATTCGGTCGGGTTGAAGTAGAAGCCGTCAACCGTGGGATTTCTGCAGCGGCGCGCGAAGGCGCTGTGCGTGAATGGCGTTTGAATAAACTCAATGTCACCCTGCCAGAAGCCCAACTCACCGCTACCGGGAACTGGATCGCTCTAGGAACCAATCCTCTGGAAGGTAGAGCTAGCCAGCGCAGACGAACCGTCATGAACTTTAAACTGGCCATTGCCGACTCGGGTGAGCTGCTCAAACGTTTGGGCATGGAGAAAACAGTGGCCCAAGGCAAGGGCGCAATGGAGGGCCAAGTGTCGTGGCTCGGATCACCTTTGGCCTTGGACTACCCCAGTTTGAGCGGCAACTTTAATGTCAATATTGAAGAAGGTCGGTTCCTTAAAGTTGAGCCTGGTCTAGGCAAACTGTTAGGCGTATTAAGCTTGCAGTCGCTGCCGCGCAGACTTACGCTGGATTTTCGTGATGTATTCAGCGATGGTTTTTCGTTTGACTTTATCCGCGGTGACGTCAGATTAGAACAAGGCATCGCGATTACCAATAATCTGCAAATGAAGGGTATTAACGCCGCGGTACTAATGGAAGGCCGCGCCGATATTGCCAAAGAGACCCAAGACCTGCGCGTGGTGGTGGTGCCTGAGATCAATGCTGGAACCGCTTCGTTGATTGCCGCCGTGATCAATCCCGCCATTGGTTTGGGCACCTTTTTAGCGCAGTTGCTTTTGCGCCGCCCCTTGCTGGAGGCTGCAACCCAAGAGTACCGTGTTGATGGAACCTGGACAGAGCCTAAGTTCACCAAAGTCAGTAAAAAAACAAGTCTCCCCGCTTCAGAGTTGTCACAATAGGCCGTATGAAAGTTGCCGCCATCCAAATGGTCTCGTGCTTGCAGGTTGATACCAACCTGCAAAGGGCTGAGGCGCTGGTGCAAGAAGCCGCCTCCCAAGGTGCAGAGCTGGTGGTGTTGCCTGAGTATTTTTGTGCGCTCGGCCAGCGCGATACCGATAAACTGATCATGCAAGAACAAGATGGCACCGGGCCGATTCAGCAGTTTTTAGCCGATGCTGCCAAGCGCCACGGCGTTTGGCTGGTGGGCGGCACGATGCCAGTGTCCACTTCGCAAGCGGCCAAGGTGCGCAACAGCTGCTTGGTGTTTAGCCCCCAGGGCAAGCAAATAGCCCGCTACGACAAAATTCATCTGTTTGCATTTGACAATGGCACCGAGCGCTACGACGAATCCCGCGTGCTCGAACCTGGCGATACACCGGTCTGCTTTAGTCTGCCCTCGCGCGACGGCCATGCCTGGCGTGTGGGCCTGAGCGTGTGCTACGACCTGCGCTTTGCAGCGCTGTACCAGATGCTTCAAGCCGATGTGCTGCTGGTGCCCAGTGCCTTTACCCACACCACAGGGCAGGCCCACTGGGAGGTGCTGCTGCGCGCCCGCGCTATTGAAAACCTGGCCTACGTGGTAGCCCCCGCACAAGGCGGCGTACACGCCAATGGGAGGCGTACTTGGGGCCACTCGATGGTGGTGAATGCCTGGGGCCGGGTATTGGCCGAACGAGCAGAAGGTGAGGGCGTGGTGATAGCCGATATGTCCATGCCTGAACTCGTTATGCAGCGCAAGCAGCTGCCTGCCTTAGCGCACAGAAAACCCTTGCCTCCCGCCATGCCTGCATTCCAATGACGCGGGCTGGTACCGCAAGCATCGCAGCCAAGCCACTTTGGTTAACCCACATCTGGCCCACGCGCAGGCGAGTACTATGGGCCCTATTGGTCGTCTTGGTGGTGGCTTTGTTGGTGCTCTTGGTGTGGTTGGCCGGGCGCTACGAGGCCAGCCAAGTGCAAGCGCGCCTGGAGCGTGACGCTACCGAGGCCGCCAGTGACATACGCGTAGCCCTGACCCGCAATGTGCAAAGCTTGCAGGCGCTTCAGGCGGCGCAGTCTGAGCCCAATGCCTGGGCCCAGGAAGCCACCGCCATACTGCGCGGGCACCGAGAGCTGGTGCGCATTGAATGGCGCGACTTGCAGTTCAATGTCCGCACAGAGGCGAACTCGCCATTCCAAAAACCCTTGTTCAACCAACTGGCCCGAAGCAGCTCGCAAAGTGAACTCCAACTGGCCTGTAGTTTGGCCCGTCGCTTGAGTGGTCCGGCCTATTCCAGCAGCCATTTTGTGCCACAGCCTGATGGCTTGGGGCTAGAGCTGATCGAGCTGTGCATGCCGCTGACCATGGCCGGTCAAAACAGCGGCTACTTGGTGGCCACCTATGCGCTGCAAAGCATATTGACCGAACTGATTGGCAAGCAACTCACCCGGGGGCAGGAGGTGTCGTTTACCGAAGCCGATGGCACACGCTTGGCTATTCACGGCACTACGCTGCGCGGCAGCCGTGTATTTACCGCCCAGCAACTGCTGGATTTGCCTGGCAACACATTGGTAGTGCGTATGGACAGCTGGCGCGGCGCGCCCGCCCTGTTCCCCAATGTGTTGACGGCTTTGGTCACCCTAATGGCCGTGGCGTTGGTATGTGTATTGGTACTGCTGGGCAAAGACATCAGCAAACGCCTGCGCGCGGAGCGCGAACTGGCAGAAGCTTTGGCATTTCGCAAAGCCATGGAAGACTCTCTCGTCACCGGCATGCGCGCGCGCGACTTGCAAGGCCGCATTACCTACGTGAACCCAGCCCTGTGCCAAATGACGGGCTATTCCGCCGCTGAGCTGGTGGGTATTACGTCGCCCATGCCGTATTGGCCGCCCGAGCTGGCCAACGAATATGAGCAACGCCAGGCTGTGCGCTTGGCTGACAACCGGCCCTCACGCCAGGGCTACGAGTCGGTGTTTGTGCGCGAAGATGGCACGCGGTTTCCGGTGCTGATTATTGAGGCTCCTCTGATCAATGCCCTGGGCACGCAAACTGGCTGGATGAGCGCCATCCTGGACATGACCGACCAGCGGCGCATGGAAGAACTCTCGCGCGCAAGCCTGGAGCGGCTGCAGGCCAGCGCCCGCTTGGCTACGGTGGGCGAGATGGCCTCCCTGCTCAGCCATGAGCTGAACCAGCCTCTGGCGGCCATCTCCAGCTACGCCACTGGCTCGCTCAACATGCTGCAAGCGCACGCCGCTTTGAGCCCGCAGGATATGGAGCACGCCATGCGCCGTATCGGCGAGCAGGCCGAACGAGCCGGCAAAGTGATCAAATCTGTCCACAACTTTGTGCGCCGCCGTGACCAAGCCCACGAGAAAATCGCGCCCAGCGCCTTGCTCGACGCCATCATGCCTCTGGTGAGCCTGCAAGCGCGCAAGCTGGGCGTGCGGGTGCAGGTGCAGTGCGCGCCCGATCTGGCAGCCGTGCTGTGTGACCGCACGATGGTGGAGCAAGTGCTGCTGAACCTGGCGCGCAATGCCATGCAAGCCATGGAGCATGTGCCGATAGATCAGCGCATACTGGGGCTAGAAGTTCGGGCCACTATGCGCTTGAGCGCCCAGCTGGACGACACCCAAACCAGCCGTCGTTGGATGGAATTTACCGTGACCGATTGCGGCGGGGGTATCGATGCCGCGACGGCAGAGCGTTTGTTTACCCCGTTTTTTACTACCAAAAAGGAAGGCATGGGCTTGGGTCTGAGCATGTGCCGCACTGTGGTGGAACAACACGGCGGCTTTCTCGCCTACGAGCCGCGCAAGCCACGCGGGACTATGTTTAAATTCACCCTACCTACTCATAAAATCTAGCGCACTATGCAACCCATCCAAGATGCCACTGTTTATATCGTAGACGACGATACCGGCGTGCGCGATGCGCTGGCTTGGTTGCTACGCTCGCGCCGCCTTCCGCATGAGTCGTTTGACAGTGCCGAGGCGTTTTGGGCTAACGTGGCGCAAAACTACAATCCCCGCCAAGCCAGCTGCCTGCTGCTGGACGTGCGCATGCCCGGCATGAGCGGGCTAGCCCTGTTTGAGCAACTGCAAACCAAGCCATGGGCCGCAGCGCTACCGGTGATCTTTCTCACCGGCCATGCCGATGTACCGACTGCGGTCGATGCCGTCAAACGGGGTGCGTTTGATTTTTATGAAAAACCGTTTTCAGACAACGCCCTGGTAGACCGCATAGAGCAAGCACTGGCCGTGAGCGCCACCGTCGTGCAAGCTACCAAAGCCCACGACAGCCTGCGCCACCGCCACGACGAGCTGACCGAACGCGAGCGCGATGTGATGCGCCTGGTAACCGACGGTCTGCCCAACAAACTGATCGCCGATCAGCTCGACATCAGTGTGCGCACCGTGGAGGTGCACCGTGCCCGGGTGTTCGACAAAATGGGCGTGAAGTCTGCAGTTGAGTTGGCTAATTTGCTACGTAATTTATAGCTGCTCCCGCAATATTTTATTGGGCTAGAGCCGGATTTTGCTAAAAATAGTTGCCTGAGATTGCGTGCGATCGATGCGCCTGTGTTTTGTACTAGAGCTGGCCGACGGCGTACTCTTTGTCTTGTACGGGAGCAGGCCGACGGTGTACTCAGCTCCGCGGCTGTCCCCCGTGGCGGCCTAGGGCCGCTGCCTCCTCCTTTATGCCGCTACGCTGAGTACACCGCCGACCAGCTCTTGTGACCATGGTGGCGATCCACCGTTATGCCCCAACCATTCCCTGACGCAGCTCTGGCACTTGGTGTGCACAGCGCAGCGGCATAAAAGAGGAGGCCGCAGGCCGGGGGACAGCCGCGCAGCTGTGCACACCCAGTGCCAGAGCGAGCACAGAACCGAGCACAGACCGATCTGATCGTCGACTATTTGCCTGCCACCACCCGCACCATCTCGAGCGTCTTGTTGCTGTAGCCCCATTCGTTGTCGTACCAGCTCACCACCTTCACAAAGGTGCTGTCCAGCGCGATGCCTGCGTCTGCGTCAAACACGCTGGTGCAGCTCTCGCCACGGAAGTCACTGGCGACTACTTTGTCTTCGGTGTAACCCAACACGCCCTTCATGGCGCCCAGGCTTTGGGTTTTCATCTCAGCGCAAATCTCGGCGTAGCTGGCTTCTTTGACCAGCTCTACGGTCAGGTCAATCACCGACACATCACTGGTCGGCACGCGGAACGACATGCCGGTGAGCTTTTTGTTCAGCTCAGGAATCACCACGCCCACGGCCTTGGCTGCGCCAGTGCTGGATGGAATGATGTTCTCCAAAATACCGCGTCCACCGCGCCAGTCTTTGTTGCTCGGGCCGTCTACGGTTTTCTGCGTCGCGGTAGCTGCGTGCACGGTCGTCATCAGGCCGCGCTTGATGCCCCATTTGTCGTTCAGCACCTTGGCCACGGGGGCCAGGCAGTTGGTGGTGCAAGAGGCGTTGGAAATGATGGCCTGGCCCGCGTAGGTTTTGTCGTTCACGCCGTAGACGAACATGGGGGTGTCGTCTTTGGACGGGGCCGACATGACCACTTTTTTCGCGCCTGCATCCAAATGCTTTTGCGCGGTCACTTTGTCCAGGAACAAGCCGGTGGATTCGATCACCACGTCTGCGCCCACTTCATTCCACTTGAGCGTAGAGGGGTCGCGTTCAGCGGTCAGGCGGATACGCTTGCCATTGACCACCAAGGTGGTGCCCTCCACCGACACCTCGCCTTTAAACCGGCCGTGCACGCTGTCGTACTTGAGCATATAGGCCAAGTAGTCGGGTTCGAGCAGGTCGTTGATGCCGACGATTTCGATGTCGGAAAAGTTTTGTACCGCAGCGCGAAACACCATGCGCCCGATGCGGCCAAAGCCGTTGATGCCTACCTTGATGGTCATAGCAATTTCTCCAGAGTTCAAAATTTTAAATTACGGGCGGCAGCCGAGTTGGCCAGATTTGCTGTCGGCAAAATACTTAAGCTTCTCCAGACACATGATTTCTTCTTTAGGCACCTTGGTTTTAGGCGCAGCCTTGCAGGTGAAAGAGCCATTGGCTTTGACACTGGCTTTGCTCAGGGTCCAGCCTTTAGGGCACAGATCCGAGCTTTCCTGCGCTTTAGCCGGTGCGTCCGAGGCGGTTGGAGCGGCGGCGGCTACAGCGGGAGCCGCTGGCGCTACGGATACAGCGGGCGCTGCGGCTACGGCAGCAGCAGCTACGGTCACCACCACTTTTTGGTTTTTGCCATTGCATTTCAATACCGAGCCAACGCGCTTTGGTTCAGCCACAATGGTGTAGGTCCCTGGTTTGGCGTATTGGTGTGATGCGACCGTTGGCACATCTTGGGCTTGGTTAATCTTGCTTTCCAGCACCGCGCCGTCTCCCCAGACAATGTGCAACCCACAGTTGATAGTTTGCGCCACATCAATGCCTACGGTGGCTTGCACCGCTTCGCCCACTTTGACTTGCGTAGGCACCACTTTAAGGCTGCTGACGGTTTGCGCTGACAGGCTGGTGGCCCATACGGCCGCTACTGCTGCCAAAAATCGAACTGCTTTCATACTGATCTCCTGTTAAAAATTAAAATTAACGGCGCTGCAAAGCTGCTTGCACAGTTGCTGCGACGTTCTCGGGGGTGAAACCAAAATGCGTGAACAGCACGGGCGCGGGGGCCGACTCGCCATAGCTGTCGATACCGACCACTGCGGCGCAGCCGTACTTCCACCAGCCATCGGTGCTGCCCATCTCTACCGCAACGCGCGGGATGCCTGCCGGCAACACTTGCTTTTTGTAAGCCACGCTTTGTTTGTCGAAAGTGGTGGTGCTGGGCATGGAAACTACACGCACAGCTATTTTCTTGGTGGCCAAGAGTTCTTGCGCCTTTAGGGCCAATTGCACTTCCGAGCCGGTGGCGATGATGATGACTTGGGGCTTTTTGTTGATGCCGACTTCTTGCGGCTCGGCCAGCACGTAAGCGCCTTTGCTGATGTTGTCCAGGCCGCTTGCGTCGGGCGCGGCATTTGAATCAGCCTTGGGTGCGTAGGGCAGGTTTTGACGTGACAGCAACAGCGCTGTAGGCTTGTTTTTGTTTTGCAGTGCAACGGCCCAAGCCACCGCGGTTTCTGCGGTATCAGCCGGACGCCACACGTCCAAGTTAGGGATCAAACGCAGCGAGGCCGCGTGCTCGATCGACTGGTGCGTGGGGCCGTCTTCACCCAAGCCAATACTGTCGTGGGTAAACACATGGATCACACGCTTTTTCATCAGCGCGGCCATGCGGATGGCGTTGCGGCTGTAATCGCTGAAGGTAAGGAAGGTGCCGCCGTAGGGGATAAAGCCACCGTGCAGGGTAATGCCGTTCATGATGGCGGCCATGCCAAACTCGCGCACGCCGTAGTTGATGTGGCGGCCCAGCTTGCCATCTGCATCGCGCTTCACATCGCCTGCCAGGTCGATGCGCATCGGCGGGGTGGATTGGGTGTTGGTGAGGTTCGAGCCGGTCAAATCGGCGCTGCCGCCCAGCATCTCGGGCAGGGCGGCGGTAAAGGCTTCCAGTGCGATTTGCGATGCTTTGCGTGAGGCAACCGTCTCGGCTTTGGCGTTAGCAGCCAACACGGCATCGACCACGGTTTGTGCAAAGTTCTTGGGCAAGTCGCCCGCCATGCGGCGCAAAAACTCGTTGGCCA
>JANMTF010000225.1:0-5053 GCA_031390175.1 Polaromonas sp.
CAAGATATTTACCGATGTTCCCTGCGCGCAGGGCTTACCATCTACCCCTATGACATTAAAAAACATGCCCTCCAAAAGTGGAGGACTCGATACCAAAATTATCTGGAACCGCTATCCAGTGAGCGGAAAAGACTATGCCAGTCTGGTGCGGTCTCTGAGCGCCAACGGCCCTAAAGGCTTTCATGGTTTGGCCAACTGGGATATCTCTTACCAATACACCACCGTGCCATCGGGCAACATGTGCCGCTTCGACTCCGTGCGCCTGAGCGTCAAAGGTGAGATTTTGATGCCCAAATGGACCGACGAGGCTGCCGCCCCGCTCACACTGCGCCAGCGCTGGCAAGATTACTACGCCGCCCTGCAACAGCATGAAGAAGGTCACGTGCAGCACGGCAACGAGCTGGCCGCACTGGTGCAAGAAAAATTCCTGGGCTATGGCGACATGGCCTGCGGGCAAGCCAAAGCTATTGCCCAGTCAGAGTTTGACAGGCTGTACAACAACCTGAAAAACCGCGATAAAGAATACGACCAGCGTACCCAGCACGGCGCGACCCAAGGCGCTCGCTTTTTACCGTAATTTCCACCCACCTTAGTTCAATCTATTCCAACAGGAGACACCCATGACCCCACGCAAAATTCAGCAGCTATTTGACCTGACTGGCAAAACCGCCCTCGTCACCGGCGGCTCACGCGGCCTGGGCCTGCAAATGGCCCATGCACTGGGCGAGGCGGGTGCCAAGATCATGCTCAGCTCGCGCAAAGCGTCTGACCTGGAAGAGTCTGTGGCTGAACTCAAAGCCGCTGGTATTGATGCGCAGTGGATAGCCGCCGATTGCGCCAAAGACGAAGAAATCAACCGCTTGGCCGATGAAACCTTGCAGCGCCTGGGCACGGTAGATATTTTGGTCAACAACGCCGGAGCTGCCTGGGGCGCACCGGCCGAAGACCACCCCGCAGAGGCGTGGGATAAAGTAATGAACCTCAACGTGCGCGGCTACTTTTTACTCAGCCAACGCATCGCCAAAAAATGCATGATCGACAAGCACGGCGGCAGCATCATCAACATCGCCTCCATCGCAGGCTTGGGCGGCAACCCCAGTGGCATGAACACCATCGCGTACAACACCTCCAAAGGCGCGGTCATCAACTTCACCCGCGCACTGGCCGCTGAGTGGGGCAAGTACAACATCCGCGTCAACGCCATCTGCCCGGGCTTTTTCCCCAGCAAGATGACCGCAGGCACCTTAAAAGCTTTGGGCGAAGACAAGCTGAAAGAAAACGCCCCCCTGCGCCGCTTGGGCGACGACGAAGACCTGAAAGGCCTGTGCCTGTTGTACGCATCGGCTGCGGGCAAACACATCACCGGCCAATGGCTGGCGGTGGATGGCGGCGTGAGTGTAGTTGCTGGTGGGTAGTATAAAGATCATCTGTGGTGAAGCTGTTTCACCTTCTCGATTTATCTCACTAATCTATTAATATGCTGACAAGGTTAAAAATTAGCGGCTTTAAGAATCTCAAGTCAGTTGACTTAAGATTTGGATTTTTTACCTGTATCGCCGGACAAAATGGGGTGGGGAAATCAAACTTGTTCGATGCGATTAAATTTTTAAGTGACTTGGCATCAATGCCGATTGCCAATGCAGCTGGGTTAGTGCGTGGATTAAATGGTAAAACAACTTCATTCGCAAGTCTGTTTAGCGCCTGCGAGGACGGGAAGGCTAGCGCTGAAATGGAGTTTCTGGTGGAAGCGGTCGTACCGAGTACGGTTGTTGACGACTACTCACAAGCCGTCGATGTGACAAGTACCTGCCTTGAATACAAGTTGGGCTTGCGTTTAATCAAAGGAGATTCTAAAAAAGGGCTGGGAGACAGGATTGAGATCACTTCAGAGCATCTTAAGCCTAGAACAAAATCAGCAGTATCTACAGACTGGAAATTTGCAGATAAAGAGTTGGCTTTAAAGCACGTGCGTGGCAAGAGAACCAATCCATTTATAGAGACAAAAGAGGATCAGGGCATAACTAAAATATTTCTACGTAGTGACGATGGAAATGATAGGCGTGGAGCGCCGTTACGAGTGCCATTGACAACACCGAGGACAGTTCTTTCCGGTGTAGATTCCGAAGCACACGCCTCGCATCTTGCGATGCGACGCGAGATGCAGTCCTGGAAGCTATTGCAGTTGGAGCCGTCTGCATTAAGAGAGCCGGACACTTTTAACAGTGATAGCCACGTCTCTCATCGTGGAGAGCACTTGCCCGCAGCACTGCATCGAATCAAGCTAAATGCTGATGTCGCGGCAGACTTGTCAACGCTAATTCGTGGCGTGCAATCCGTCGATGTGATTGACAATGATTTGCTACAACTGCGTACACTTTCTGTGACCTTCAATAATCAATCTTTTCCTGCCAGTGCATTGTCTGACGGAACACTTAGATTTCTAGCGCTAAGCGTGCTGGCGTGCGACCCCGATGCCAATGGATTAATTTGCATGGAAGAGCCGGAGAATGGAATTCATCCGACAAAAATTCCAGAAATGATTGAGCTTGTGAAAAATCTGTCTTATTCAAACAGTGCTGATGAGCTCGGTAATGGTGATAGCGCATCGCTTCGACAGGTTCTAATTAACACCCACTCCCCACTGGTAGTTGCCGAGGTGGTTGCTGACGACATTTTGTTTGCACAAGCGTGGCAGCGTGGTGGTTTTCGCGGAGTTGAGTATCTGCCCATAAAAGGTACCTGGCGAGCTAAAGCGGACGAACACTGTGTTCAAACTGGCGAGGTGCTTTCGTTTTTAAGCGGTGCGTCGGCCCATGAATCTAAAGCTGTAGTTGGCAAACGCGTAAAAGAGTTGTTTGCATCGGTACATCAATCTACATTAGCTTTTTGAAAATGATACCCGTTAGCTCAATCTTGGTTGCCGATGGAAGTTCCGATCGCATGTTGATTCCTGTAATTCAAAATGCGCTGAAGGAACTCTATCCTGCGATGGCTTTTTCCGATGTTGTTTTTTCCAGCCCAAAAGGACACACTCTTGGTGAGCGTATTGCGAAAACGATTGAACAATATTCCTGTGATCTGCTGTTCATTCATCGTGATGCCGAAAAGCAGCCCGCCATTAAACGTTTGGAAGAGATTGAGTTGTCCCTGGATGCGGAACTCAGGCAAAAAGCAGTTGCGATAGTACCCGTCAGAATGACGGAAGCTTGGTTGCTTTGTGATGAAGACGCTATTCGATCCGCCGTGGGCAATACAAATGGCGCTTCAGAATTGGCACTGCCGGTAATAGGAAAAATTGAGTCGTGCGAGGCGAAAAATGTATTGGATGCGGCTTTGACAGCCGCTGTGGATCACAATGCCCGTCGGCGGCGAAAGTTCTATCCACAAGACTATCGATATCGAGTGGCAGAATTATGCACTTCAAGGGATAAGCTGCTGCGCTTGGGAAGCTATAAAAGTTTCGAAGATCGCTTGAAATCTGTATTGAATACGTTATTTGAAAAATCATGAAATTCAGCGTCCATATTCCTTTTGTAGAACACTTGGGTTTTGAACTGGTCAAGTTTGAAGGCGGCGAGGCGCAGATTAACTACACTGCGCTGCCTGAGCACTTGAACAGTTTTAACGTGACGCACGGTGGTGCCAGCATGACCTTGATGGACGTGGTGATGGCGCATGCGGCGCGCAGTGTGGAGCTGAACATGGGCATTGTCACCATCGAGATGAAGACCAGTTTCATGCAGCCCGCTGTTGGCCCGCTGGTGGCCAAAGGGCGTTTGATTCACCGCACATCGAGCATGGCATTTACCGAAGCGACGATTTTTGACGTGCAGGGCAGGGCGTGTTCTCATGCTACCGGCACCTTTAAGTACGTGCGGCGCTTGCCTACAGGTGCTGCCAAAGCCAATGACTTGAATCCACCGGCCACGGATTGAGCACCACAGGTGTTTTATTAACCAAATACGCCGCTAGCCCAATAGAAAATCGCGGTAGCAGCTACTGAATAGATAGTAACAAAGGAGCACACTATGCAAAATCAACAATGGCTTTTAGACAACCGCCCCACCGCAGAGGCGCAAACCAGCAACTTCAAACTGGTGAAAACTGACACCTCCGCGCTGCAAGACGGCCAGGTGCTGGTGCGCCACCACTACATGAGCCTGGACCCGTACATGCGCGGCCGCATGAACGACAGCAAGAGCTACGCCATACCCCAAGAAGTCGGCGCGGTGATGGGCGGCGGCACAGCGGGCGAAGTGGTCGAGTCAAAAAACGCCAAGTTTGCAGTGGGCGACAAAGTGGTGGGCATGGGCGGCTGGCAGCAGTACAGCGTGGTCGATGGCAATGCCGTGGGTGCCCTGCGCAAGGTAGACACCACGCACATCCCGCTCAGCCACTACCTGGGCGCAGTGGGCATGCCGGGTGTGACGGCGTATTACGGACTGCTGAAAATCTGCCAACCCAAAGCGGCCGAAACCGTGTGTGTGACTGCGGCCAGCGGCGCAGTAGGCAGTGCCGTGGGCGTGCTGGCCAAGGCGCGCGGCTGCCGCGTGGTGGGTATTGCTGGCGGTAAAGATAAATGTGACTACGCGGTGAAAGAGCTGGGCTTTGACGCCTGCATCGACTACAAAGAGCATACTGACGGTAAGGCCTTGAACGCCGCGCTCAAAGAGGCTGCGCCCAATGGCATAGATTGCTATTTTGAGAACGTGGGTGGCTGGATTTTGGATGTGGTGCTGGCGCGCATGAACGTCTTTGGCCGCATTGCAGTGTGCGGCATGATTGCGGGCTACGATGGCAAACCGCTGCCCTTGGCTGCCCCGGCGTTGATCTTGATGAGCCGCTTGAAGATTGAAGGCTTTATTGTGAGCGAGCACATGGAGGTGTGGCCTGAGGCTTTGAAAGAGTTGGGCGGCCTGATTGCTACGGGCAAATTTAAACCGCGTGAGACGGTGGCGCAGGGAATTGAGGCGGCACCCGAGGCTTTCTTGGGGCTGCTGAAGGGGAAGAATTTTGGTAAGCAGGTGGTTAAGTTGATTTGATGTTTTGCCGT
>JANMTF010000240.1:0-8885 GCA_031390175.1 Polaromonas sp.
GAGCTGTTAGACCTCGCCCGGGGTACATTAATTCGCATAATTGAGTTTACCTAATAAAATTTGGGTCTAAGCGATTTGCAGTGGGCAGATCCGGCGTGTAAGCAAATGGGGTCAGATCAAAATTCAGGAAGGCCTTCTGCCAGGAGCGCGCAATGCCATAACGAAATTTTGCTCTGAACCCTTTTGCGTAGCCTCCGGCGCGTCAAGTCTCCCCCGCCCTGTCTGCGCGCACAGACCTCGCAACTCGCGCCAGAGCGAGCAAGCAGGGGTTTGCAATCTACTGTGGCGTGCTGGCCATGTGGGCGGGCGGTTTTGACCGCCTGTATGTGCCCGCAAACGCCCGGATGCCCCCCGCAGGCACCTGCACACCCATTTCAGCATGCTACACATAAAGGAGCTGCTCCCGCAATATTCTATGGGGCTGCAGCCAGATTAGTATCTTAGAAAGGTCTCAAAATCGTGTTTTCAGCCCTTTTTCGTGGCATGAAGGCCGCTGGTGAACCTGCGAAGTACACTAAATTATGCGAATTTATGTACCTTGCCAAAACATGGACAATTAACGTCTTACTTTGACTGTTTGGTAGTGAAATATCCCGTCAATCAATATTTTGATGGTGAAAAACTCGGTGCATGTACTTTTATAGAGTGATGCAATGATGCGTACTTATCAAAAGTCACCTCAGCCAAGACGCGTCAGTTGCAGCGTGGTGCGCCCTGCAAAACCGCGGTAGTCGCACCAGAGCGCATGCCCATGGCACACGCTGTGGCGCAGGCAGCGGGATCTGTGCAAGGGACTCTTCGCTGGCAAAAAAAGGGGGAAGGCCTCACGCGCCGGAGACTACGCAATAGGGGTCAGAGCAAAATTTCGTTAGGGCGGTGCACACTCCGAACCGAGGGTCTTCCTGAATTTTGATCTGACCCCATTTGCTTCCTGAGGGTATTTTCGGAGCTCTCGAGCTGCCACACCTCGCCCGAGGTACATTAATTCGCATAAATGAGTTTACCTAATAAAATTTGTTCTATTTTTCGGCTAAATACGTGCTTTATTTAACTTAATAATTTGTTTTTCTTCGTGATAGTACAACAACATAATATTCATTGCATTGACTTTGACTGATTGGTGCATTGAGGCAAATTTCGTCGGGCACTTGAAAAGCCGTGTTGCGGGAGTCATAACCCAGTCCACCCATCACTGCATGTCAGCCAACCCCGTTCGCCTTGCACTTGGCCTGTCCTGAGACGTGTCAAAGGGTCGATGCCTTTTCGAACAATTTGCATGCTCGATGTGCTCGCAGAGCGATTATTTTTAGGGACATCCATAACTCAAAGCTTCATTCAGGCACGGCAACCACGTCTGACCGCTGCGGCAATTAATTTAATTCTCAATCGATTACTTAATACCAATAGATTTTAGCTATTAAATTGATAAAAATAATTGATTTTTAATTTCGATAGGTAACTCCTATAGTGAAGCTCTTTCCATCATCGGAGTTGCGTATGTGCATTTCACGGCTGACCCCATCCTCGCGCCAAGCGTGGCTGCAGGCGCTTGCAGCGCTTGCGCAAGTGTTCTAATCCCCTTTTCTTTCTCACACCCTCACAGGAGATCACCATGAGTTCACCCCAGTCTTCATCGGGCCAATGCCCTTTCCATGCCGCCGGCGGCGCGCGTGCCACCCATGGGGCGCAGTCCAACGCGCAGTGGTGGCCCAACCAGCTCAACCTGGCCATCTTGCACCAGCACCAGCCCACCTCCAATCCAATGGATGCGGACTTCGACTACGGCGCAGCCTTCAAGAAGCTGGACTATGCCGCGCTCAAAAAAGACATGGCCGCACTCATGACCCAGTCGCAAGACTGGTGGCCAGCTGACTGGGGCCACTATGGCGGCTTGTTTATCCGCATGACCTGGCACGCTGCTGGCACCTACCGCACTGCCGATGGCCGTGGTGGTGCCAACACCGGCAACCAGCGCTTTGCGCCGCTCAATAGCTGGCCCGATAACGGCAACCTCGACAAGGCACGCCGCTTGCTCTGGCCGCTCAAGCAGAAGTATGGCAACGCCATCTCCTGGGCCGACCTGTTTGTGCTGGCAGGCAATGTGGCCATGGAAACCATGGGCTTCAAGACCTTCGGCTTTGGCGGCGGCCGTGCCGATACCTGGGCACCCGAAGAGGACGTGTACTGGGGCGCAGAAAAGGAGTGGCTGGCCACCAGCGACAAGCCCAACAGTCGCTACAGCGGCGATCGTGCGCTGGAGACCCCACTGGCCGCCGTGCAGATGGGCTTGATCTACGTGAACCCGCAAGGCCCGGACGGTAACCCCGACCCCGTGGCCTCTGGCCGCGATGTGCGCGAAACCTTCGCCCGCATGGCCATGAACGACTACGAGACCGTTGCCCTGGTGGCCGGTGGCCACACCTTTGGCAAGATGCACGGCGCGGGCGACCCCACCCTGGTGGGCACCGAGCCCGAAGGCGCTGCCATGGAAGAGTTGGGTTTTGGCTGGATCAACAAACTAGGCACAGGCCACGGTGCAAACACCACCACCAGCGGCTTCGAAGGCGCCTGGAAGCCCAACCCCACTACATGGGACATGGGCTACTTCAAGGTCTTGTTCAAGTACGAATGGACCAAGGTCAACAGCCCGGCCGGTGCCATCCAGTGGCAAGCGCAGAACGTCGCTGCGGAAGACATGATCCCCGACGCGCACGACCCCAGCAAGAAACACCCGCCGCATATGACCACCGCGGATATGTCACTGCGCATGGACCCGGCTTACGAGAAAATTTCGCGCCATTTCGCGGCCAACCCCGCTGAATTTGCCGATGCGTATGCCCGCGCCTGGTTCAAGCTGACCCACCGCGATATGGGCCCCAAGGTGCTGTACCTCGGCCCTGAGGTGCCCGCCGAAGACCTGATCTGGCAAGACCCGATCCCCGCCGCAAAGGCCCCGCAGATCGACAGCAAGGACGCCAGCGCACTGAAGGCGAGCGTGTTGTCTACCGGGCTGTCAGTGAGCGAGCTGGTGTCTACCGCCTGGGCATCGGCCTCCACCTTCCGTGGTTCTGACCGCCGGGGTGGCGCTAATGGCGCACGCATCCGCCTGGCGCCGCAAAAGGACTGGGAAGTGAACCAGCCCGCGCGACTGGCCAAGGTGCTCAAGGCGCTGGAAAGTATCCAAGCCGACTTCAACCAGTCCGGTGGCAAGCAAGTGTCGCTGGCCGATCTGATCGTGCTGGCGGGCAATGCGGGTGTGGAAGCCGCTGCCAAAGCAGCGGGACACAGCGTGGAGGTGCCATTCACCCCCGGCCGTACCGATGCCACCGCCGCGCAGACCGACGTAGAGTCTTTTGGTGTGCTCGAACCGGTGGCCGATGGCTTCCGTAACTACCGCAAGACGGCCTACAAGGTCTCGCCCGAAGAGATGCTGGTGGACAAGGCGCAACTGCTGACCCTGAGCGCCCCACAGATGGCGGTGCTCATCGGCGGCCTGCGCGTGCTGGGCACGAACCATGGCGACTCAAAGCATGGCGTGTTCACCCAGCGTCCTGGCCAGTTGACCACCGACTACTTCACCAACCTGGTGGATATGTCGACGGCATGGAAACCCACGGGCGACAATGCCTACGAAGGCCGCGACCGCAAGTCCGGTGCCGTAAAGTGGACCGCTACCCGCGTGGATCTGGCCTTCGGCTCCAACTCGCAATTGCGCGCGGTGGCCGAGGCCTACGCACAAAACGATAACCAGGCCAAGTTTGTGCGCGATTTCGTCGCCGCATGGACCAAAGTGATGAACCTGGACCGTTTCGATCTGGCGTAACCACGGCGGGCTGAGATAGGTTCCTGCAAGACCGAGGCGAGCGGGTTCGCCCGCCTCGGTCCGCCGACTTGGGCCCTCACTGAACTTAAAGGATACCCGTATGAAGCACGTCATCCTTGCCAGTCCATGTCTTTGGGTCACGCACTGGGTGGAGGTGTGAGATGGACGCGCGTGGCCGGTGGTTGCAACTGCTGGGTTTGCTGAACCACATGATCCAGGAGACCGAGCGACCGACAGCACGCAAACTGTTCCAGTCCTTTGGCCCGCAACGCTTGTCCACGGCGCAGCGCCAGCTAAGACTTGAGCAACAAAGACTGCTCGCTGCTGCGGCCCGTTTGGATGTGGTAATCGAACCAGACGCCATGGCTCAAGCCACGAACGCACTGACGCTGTATGACGACTTGGTGCAGGACTACTTGGCCCTGGCCGAGGCCTACCAACTAAGCGCTGGTGTCGCCCATCAGCACGGCGAAACCAAGCTGACGGCCTGGATGAACCAGCGCGCACTACTGCATGTAGAGCATAGTCGCTTTCTTTCTAACTGATCAGTAACTGGGCTGCAGGCCTTGCTTTTGACATCCCTCTATGCCTCAAATCGATCCATATGCCTGCCCTTGATAGGTGCATAAAACGCTTTGACTATGGCCATGTCTTTCTCAATATCGCCGCTGGGCAGCAGCGCAGGGCCCAGGCCGCCGCGTTTGTCGGAGTAGTCGAGATAGGCCATCAAAATAGGCACTTGCGCGCCCAGTGCGATGTAGTAGAAACCGGTTTTCCAATAGCGCGCCTTGCTACGCGTGCCTTCGGGCGGCACGATCACCTGTACGCTGCCCTCTGCCGCTTTGATGGCCCTGCTGGAGGCTTCCACCAGGTTGGTAGACTGCTCACGGTTTACGGGTATGCCGCCCAACCACATCATCAGGCCGCGAAACGGTGGCTTGAAGAGGGTGTCTTTGCCCATCCAGTACACATTGAGCCGCAGCACAAAGGCCACCATCAAGGTGTAGGGCAAATCCCAGTTGCTGGTGTGCGGAGCTGCGATCAGCACGCACTTGCTGGCGTTGGCAGGCAGGCTACCCTCTACTTTCCAGCCAGTGAATTGAAGAAAAGCAATGGACAGGCCACGAAACAAGGTGTTGACTACTGGCGTGGTGAAGATGGTGCGGTGCATGTATCAAGTATCGCTGATACACACACCGCGCCGTATGTAGAAGCACTAACGGACACGGCGCACGGCACGGCTGCGGCCTATATTCACGGGGAAATTTGCACTGCAAACTTGGCCTTGGATCCAGCGGCTGTAGCCGTAAAGTTCCAACTTTTTGAATGGAAGGCTGCCACCGCAGGCCGGTGCGCTATGGACACCAAAGCACCTTGCACCGTGTGCACATGCGCCAGCAGCCTTTCATACACGGTTTTTTCTGCCGCTTCGTCCAGCGCGCTGGTAGCTTCGTCGGCAAATATCCAGAGGGGTTTCTTCAGGAACACGCGGGCCAGCGCCAAGCGCTGTTGCTCGCCACCTGAGAGTTTTTGGCCCCAAGCGTCTTCGTCGTTTAGCCTGGACTTAAGCTGCGGCAGCAGCGCCTCGTCCAGTGCCGCGCACAGGGCCTCATCGGTGTACTTGGAGGCCTCTTCGGGGTAGGCCAAGGCTATACGCAAGGTAGCGTTGGGAAAGTAAGGGTGCTGGGGGATGAACATGGCCTGCGCGTCAAAGCCGTCGGGGCGGACCATGCTGGCGCTGCTGCCCATGTTGGTAAACGGCCAGATGCCGGCGATGGCGCGAAACAGCGTGCTTTTGCCACTTCCTGAGGGGCCGCTG
This sequence comes from Polaromonas sp., assembly GCA_031390175.1. Classification (GTDB taxonomy): domain Bacteria; phylum Pseudomonadota; class Gammaproteobacteria; order Burkholderiales; family Burkholderiaceae_C; genus JAAFIP01. Next base: position 5,643 of record JANMTF010000240.1, read on the forward strand.
ACGATGATCCTGTCACCGGCCTGGACGCGCAACTCGGCATGCTGAAAAAGCTGGCTGCCGCTGGGCAAGTACAGCGAAAGGTTGTGCAATTGCAGTGCGCCAGCAGCATGGGCAGGCTGTGCAATTGCTGCACTTTCAGTAGCTGCTCGCGCAACATTTGATTGGTCTGGCGCCCTGCTTTTCTGAATATTTTGCGCTTCTATAGCCGCTAGCGAGGCTTCAAAGCTGGTGAGCCGGTCGGTGGTGGCTTTCCACGCGGCGATGTTGGCGTAGTTGTCTACCAACCAGCTCAGCGCCTCTTGCACATAGCCAAAGGCCGAAACGATTTGCATGACCTGCCCGAGCTGTATGGCACCGCTGAAAAACCGTGGCGCGGCGACGATGAACGGAAAAATAATCGCCGCCTGCCCAAAACCCACGGTAAACCAGGTGAGGCGCTTTTCGTTGGCAATCAGCAAGACGTAGTTTTTAAACACATCGCTAAACCGTGTGTCCAGCGCAGTGCGCTCCACCACCTCGCCTTTGTCCAGAGCAATGGCCTCGCTGTATTCGCGCACCCTCACCAGGTGGTGGCGAAAGTCGGCTTCATACCGTTGCTGGTTAAAGTTCAGCGCGATGAGCGGGCGGCCAATCAAGTGGGTGATCACGCTGCCCACCATAGCGTAGACCACGGCCATCCACACCATAAAGCCTTCCACCACATAGGTGGAGCCGCCGACGCTGAACTCAAACCCTCTGCTCAAACCCCACAAGATGCCGGTAAAGCTGAGCAAAGTGACCACCTGGTTCAGCAGGCCCATGCTGAGCGCCACGCTGTCGGTGGTAAACAGGTTCACGTCTTCTTGAATGCGCTGGTCGGGGTTGTCGGCCAGCAAGGGAGCGTCTTTGGAAAAACGCATCAGCTCCAGCGTGTAGAAAGCTTTGTGCGCCAACCAGCGCTGGGTGTAGTGCCGTGTCATCCACGCACGCCAGCGCACCTGCAGCAGTTGCGTCAGGTAAAACTTGTACACCTCGATGATGACGTAGGTAAAAGCCAAATAGGTAAAGCGCAGCAACTGCTGCCAAAATACCGCCTGGTTTTTGACCTGCAATGCGTCGTAAAACACGCGGTACCAGTCGTTGATTTGCACCAGCATGTACACCGATCCCAGGTTAAGCAGCACAATGGCCAGCAGCAGGCCTCGGGCTTTCCACCTTTCGCCAGACTGGAAATAGGGAAGAGACAAAGCCCAAACCTTGCGGATTTGGGCTTTCAATTCGGACAGCTTTGCAGCAACAGACATGGTGGCCTCCGGTGAACAATTGGGCCTCGTCATGGAGGACGAATCCAATATACACAAAGAGGCACGCCGTGTCTGTCTGTCTATCTGACTTGCTCCTGCGCAATGGCAAACTTGGCTACACCGCCGTCTGTTTGCGGCTCGAAGCGCCATCGCGTGGCGTGAAACTGCGCTACTGCGGGCCGATGCGCTATAGAGACCAAAGTGCCCTGCGCTTGCTTGACCATGGCCAACAGTCTTTCGTAGATGGTTTTTTCAGCTACCTCGTCCAGCGCGCTGGTGGCCTCGTCGGCAAACACCCAGCGCGGTTTTTTCAGGAACACCCGGGCCAAGGCCAAGCGCTGCTGCTCGCCGCCGCTGAGTTTTTGGCCCCAAGCGTCTTCCTCGTCCAGGCGATCTTTAAGGTGAGGTAAAAGCGCTTCATCCAGCGCACTACGTAGGGCTTCATCGCTGTAGCTTGAGACATCGTCCGGGTAGGCCAAGGCAATGCGCAAAGTCGCATTGGGGAAGTACGGGCGCTGGGGGATGAACATCGAATTTTGCTCAAACCCCTCGGGCAGCAGGATGCGACCAGCTTCTTGAGCGACACCGCCCGTGCCTACATTGGTAAACGGCCAAATACCAGCAATGGCGCGAAACAGCGTGCTCTTGCCACTGCCGGATGGGCCGCTGACGATGATGGTGTCGCCCGCATGCGCTTGCAGGTTCAGATCGCGGGTCAGTTGCGTGCCGCCTGGCAGTGCCAGAGCGATGTTCTGGAGCTGCAAGCTGTCGGAGCTCACTATACTTTCAGTAGCTGCTTGCGCAATATTTGGTCCGGCTAACTCCGCATTGCTCATAGTTTTATGAGCTTCTACCTTAGCCAACAATTCCTCAAAGCTGGTGAGCCGATCCGTAGTGGCCTTCCACTTAGCTAGATTTGGATAGTTGTCTATCAGCCAGCTCATAGAGCCCTGTACTTCACTAAACGCGTTGCCTATTTGCATCAGCTCACCCAGCTGGATAGACCCACTAAAGTAACGCGGTGCCGCAACTATAAATGGAAAGATGACAGCAGCTTGTCCATAGCTTGCTGTAAACCAGGTTAAGCGTTTTTGCGCGAGCATCATTTGCAATGTGTTTTTCGCCACGCTGGTAAAACGGCCTTGCAAGGCATTGCGCTCTACCGTCTCACCTTTGGATAAAGCGATAGGCTCACTGTATTCACGTACGCGAATGAGGTCATGACGGAAGTTAGCCTCGCGTTTTTGCTGCTCGAAGTTTAAGCCCACCAAAGGCTTGCCAATCAGATGCGTAAAAATGCTGCCTGCTGCGGAATACGACAGCGCCAACCAGACCAAAAACCCAATTACCACATAGGTTTGCCCGCCCCACTTGAATTCGAACCCACCGCTCAAGCCCCACAAGATGCCTATGAACGCGGCAATGTTAACCACGGCCAATAAAAACCCCATCGTCAACGTGACTGTGTACTCGGTAAACAGTTTGGCATCTTCTTGAATGCGTTGATCAGGGTTATCGGGGGTTGCGCCATCTGCGCCCTGCGCGCCTGTGTAGCGGGCAAGTTCAAGATGATAAAACGCTTTGTTTTGTGTCCAGCGCTTGATGTAATAGCTGGTCATCCATTCGCGCCAGTTCAACTCCAGTTTTTGGCGCAGGTAAAGCCTGTAGACCTGTACGACAATGTTCATCACCGCGATTACACAAAACCAACGTACTTGCTCCCAAAAAATATCTTGCTGCTTGTTTTGCATTGCATCGTAAAACACGCGATACCAATCGTTGAACAACACACTCACATAGACATAGGCCAAGTTCAGCACCATCACTGCTGCTAGCAACAAGCGCGCCTTCCACTTTTGCTCTGACTGGAAGTAGGGCAGCGACAGCGCCCACACTTTGCGGGCTTGGTCTTTAAAGTTGGCGAACTTGGCGGTGATGGACATGGATAAACCTCTGCCCA
>JANMTF010000249.1:0-2435 GCA_031390175.1 Polaromonas sp.
GCCTCCACTGCGCGAAGCACTGTTGCATGCAGAGTGCCTATCTTCGGCGTGTTTCCATGGCGGTTTCGCAATGGCACTTTGAAATAGCGGTCTGACCACGGCAGCTCGACAATCACTTTGAAATCAAACTTGGTGTCGTAGGCTAATCCAGCCAGTGCGTATGCCGCTGGGTGTTTTTCTTGTGTGATGGCCACCTCACCTGTTTTGAGCCGTGATAAATGCTGTGAAGTGCCATACACAACGCGTACCACATTGCCATCCTCGCGTGTCTCAACACCCATGACGAGCGCTGGTCGCGGTTTAGGGCCAGGGTCTATCTCGGGCACTTCTGGAAACAAGCACCAGACAATATCGCCAGGTGCTGGGCTAACCCAGTGACTGTTCATTGGAACAAGTCTTGTCTAAAAAGCACCTTACCTTTGGGCAGGTGCTTGGCGGCATCCTTGCGGATGGCCGATATCTGTTTTGCCGTCAAAGGCCCATCATCAGGCGCATAGGCGGGCAGCACATCACCGGCGAACTTTGACAGGGCCATATGAATCACTTGGGTTTCAGAGACGTCAAGCTCTGTCGCTAGCGCCTTGACGGTAGTGCGCGTCACGCCAAATTGCGTATCTTTTGTGCGGAATTTAACCAGCAGAGTTTCGCTAACAGCTTGCATCTCGCTTCCTTATAAACATATATAAAGTATATACTTACTATGCAGATTTGTCTGCCACGGGTTATAGCTAATACGAGTTCATCGCCACATGCGTAAATCAGCCAAAACATAAGCCACAATCACGCGTAATGACTCCCCAAGACTTCAAAGACAAATGGGGCCCCGGTGGCCCAGCCTATGACCTGAATGAACGGCAAGGCGCGCAAAGCTATTTCACCGACCTGTGCAACCTGCTGGGCGTGCCCCAGCCCGCCATGGGTGGCGATGCCAAAGGCGACTACATTTTTGAAAAGCAAACCCTGGCGCTGGGCCAGCAGCGCGGCTTTGCCGATGTGTTCAAGCGCGGCGCATTTGCCTGGGAAAACAAAGCCCCCGGCAAAGATCTAGGTGTCGCACTCAAGCAACTGCTAGGCTACAGCCACGCGCTAGACAACCCGCCTCTGCTCGTGGTGTGCGACCGCCTCACCACCATCATCCACACCCAGTTTACCGGCCACCCCACCGTCACGTACACCGTGCAGTTGGCCGAAATGGACCTGCCAGATAAGCAAGCCCTGCTGCGCCGTGTGTGGCTTGACCCCGAGAGCTTTAGGCCCCAGCAAACCACCCGCGACATCACCGAGAAAGCCGCCCACAGCTTTGCCACCCTGGCCGAGCAGCTGCGCAAGCGCGGCCACGATGCCGAGAAAGTAGCCCACTTCCTCACACAGTGCCTGTTTTGCTTTTTTGCCGAAGACGTGGGCCTCCTGCCTGACCGCTTGTTTGACAAACTGCTCAACGCACGCTTGGTGTACGGCAACAAAGAAAAGCTCACCCCCAGCGAGTCGCTCACCAAAGGCTTAGGCCGGTTATTTGCGGCCATGCGCGACGGCGGCATATGGGGCAGTGATGAAATTCCCTGGTTCAACGGCGGCCTGTTCAGAACCATCGACGTACCCAAGCTAGAGATCACCGACGTCACCGAGCTGCGCAACGCAGCCAACCTCAACTGGAGCTTCATTGACGTCTCCATCTTTGGCACCTTGTTTGAACGCGGCCTGGACCCCGCCAAACGCAGCCAGCTAGGCGCGCACTACACCGACCCCGCCACCATCATGCGCATCATCGACCCCGTGGTGCGCCGCCCCTTACTACAAAAATGGGAGCTGCTCGCGCAATCTCTGCGGCCCCAATTGGCCAAAAGCAAAAAGCAAGGCGACGCAGCCTACAAGCTGGCGTATGCCCAGTACATCAGCTTTCTAGAATCACTGGCCGACTTTAAAATTCTCGACCCCGCCTGCGGCAGCGGCAACTTTTTGTTCCTCGGGCTCAAAACCCTCAAAGACATCGAGCTGCATATCATCAACGAAGCCGATGTCATGGGCCTGGAGCGCCCGCTCGATTTATGCACCAGCCCCGCCAACATGCTGGGCATCGAGATCAACGAATTCGCCGCCGAGCTGGCCCGCGTAACGGTGTGGATAGGCGAGCTGCAATGGCGCGTAGCCCACGGCTACGGCTTTAACACCAACCCCGTGTTGGAGCCGCTGGACTGCATAGAGCACCGCGATGCGTTGATGACTCCGTCCGTTCGCCCTGAGCCTGTCGAAGGGGTCTTACCACCGCTTCAGTACACCGAAGCAGAGTGGCCGCCAGCTAGCGTCGTCATCGGTAATCCGCCCTTTTTAGGCGGCAGCAAAAAACGTGGCGAACTAGGTGATGCCTACTTTGAAGCACTCAAAACAGTATTCAAAGACAGCGTGCCGGGTGGCGCGGATTTAGTTTGCTATTGGTT
>JANMTF010000271.1:0-6370 GCA_031390175.1 Polaromonas sp.
ACTAAGCTACCCACCAGGAGGAAAGCCCTATGCCCGCCATGATTTCCCGAGGCCGAGGCCGCCGCACCATCAGCGAGATCAATATGGTGCCGTTCATTGACGTGATGCTGGTGCTGCTCATCATCTTCATGGTGACCGCGCCGCTCATCTCGCCCAGCATGATCGACCTGCCCAGCGTGGGCAAGGCCGCCAAGCAGCCTGATGCGGTGATCCAGATCATCATCCAGAAAAATGATTCTTTAGAAATCAAAAGCGGTAAAAACCAGGAAAATACTGCGGAAGCAGCTATAGGTACCGTAGCAGCGCAGGTCAAAAAACTGCAAGCGGGCAATGCCAATACGGCTGTGGTGATCAGCGCTGACAAAGCGGTGAAGTACGAAACCGTGGTGGGCGTGATGGACAAGCTACAGCGCGCGGGCATAGCGCGCGTGGGCCTGTCGGTGCAGTTGGCCAAGTAGCAACAGCGCATTTTTAGTTTTGTAGTTTCCAGCCATGCCCCACACCCACGAGCGCATAGAGTTTGCCCCACCGGCGCAGCCTGCCTCGGCGCGCTCTTTTGGTCTGGCGATTTTGGCGCACATTTTTTTGCTGGGCGCTCTCACCTGGGGTGTGAACTGGAAGAGCGAAACCGTCACCACGACCGCCGAGGCTGAGCTGTGGGCCAACCTGCCCCAGCAGGCTGCGCCCAGAGCCGTAGAGCCTGCACCACCCCCGCCTCCGCCGCCCGAGCCGATAGCGCCCAAGGTCAAGCCACCCACCCCGGTGGTAGAGGACAAACCTGCGCCCCAGCCGCGCGAGGCAGACATTGCCGTTGAGCGGGAAAAGCAAAAGAAGAAACAGCTTGAAAAAGAGCTGGCTGAAGAAAAAGAGGCCGAAAAGCAGGAAAAACTCCTGCAAGACAAGCAGAAAAAAGCGGCTGACGAAGCTAAAAAGGCCACCGACAAAAAAGCCCAGGATGCCGCGCAAAAGAAAGCTGCCGAGGATGCCAAGAAAGAAGCCCAGCGCAAAGCCGCTGAGGCCGAAAAACTGGCCGCTGCCGAAGCTGCCAAAGACGAGCAGCAAAGCGCCCAGCAACGCGAGGCTAATTTAAAGCGCATGGCGGGCATTGCGGGCTCATCCGGCGGGCCATCGGATACTGGTAGCGCCCAGCAGTCCAGCGGGCCGTCTAGGGGATACGCCAACCGGATAGCAGCCAAAGTTAGGCCCAACATTGTTTTCACTGGTAACTTGCCAAACAATCCTTTTGTGGATGTTGAGGTGCACCTTGCCCCTGATGGCACTGTTCTGGGCAAACCACGCATTGTCAAATCCAGTGGCAGCCGCGAATGGGATGAGGCTGTAGTGAGAGGCATTGAGAAAACTGAAGTATTCCCGCGTGATACAGACGGCAAAGTACCTGAAAAAGTGCCCATATCGGCTCGTCCTAGCGATCTTAACTAGGGTTTTGCCTAACAACTTGTAACCCCAGCCGTCAACCCGCGTGCAGATAACCCCGTTATAGTACTGCGGTCTTAGAAGCCTTCTGAGCCACAAAAACCACCATCCCACTTGAGGAGTTCCGACATGTTGAAAAAATTGTTTGTATTGTTCGCTATGCTGTACGCAGCCGTAGCATTTGCCGCTGTTGACGCTAACAAAGCCACTGCGGCTGAGTTGGACAGCGTCAAAGGCATTGGCCCCGCCATCTCCGCCAAGATTCTTGACGAGCGCAAAAAAGGTGCGTTCAAAGACTGGGACGACATGGTCAAGCGCGTCAGCGGCATTGGCGAAGGCAATGCAGCCAAGTTCTCTGCTGAAGGCCTGACCGTTGGCGGCGCAACCTACAAAGGCGCTGCTGCTGCTGCCCCAGCCGCTAAAGCTACCGACAAGCCAGCCGCTAAAGATGCCAAAGACAGCAAGCCCGCTGCCGCCGCAACCCCAGCCGCTGCCAAAGATGAAAAGAAAACCGATGCTAAGCCAGCTGCTGCGGCTGCTGCTGCAACAGCCGCACCTGCTGCCGCTGCCCCAGCTGCTGCCAAGGATGCCAAGCCAGCCGCTGCCGCTCCAGCTGCCGCCGCCAAAGACGCTAAGCCTGCCGCTGCTGCTGGCGCCGCCGCTCCAGCCGCTGTCGCTGCCAAGGACGTGAAGCCTGCTGCTGATGCAAAAGCCGACCCAAAGGCCGATGCCAAGAAAGCCAAGGACGACGCCAAAGCCAAAGCTGCTGAAGAGAAGAAAGCCAAAGCAGAAGCTGCTGACAAGGCCAAGGCAGAAGCCAAAGCCAAAGCCAAGAAAGACGCAGACGCAAAAGCCAAGAAAGAAGCCGCTGCCAAGCCAGCTGCTAAAGACGACAAGAAAGATGCCAAGCCAGACGCTAAGGCCGACGCTGCCAAGCCAGCTGCCAGCGCTGCCAAGAAGTAATTCTTCGCACCCTGCACAAAGCCCGGTTCGCCGGGCTTTTTTTCGCCTTATCGGTTTGCGGGTGCATCACTTAGCCTGGGTTGCATGCGTGATCTTGGAGTTCGGGTTTTGTAGTGGATCATTTCGACGGCGCTCCTTCGTTTTGTACGTGATCAGGTCGGCGGTGCTACCTCGTTTTGTACGTGATCGGGTCGATGTTGCCCGTCCGTCTTGTACTGGATCAGGCCGACGGTGCTACTTCAGCTCCGCGGCTGTCCCCCGCGTTGGCCTAGGGCCAACAGCTCCTCCTTTATGCCGCTACGCTGAAGTAGCACCGCCGACCTGATCGGGCCGGCTGGTGGGCGCTTGAGGGCTTGGGCACACACCATCTTGCTAGCGTGGTGCGCAGAAAGCAGGACTGGCGGGGAAGCGCTAGGCAGCTACACACCATGGCAAAGATATGCCAAGTTGGTAAATACGCATCACTTCTGGTCAACTCAAATGCAAAGGCCTATTTTTCGTTAAATAGATCACGAATTAAGCAGTCGAATCACCGAGGTACATAAATTCGCATAATTTAAGGGGTTTCAAACCGCTGCCAACGGCATGCGCAGCCCGAAAAAGCCTCAAAAATGGCTGTTTGGAACCGTTTTCAAGACACTAGTGTGGCTGTAGCCCTTTAGAATGATGCGGTAGCAGCTACTGTATATGTAGCACGGTGAATTGGGTATGCAGGTGTACAAGGGCTCGCAGAACACTTACCCACAGCCAGAACCACCCGTGCACAGGCTCCCGCATGTGCAGGCCTGCGTATGTCCAAGTCTTGCGCTGCATACCTCGTTCGCTGGCCGTAGTTCTGACCAGCGGATGAGCACCGCTTGGCAGCGCAGGTGAGATGCTGGCCGCTGAAATGTGCGTGGATTCGCTGGAATGCGCTTGGAGGTACTCGGATGTGCTCGACTGGGCTTGGAAGCATCTGTGCAGACGTACATACCCCATTCAGCACGCTACATATACAGTAGCTGCTCCCGCATTATTCTAAAGGGCTGCAGGCCTATTACTGTCTTAAAAACGACTCCAAACAGCCCATTTTGAGGTTTTTTCTGGCTGCGCACGCCGTTAGCAGCGGTTTGAAAATCCTTAAATTATGCGAATTTATGTACCTTGGTTGATTTTCAGTAAAATTTGTGATTTATTTAACGAAATATAGGGGATTTTAGAGTATTTTTGCGAAAAGTTATGCCAATTTACCCAGTTGGCACTACTTTGCCATGGTGCGAAGCGTCTTGGAGCCCCCCGTGGCCCAACAAAGTACAAAACGACGTAGCGCCACCGACCCGATCGTGCCAGCGTGTGGGGGCGTTGCACAGCCGGTGCAGACACCATCTTTCCACCGTAGCAGGTCTAACAACGCCGCGAATCCGCCATGCTCGCCGCTCTGGCGCTTGGTGTGTACGGCGTAGCGGCATAAAGGGGGAGTTGCTGGCCATAGGCCAGCACGGAGGACAGCCGCGTAGCCGTACACACCAAGTGCCTGGGCGTACAACCCCCCGGTACCCGATCCCGATCCCAATCCAAGCGTCAGGGCGATCAAACCACCCGCGCCACAACAATGAAGTTGAATCCGCAACAAAACTTTGAACCGAAGTTATCTCGCACCAGTCCGGGCGCTTTCCCAGGCGTGGATTTGCTGCACAGCCGCCTTGCGCGCATCTTCAGGCAGAAACGAAGCGTTGGCCGCGCTCAGCATACTCGGCGCAATGCCCGCTAACGGCCAGCCCAGCGTGTGGTGCACATTGGCCAGCTCTTGGCTGTGGGTTACGCCCGATATCAGGCGGTTGTCGGTGTGGATGGACAGTTCCAGCCCTGCAGCCCACATGGCGGGCAAAGGGTGCTCGGACAGGTGCTGGCACACACCTGTGTGGGTGTTGCTGGTGGGGCAGACCTCAAAATGTACTTTGCGCCCGGCCTGCTCCATCGCAGCCACTTGGGCCATGCGCTGTGCCGCACCCTCGCCCATCGCCAGCCGCACGCCGTGGCCTATGCGCGTAGCACCCAGGGCTATGGCTTGTAGCACCCTCGCCCCTTCGTCCGCCTCGCCCGCATGCAAGGTAATGCCTAGCCCAGCCTCCCGGGCTATGTCGATAGCGCGGCGGTGCAAGTTGGCGGGGTAGCCGAGCTCGCCACCAGCCAGATCAAAGCCCACCACGCCTTGGCCTGCGTAGCGCGCGGCCAAACATGCGGCGCGCTCCACTTGCTCTGCGCTCTGGCTGCGCATGGCGCACACGATCAGTGCACACGGCAGGCGGCTGCGCTGCAAGCCTGCCACCAAGGCCTCTACCGCTGCCTCGCCGGTCAAACCATGCGGCTCCAAGAGCAGGGGAGCCATGCGGAACTCGGCCAACACGCAACCCTCGTTCAGTGCATCCTGTGCCGCTTCAAAAGCCACTCGCTCGCAGGCCGCAGCGGTGCCCATCGCAGCGACCGTGGGCGCAAAGGCGGCCACATAGCGCTCCAGGCTGCCCGAGTTGGCATTGCCTTGCAGCCAGCGCGCGACGGCTTGGGACGTATTGACAGGTAAAGAAATATTTTTTTGTTGGCACAAGTCCAGCAAGGTTTGCGGCCTGAGCCCGCCATCCAGATGCTCGTGCAACAGCACCTTGGGGATGGCTTGCCAAAATGCAAAATCAGGGGTGACGGCAGGCATGGGGTATTCCCTAAAAAAGCAGAATCAACAGGAAAATCTATGAAGCTAACTCCGTTCACCCTGAGCTTGGCCTGCCCTGAGCTTGTCGGAGGGTCGAAGGGTTCGCGAAGGCTTCGACACGCTCAGCCCGAACGGAATTGGTTCAAGCCATATGGCATCTACAGGATAACCCGTCTTGGCAAATGTGCGTTGAATCAGGCATGATTCTGGCTTGGAATCACCACGCGCCCTTTGGGGCTTTTTTCAGATTTTTTAAGGGACTCACCGCCATGCAACACACCATGCAACACCATTTGCGCTCCACCTTGCTCGCCGCTGCGGCTGTTTTGGCTACCAGCGCCGCCTCGGCTCAACCCGCCATCGTGTTTGACATGGGCGGCAAGTTCGACAAGTCGTTCAATGAAGCCGCCCACACCGGCATAGAGCGCTGGAAAAAAGAAACCGGCAAGACCTACCTGGAGTTTGAGGTGTCCAACCCCACCCAGCGCGAGCAAGCCATTCGCCGCATGGCCGAGCGCGGTGCCAGCCCGATCATTGGCATTGGCTTTGCCCAAGGCTCGTCGATTGAAAAAGTAGCCAAAGAATTCCCCAAACTCAAGTTTGCCATCATCGACTTTGTGGTCAAAGAGCCCAACGTGCAATCGGTCGTCTTCAACGAGCACGAAGGCAGCTTCCTGGTGGGCATGATGGCCGCCCAAGCCAGCAAAACCGGCAAGGTCGGCTTTGTGGGCGGCATGGACATTCCGCTGATTCGCAAATTCCAGTGCGGTTACGAGCAGGGCGTGAAGTTCGCCAACCCCAAGGCCGAGGTCTTCGGCAACATGACCGGTACCACCGGAGCAGCCTGGAACGACCCCGCGCGCGGTGGTGAGCTGGCCAAGGCGCAGTTCGCGAAAGGCGCCGACGTCGTGTTCGCTGCGGCCGGCGGCACTGGAACGGGTGTTTACCAGGCTGCGAAAGATGGTGGCAAGCTGGCGATTGGTGTGGACAGCAACCAGAATCATCTGCAACCCGGCACGATGCTGACTTCCATGCTCAAGCGCGTTGACGTTGCGGTTTTCAACGTTGCCATGGGCCACAAGCCAGGGGTTTCGGTGTTGGGCCTGAAGGAAGGCGGCGTGGACTACGCGATGGATGCAAACAACGCCAAGCTGGTGTCCGCTGACATGCTGAAAAAGGTCGATGCAGCCAAGGCTGACATCATCAGCGGCAAAATCAAGGTTGCGGACTACATGGCTGACAACGCCTGCAAGTTCTGATTTGGTACTGACCGGCCCTCGGCTTGAC
>JANMTF010000306.1:0-6598 GCA_031390175.1 Polaromonas sp.
CGCAGCTCCATCGCCATCAAATCAGGCCCTGGCCCAGACAAATAAGGCGTAAGCAGCTGCAAGAACGACAGCGATGGTGCCATCGGGTTATGCGTACCCCCACGCAGCGTGAGCGCAGACACACGATCCGCCATCACCAGCGGCCACAACACCGTTTGCAGCACCAGCATGCAACTGCCCGCCGAGCCAATCGCAAACTCATAGTCGCCCGCGCAGATATTGCCCGGCGTGAACGTCAGCGAAGTGTCACCCACCTGCGCCGCCTGGCCAATGCCACTCACTGCCTGCGTTGCGTTCACACCCCCGCCCACAGCCACAGCCGCCTGCACACAAGCCAAGTGCTGGCGCATCAGCCCCGGCTTGGGGCGCTTGGCGCGGATGTTGTCAATACGAAAAGCCCTGCCCGTAATAAGGCTCAGCGCCAAAGCAGTTCGCAATATTTGCCCGCCGCCTTCGCCTAGCGAGCCGTCCAACTCAATCATTGTTCTCTACCCCTTTACACACACCACTTGCTTCAAGGTGTACACCACCTCGACCAAATCCTTCTGCGCCAACATCACCGCGTCAATGTCTTTGTACGCCATCGGAATTTCATCAATCACGTCGGCATCTTTACGGCATTCCACGCCCTCGGTCGCCTTGATCTGATCGGCAATGGTGAATAGCTTTTTCGCCTTGGTACGGCTCATCGAGCGGCCTGCGCCGTGGCTGCAGCTCATGAAGCTGTCCACATTGCCTTTGCCGCGCACGATGAAGCTTTTGGCACCCATGCTGCCGGGGATAATGCCCAGCTCACCCGCTTTGGCACTCACCGCGCCTTTGCGGGTGACGAACACTTCCTGGCCAAAGTGGGTTTCTTTTTGCACATAGTTGTGGTGGCAGTTCACCGCTTCCAGGTGCGTCTCAAACGGCTTGGTGATGACTTTGCGCAGCGCGCCGATCACGCGCTGCATCATCACCTCACGGTTTAAGCGCGCAAACTTTTGCGCCCAGCCCACACCGCGCACATAGTCGCCAAAGTACTGGGCACCTTCTTCAAAGTAGGCCAGGTCTTTGTCCGGTAAGTTGCGCTCGTGCAGCTCGGCATCTTTTTTGGCCAGCTCAATAAAGTGCGTGCCAATGGCGTTACCCACCCCGCGTGAGCCGCTGTGCAGCATGATCCACACGCCACCGGTTTCGTCCAGGCAGATTTCAATAAAGTGGTTCCCACCACCGAGCGTACCCATGTGGCGGTAGTTGTTGGTGTTTTTCAGGCGTGGGTAGTCCACACAGATGGCATCAAACTCGTCCACCAGTTGCGCCCAGGCGGCATCCGCCTCGGTGGGCGGGGTTTCCCACGAACCTTTGTCGCGGTTTGCGCCATCACGGCGAAACTGCTTGGGGCTCATGCCGTGCGGCACCGCCTTTTCAATCTCGCTGCGCAGCAGCGTCAAGCTGTCAGGCAAATCCGTTGCACGCAGCGAAGTTTTGCAGGCAATCATCCCGCAGCCAATGTCCACCCCCACCGCAGCGGGAATAATGGCTTTGATGGTGGGGATCACGCTGCCAATAGTGGCACCAATACCGTAGTGCACATCGGGCATCACCGCGACGTGCTTGAACACGATCGGCAAACGCGCCGCGTTGTCCAGCTGTTGCATGGCCTCGGCTTCCACGGGCACGCCCTGAGTCCACATTTTTACAGGCACACCGCCTGCGACTTCTCTTTGGTTGTAGTTCATTATTTTGTCACTCTATGGTTTTAACAGGCTACGCTATCGAATACAGATTCCACAATATCTGTCAATCGGATCGAAGAGCAGCAGCCACATGGTTTTACAGGTTCTATATTTTTTAAGTCCAAAGCTAGTATCTTTTGCGCAAACTGCTGGCGATGCTGGGAATTCAACATCCACGATGTCATGATTTGGCAAAACACAGTTCTATCGTTAGCAAATGCATTTTGCACGGCATGCCCTTTCCAAAAATCCCAAAAACTTGATTCTGCGTAATGCAGTGTCGATGTAGGTTCTTGGGCTGTGAGCCAGTAGTCGAGCAGCGGTGCCAGCGGTATCCCGCCCAAATCAAACATCAGCAAAATATCAAATGCATTGCTTCCCCCAAAGCGGTTATTGCTCAGCGAAGGATGTTGGCGCAAGCCGTCCGCAAAAAAAGCCAATGCAAATCTGTCCAGCGCCGAACGCTCAGCGGCAGAATATGCGGCCCGATCGCAGTTACCCAGTCGCTGCAAGTACAGCTCCGTGGAATGGTGCAGTTCGGCACCATGCACCAACAGCTCCAGCATGCGCGGCAGCAGGTACTTGATCTCATCGGACGGTTGTACTGGATTTTTTGCTGAGTCGTTGTAGGCATAAAAGTGCTTGGCAGTCAACTGTTGCAACGGCAAGGTTCGCATTTCTTTTTCAAGCTGTGGACTCATGCAGCACGGAGTGCACACATCCAGCATGTATCTGGGGGCATCGTAATGGCCAAAAACGGCGTAAAGCTGGTCTATCGCCAAGCCAAGCGCTTGCGGTATTTGGTATGCATAAAGGGCGGGTTTCATGGGTCGTCTCATCGGTGTGTTGCCCATAGTGTTTGCACAGGCCGTGCCAATCTGCTGGTCAATGCGTCGGCATTTTCTAAGCTGTTGATTTGATTAAAAATTTCAGTATTTTTCACATTTTTAAAAAAAACAAAATTTAATAGTAAATTAACATTTTTATAAATTTAGCTAGTAAACTAGCCCAATGAAACGCAAAGTAGTCATCGGTTTTCTAGGCACGCAGCTCGACTCTGGCCTGTCCAACACCCGCTGGGAGAAGTGGCGGCCTACCGTGTCGCTGGCGCAGCATGATGACTTGCAGATTGACCGGCTGGAGCTGATGCACGACGTGCGCAACCTGGCGCTGGCGCAGCGGGTGCAGGCAGACTTTGCGCAGCTCTCGCCTGCCACCGAGGTGCGTTTGGTAAAGATGAACCTGGCCAACCCCTGGGACTTTGGCGAGGTGTATGGTGCGCTGTATGACTTGGTGGGGCGCTACCCGTTTGATACAGACAAGGAAGACTACTGGGCGCACATCACCACGGGCACGCATGTGGCGCAGATTTGCATGTTCTTGCTGGTGGAGGCGCGCTTTATTCCTGGCGTTCTGTTGCAGTCGGCCCCACCGCGTGGGCGGCAACGGGAGGGCACAGGGAGCTACGAGCTGATTGATTTGGATTTATCGCGCTATGACGCGATTAACACGCGGCTGAATGTGGCCCAACTTGATGCGGTGTCTTTTCTCAAAAGTGGCATCGCCACGCGCAACGCCCGCTTTAACGCGCTGATCGAAGAGATCGAGCGCGTGGCGGTGCGCAGCAAAGCACCCATCTTGCTGACCGGGCCTACGGGAGCGGGCAAATCGATGCTTGCCAAGCGCATTTTTGAACTGAAGAAAGCGCGCCACCAGATCGAGGGCGATTTTGTAGATGTGAACTGCGCGACCTTGCGGGGCGATGGCGCGGGCTCCACCTTGTTCGGCCACAAGAAAGGCTCGTTCACAGGCGCAACGTCTGACCGCCCTGGCCTGCTGCGCACCGCAGACAAAGGGGTTTTGTTTTTAGATGAAATTGGCGAGCTGGGGCCCGACGAGCAAGCCATGCTGCTCAAGGCGATTGAGGACAAGCGTTTTCTGCCTGTAGGTGCAGACAAAGAAGTGGCGAGTAATTTTCAGCTCATTGCTGGCACCAACAAAGACCTGCGCACCGAGGTGGCCGCAGGCCGCTTTAGAGAAGACCTGTTTGCGCGCATCAACCTGTGGACGTACACCCTGCCCAGCCTGGCGCAGCGGCGTGAGGACATTGAACCCAATATCGATCACCAGTTGGCGCTGGCATCGCAAGACCTGGGCAAGCAAGTGCGCTTTACCACCGAGGCGCGGGGCGACTACCTGCGCTTTGCGCAGTCGAGCGAAGCGTTGTGGAGTGGCAACTTTCGTGACCTGAGCGCCTCCATCACCCGCCTGGCTACGCTGGGCGAGCACGCACGCATCGGCGCGGCGCTGGTGGCAGCGGAGATAGCGCGGTTGCGCTGGCAGTGGGAGGGCGACAGTGCGCGCAGCCCAACGGCTGCCGTGTCACTGACCGAGGTGATGGGCAGCGCTGCCGACGCGCTGGATTGTTTTGACCGCCTGCAACTGCAAGCCGTGATCGCTGTATGCCGCAAAAACACGTCATTGAGCGATGCAGGCCGCGAGCTGTTTAACGTCTCGCGCACCCAGCGCAGCGTGGTCAATGATGCAGACCGGCTACGCAAGTATTTGCTGAAGTTTGATTTAACCTGGGATAAGGTGGCAGGTTAGCAGTGCCTCAAGCAGCCACATCATCCCGAATGGTATTGCGCAAAATACCCACTGCGTCCACTTCAATCTCCACCACATCACCTGGCTTCATAAACAGTTGTGGCGTGCGTTTGTTGCCCACACCGCCGGGGGTGCCGGTGACGATCACGTCGCCGGGTAGCAGGGGCATGACGGTGGAGATGTAGGCGATCTGGCGGGGGATGCTGTGGATCATCTTGTCAGTGGTGGTGCGCTGCAGCTCCACGCCGTTGAGCTTAGTGGTCAGCGTCATCAACTGGTTGGGCGCTATCTCGTCGCTGCACACCAGCCAGGGGCCAAAGCCGCCGGTGCGCCAAAAGTTCTTGCCTGCGGTCCACTGTGTGGTGGTGTTTTGCCAATCGCGGATGCTGCCGTCGTTAAAGCAGCTATAGCCTGCAATATGGCCCCAGGCATCGGCTTCGCTGATGCGGCGGCCCGGCTTGCCGATGACGATGGCGATCTCGCCCTCGTAGTCCAGGCGAAACGATTCTGGCGGACGCATGATGTCTTGGCCGTGCGCCACCATGGAATCACTCACACGCAAAAACAGCGCCGGGTCTTCGGTAGTCGCACGCCCAGTCTCTTGCACATGGTCGCTGTAGTTCAAGCCCACGCAGACGATTTTGTTGGGGTTGGGGATGACGGGCAGCAGGGTGAGTTGCGCCAACTTCAGGCTGGGCGGGTTGGCCTTTAAAGCCTGCGCGGCATCGCCATAGCCGTTACCAGCAATCAAGGCCTTCAGATCAGGGAAGCGTGCACCCAGAATGGGCAACAAGTCGAGCACCGTATCCCCCTGTACGATGCCATACGTTGCAATGCCGTTGTGCAGAAAGCTGATGAGTTTCATGAAAAAGTCTTTGAAGAGGGAGGTTAAAGAAACCAAGAATACTACGAACCGTATGAGCTAATGTCTTGTGCGCTGGACTAGGCCTGCTAGGCCTTCCAGCACGGGCTGGCCCAGCCTACTTTTTCCCCAATCCCAGCCGCGCCGCGCCCTCGGTATACAGCTGGGTTTTCTCTTTCATGAACGCGTCCATCTGCTCCACGCCTACGTTGACCAGCTCGAAGCCGCTTTTGGCGGCCAGCTCTTTCATCTCGGGGTCAGCGTTGAGGGCGGCCCACATGTCGGAGATGCGCTTGCGGGCCTCGGGCGGGGTGCTTTTGGGTACGCCGATGCCCCGGTAGGCACCGTCTACCCAGTCCACGCCCAGCTCTTTGAAGGTGGGCACATCGGGCAGCAGAGGGTGGCGTTTGTCCATGGCTACGGCCAGCGCGCGCACCCGGGTTTTGTTGTTGATGGCAAAAGCGCTGTAGGTCATGGCCCCGTCGATTTGCGCGCCGACGACGGCGGTGGTCATGTCGCCGGTGCCTTTGTAGGGGATGTAGTTGGTTTTGATGGCAAAGGCTGCGTTCAGGCGCTCATGCGCGCCGTGGTTGGCCGAGTTCAGGCCCGAGCCGCCCAAGCTGACTTTGCCGGGGTCGGCTTTGGCGGCTTTGATAAAGTCGGCAAAGTTTTTGATGGGGCTTTGCTCGGGAACCACCAGTGCGTCGGGTGTGTAGTGAAACCAAAACACTGGGGTCACGTCTTGCGTTTTGTATTGCACCTGGCCTTCGATGGGCTGGAAGACGATGTGCGGCAAGTTCACGCCCACAATATTGAGGCCATCGCCAGGCAACTGGTTCATCTGCCCCCACATCAGCCCACCGCCCGCACCGGCTTTGTACTGCACTATGGTGTCGATAGCAGCGCACTTTTTCTTGAGCACCATTTGCTGGTGGCGTGCAGATAAATCAGACTCGCCACCGGGCGGAAAGGCTTGCCAGTAGAGTACGTTTTTCTCGGGGCAGGCTTGGGCCAAGGCGACAGGAGCGAGGATGGCGAGGCACAGGGCAGAGAGCAGTTTTTTCATAGCGCAGATTCCACAAGTAAAAGATTTATTGTGGACTGAGAACGCTGATTGTTTCGCGCTGGAATACCCTAAGGTTTTTTTAATTTTGTACGGGAGCTGGCCGATGGTGTACGCAGAGGGAGTTGGCAAGTTTTGTACGGGAGCTGGCCGGCGGTGTACTCAGCTCCGCGGCTGTCCCCCGTTGCGGCCTAGGGCCGCTGCCTCCTCCTTTATGCCGCTACGCTGAGTACACCACCGACCAGCTCTCGCGAAGTAGCAGGCGATTCACCGTTGTGCTCTAACTAAACCAATACGCAGCTCTGGTGCTTGGCGTGCACAGCGCAGCGGCATAAAGGAGGAGGCCGC
>JANMTF010000334.1:0-14713 GCA_031390175.1 Polaromonas sp.
TCGCCGAGGAAATCTGACAGAAAACTACCGGTAGCGCGCTACTTTGGTCACACACGGATTGGTGTTTATCAGCCGACCGATTTCTGGTACTCCAGCATGTGGGCGGTTTAAAAACACCTCACCGTGCGTACAGAGTCCCTCTTCAAGTATTGATGGTTACAGGCCTACGAGATTGCCCAAGACATCACCGTTACAGCGCATCATCCAACACCTCCACCCAATGCCGCACCGGCGTCGCGGTGCCGCTTTGCAAGTGCGTGATACACCCAATGTTGGCTGAGATGATTTGCGTGGGCTGTGCCTCTTGCAAATGGCCCAGCTTGCGGTCGCGTAGCTGGTACGAAATCTCCGGGTTCAGCACGCTGTAGGTACCCGCTGAGCCGCAGCACAGATGGGCTTCGCTGTTGGCCACTTTCACGTCAAAGCCTAAATCGCCCAGGTGTTTCTCTACACCGCCTTTGAGCTGCTGACCGTGCTGCAAGGTGCAAGGCGGGTGGAAGGCCATCGCGGCACTGGGTGCTTTGACCTTGCCTTGCAAGTTTTCCACCAGCATGGGCAGCAATTCGCTCAGGTCTTGGGTCATCGCGCTGATGCGGGCAGCTTTGGCGGCGTACTGCGTATCGTCTTTCAAAATGTGGCCGTACTCCTTGACCGTCACGCCGCAGCCTGAGGCGTTCATCACTATCGCTTCGACCGCACTGTTCTCTACATAGGGCCACCAGGCGTCGATATTGGCGCGCATTTGCGCTTTGCCGCCATCGTGGTCGTTCAGGTGGAACTTGACTGCCCCGCAGCAGCCCGCCTTGGCGGCCAGCACGGTTTGGATACCGGCTGCGTCCAGCACGCGGGCAGTGGAGGCGTTGATATTGGGGGCCATGGTGGGTTGCACACAGCCGCCCAACATCAGCACCTTGCGGGCATGCTCACGGGTAGGCCAGGCCTTGGCGGTTTGTTTGGCGGGCACTTTGGCTTGCAGCGCTGCTGGCAGCAGGCCGCGCACGGCTTGGCCCATCTTCATCGCGGGTGCAAACAGGGGCGATGGCAGGCCTTCTTTCAGTGCCCAGCGCAGGGCTTTCTCGCCCAGCGGGCGTTCGACTTTCTCGTCTACCAGCTTGCGGCCAATGTCTACCAAGTGGCCGTACTGCACGCCGCTGGGGCAGGTAGTTTCGCAGTTGCGGCAGGTCAGGCAGCGGTCCAGGTGCAGCTGCGTCTTGCGCGTGGGCACAGCGCCTTCGAGCACCTGTTTGATGAGGTAAATGCGGCCGCGCGGGCCGTCCAGCTCGTCGCCCAGCAGCTGGTAGGTGGGGCAGGTGGCGGTGCAAAAACCGCAGTGCACGCATTTGCGCAAAATGGCTTCGGCATCGCGGCCTTCGACCGTGTTGGCGTATTCGGGGCTGAGGTTAGTTTGCATGGGGTGTCCCGAAAATTTAGGCAAACCACGGCATGCGGCCGGGGTTAAAAATGCCTGCCGGGTCAAACTCAGCTTTGAGCTGGCGGTGGATCTTGTCCAAGGGCGATTTTAAGGTGTCAAACCGGTCTGTAGCGCCCTGTAATATTGCGGTAGCAGCTACAAATAAAGTAGCACCGCCACCGGCTTGTTGAGCCGCCGCGCGGATGCTCGAGCCGTCTTGCACAGGTGCCCACAGCCAGCGCTGCGCGCCGTGCCAGTCGATGAGCTGGGCGTAGGGCAGATCCAGCGCAGGGGCGGTTTGCGGCAGGCTCAGGCGCCACAGACAAGCCTGCGGCGACGGCGGCTGTAGAAAAAAGGGCAACTGCAAGTCGCGGCATCGCGTCCAGTCGGCCACGGTTTGGGCGTTGTCCATGCGCTGGCCAGGGTGCTGTGCCAGCATTTTTCGGCAGGCGGCCTCGACCGCAGCCAACGCGCCGCGCAGACGCACAAATAGCACGGGCTTGTCGCCATCCTGCACCCAGTTACTGGCGTTCAGGGGCAGTGGCTCGCCGCCCCAGTGGTTTAGCTGCTTGAGCGCGACTGCTTGCGGCATCTCAAAGCACAGCGTGGCCTCGGCGGGCGCGACCGGTAGCACTTTGAGGGACACCTCGGTGATGACACCCAACATGCCCCAGCTGCCAGCAATGAGGCGCGACACGTCGTACCCCGCCACGTTTTTCATCACGGTGCCGCCAAAGCTCAGGTGTTCGGCCTTGCCGTTGAGCATGTGCACGCCCAGCACGTAATCGCGCACGCCGCCTACGCTGGCGCGGGCCGGGCCACTCAGGCCAGCGGCCACCATGCCGCCGACCGTCCCTGTGGGGGCGGCGGCGGCTTTGCCGCTGTGTTGTGGAGCCTGTGCGCCTGAGGCTGCAGAGGCGCTCCCCGCCACGCTAAAACGGGGTGGCTCAAAGGGCAGGCACTGGCCTTGCTCTGCCAGCGCGGCCTCTAGCTGCGCCAGTGGGGTGCCCGCCTTCACCGTCACCACCAGCTCGCTGGGTTCGTAGCTGACGATGCCTTGCAGCGGGGCTATGTCCAGCACCTCGCCCGTCAAGTTCTGGCCATAAAAGTCTTTGCTGCCGCCCCCACGTATGCGCAGCGGCGTGCGGGCGGCGCTGGCGCTGCGGATCTGCTCTGTAATTGTGTGGAGTTCTGGGTGCATGGGGCAATGGTAGCCGCTACGGTGCACGCATGCCGCCGCTGGCGCGTGAATTTTCTGCAAGCCGGGTTTGAGTGATTTTGCTTTGGGCTAGCGTTGCCAGAAGCGGTGTGCACAGCGCCAGAACGGACGGCTGCCAACTACCCGTTAAAATACCCGGTATCACTCTGTATTGCGCGGCCCAGGCTGCCAAGTATTTTTATCTATTTTGAGGATTTCACGATGTCTGCTCCCGCACACCACGCTACCGACAACCACGCCGCTGAAGTCGATGGCGTTGAGGCGATTGTTCCGCTGATGCCTATCGTGTTGCCATTTGTGGGCGCAGTGACGATGCTGCTCATTGCCTTCATTGCCGTGTTCATGGCCTGAGCGCCGCTCATCCATACTTTCAAGTACTTTGGGGCTTTGGCCCTTTAGAAAATTGCGGGAGCAGCTATTAAATATATAGTGCTTTTTGTGTCACGTTAACGCAATGGCATGATGTGCAGCGCCTGCGGCGGCAGGTGCAGCAGCAGCTCGGCGCCCACGCTGGCGCGCAGGCTGCGCAGCAAAGCGGTGGATAAATTCAAGACCACACTGTCGCCCACTGGGGTGCCATGCACCATCAGCTTGCACACGCTGATCTCCCCCAAGGGCAGCATTTCTACCAAACGGCAGGGCAAAAAATTGTCCTGAACCACCCATGGGTTCGCAGCCAAGGTATCTCCCGCCGCATTGTGCGCCCCCAGCACCTGCACCAAATCCCCCGCCATGACCCACGTCACTGCGGTGTCGTTGGCAATTTTGCCTTTGTCGGGTACACCCAGCACCAGCTTGCCCCAGTGCATCTGGCCCATGCCTACCGCGCTTTCTGGCACGTAAACGCTTGGCGCAGGCGCGGTATAGAACTGCCCGGCAAAATGGTTATGGATGCCCACCAGCTCGGCTACGCGCGCATTGCGCGGGCTGCGCAGCACGCGCTCGGGTGGGCCGCTTTGCAGGGTGGTGCCGCCGTCCACTATCACCACTTTGTCAGCCAGACGGCGCGCCTCGGCCAGGTCGTGGGTAACCAAAACAATGGGCATTTGCAAGCTGGCATGCAACTTGGCCAGCTCGCGGTACAGCACCTGGCGCATGGGGGCATCTACGGCAGAAAACGGCTCGTCCAGCAGCAGCACGCCGCTCGGGGCTGCCGCCTCAGTGGGCGCGCCGTCCAGCGGCACGATGCGCACCAATGCACGCGCCAGCGCCACGCGCTGTTGCTGCCCGCCGCTCAGCTGGTGCGGCCGTCGGTGCGCTAAGTCGGCCAGGCCCATGCGGGCCAGCAGGGCCATGGATTTTGCATACTTTTGGTCTTTAGTCCAATAGGCAATTGCGCAAACAGCTACGTTTTCAAGAGCGCTTAGATGCGGAAAAAGCGCGTATTGCTGGAACACCAAGCCGACGCGCCGCGCTTGGGGCGCTAAGGCAATGCCGCGTGCGCTGTCAAACCATACGGCTTCTGGTGCGGCTGGGTCTGAGATGGTAGCGGAGCCTGTACCGGCGTTTGCATGCCCAGCGGGTAGAGCGGGCACAGCACCCCAGTGCACCATGCCTTGCAAACTGGGTGAGTGGTACAGCCCGGCTACAGCGCGCAGCAAAGTGGTTTTGCCGCTGCCCGATGGGCCAACCAGTGCCACCAGTTCGCCGGGTGCGCAGTCAAACTCGGCTTGCAAGCGCACGGGTGCGGTGCTTTGCAAAGACACATGCAAGTGGCGATGGTTCATGGGGTTTTTGTCCGCCGGTCGCTGCTAAACACCGCAATCAGCGCCGTCATAGAGCAGACCACCAACGCCAGCGCCATACTGTGCGCGCCCACATCGTCAAAGGATTGCACTCGGTCGTAGATCGCCACACTCAGGGTTTTAGTTTCGCCGGGGATAGAGCCCCCCACCATCAGCACCACGCCAAACTCGCCCACGGTGTGCGCCGCCGTCATGGCAACGCCCGCCAGCACACCGGGCCAGGCCAGCGGTAGCTCTATCTTTGTAAACGTGCGCCACGGGCTCAGGCCGCCCACCCATGCGGCTTCGCGCACGCTGGGCGACAAGGCAGCAAAGGCGCGCTCGATGGGCTGCACCATGAAGGGGATGTTGACCAACAAAGAAGCGAGCAGCAAACCCTCAAAACAGAACACCACACGCAAGTTCAAGTGCGCCAGTAACCATGCGCCCAGGGGCGACGCAGGCCCCAAAGCAGTCAAAAAGTAAAACCCTATCACCGTGGGCGGCAGCAACAGGGGCAGCAGTATCAGCGCCTGCACCCAGGGCTTGGCGCGGCTCGCTGTGGTGGCCAGCCAGCGCGCCAGCCAGAGACAGGGCGGCAGTAGCAGCGCCGCCGTCCATAGCGCGAGGGTGAGTGATACGTGAGCTGCCTGCCAATCCATGCATCCATTATCTATGCTGGCTTGGTGATAAACGCAAAAACGCCCGCTGGTGGGCGGGCGTTTCTTTTGGCAGCGAAGTCGTATCGCGCCTTACCTCGCCATTACTGCCCAGTGGCTGTCACATTGCAGTTAACGATCAATGTCACCGTGCTGTTGGCTGGGAAGGTGCCAATGGTCTCACCGGTACTGAAGAAGTTGGTAGATCCACTGAGCACCAGCGTACCCTGCGGCAGCAGGCTACTTGGGCAGGATGCACCACCGGTGGTGCCGGTGCAGATGACCGAGGTGCACACCAAACCAGCAGATGATGCATCTTTGACCACTGCGCCGTTGGCCGCCGATGGCCCACCGTTGGCAAAGGTCACCGTGTAGGCCGTGGTGCTGCCAGCCACCAAGCTGCTGACGCCGTTGGTTTTGGAAACCGACAGGCTAGCCACTTGGCCGATGGTAACCACTACGGTGCTGGAGTTATTGCCCAAGTTCGGATCGATGGTGCCGACCGGCGCAGTGACGCTAGCGGTATTGGTCTGTGTGCCAGTGGCGCCAGGTGCCACGCTGACCTGGAAGGTCACGGTGGCTACTTGACCGCTGGCCAGGGTGCTGGTGCCGCTGATGGTGCTGTCCGCTGCTGCCGCTGTGATGCCGCCGTTGGTGACGATGCCGGTAATGGTGCCCAGGCCTGCTGGCAGAGTGTCCGTCCAGGTGGCATCGGTCACGGCGCTGGGGCCGTTGTTGCCTATCACGATGGTGTAGGTGAAGGTGCCGCCTGCGCTTGGCGTGGCGTTGCCGGTGGTCTTGGTGATGACCAGGTCAGCCACTGGCGTGACGGTGATGGCCACGCTGCTGGAGTTGTTGGCCAAGTTCGGGTCGATGGTGCCCGCTGGTGCAGTGACGTTGGCGGTGTTGGTGAGCACGCCGCTGGCGCTGCCTGCCACGCTGACCTGGAAGGTCACGGTGGCCGACAAGCCGCTGGCCAGGGTGCTGGTGCCGCTGATGGTGCTGCCTGCCGCCGTGGCACTGATGCCTGCCGTTGGCACGATGTTGGTGATGGTGCCCAAGCCTGCTGGCAGGGTGTCGGTCCAGGTGGCGTTGGTCACAGCACTGGGGCCGTTGTTGACGATCACGATGGTGTAGGTGAAGGTGCCGCCTGCGCTTGGCGTGGCGTTGCCGGTGGTCTTGGTGATGACCAGGTCAGCAGACGGGCTCACCGTCAAGGTGGCGGTGATCAGAGTTGGGTTGGCACCGACGGAGGTAGTCAACGAGCCTGCGGGAATCGTGTTGGGCTCTTGCGGTGAGGTGATGGAGGTAACCACAGCCGAGACAGAACAGCTTGCATTGGGTGGAATGAGCGTCCCTACTGGCAACGATAACTGACCAGCATTCGGGGTAGCAGTGACCGCTCCCACAAGGCAGGTGGTAGCGGCGAGTGTCGTGGTCGCGTTGGTCATGCCCGAAGGATAAATATCGGTAAAGGCTGTGCTGAAAGTAGCAGAGACCAGCTTGTGGGTGTTGGTGAAGGTGATCACCAGCAATGAGGTGCCACCGGCATCGATGGTCGTTGGGCTGAATGTTTTGGAAACCAAGGGGACGCTGGCGGTGATGGTGTCATTGTCGGGGGCACTACAGACACCAGCAACGCAACCGGGGGCCACATTGGTATTGGTGACGGTCGCGGGGGCCGATATAGAAGCTGTGTTGGTGATTTGGGTTTGCGCAAATGCAAGCTGCGGGATGGCAAGCGATGCCAACAAGCCCATCAACAGAGACAACATGCCAAAGGCTTTGGTGATGTTGAATCGAGAAAGCGCACAAAGGCTGAACAACTTAGCTATCACGGGCATGGGAACTCCAAATAGTATTTCTATGGTTGTAACCAAACAACCCGCTTTGAAATTTTGTAATTGCAAAGCATTAATAATTACATATTAATACTATATTTTACTTTTTTTTAAAGGCATTTAAGCCCGGATACTGAAAATAAACACCAAATAAGGCGATTTTCCAGGATGCCGATGCGTTTTACTGCCCAGTGGCGGTGACGTTGCAGTTAGCCACCACGGTCACGCTGCTGTTGGCAGGAAAGGTGGCTATCGTCTCGCCAGCCGCGAAGAAGTTGGTGCTGCCTACGGGTACCACCGTGCCTTGCGGCAACATGCTGCTGGGGCAGGAGGCCAACGGGGTGCCTGTGGTGGCCACACAACTGATCGTGGTGCAGCTCAGCCCGGCAGAGGAGGTATCTTTCACGACTGCCCCGTTCGCAGGCGATGGCCCCAGATTGCCGAAGGTGATGGTATAGCTGGTGCTGTTGCCCGCCACTAAGGTCGCCGTGCCATTGGTTTTGCTAGCAGTCAGGTTGGCCATCAGACCAATGTTGACGGCGGTTGCGCCTGAATTTGCCGAACTGGCTGGAGAGCTGGCACGGGTGTAGTTGTCGTAGGTGGGCGGTGAGACCGGCACAGCGGCACCGACCAGCACCACAAAGGTGATGCTGGCACTAGCTCCTGGCCCCAGAGTTTGCGAGCCGAAGTTCCAGGCCACCTCTTCCTGGTTGTTCAAGTTCGGGTTGGTCAGCGCTGAGTTGTATGGCGCTTGGGTGGGTGGGCGGTTGACTACGGGCACCACGCTGGTCATACCTACGATGCTGCTGGTACTGACATAGCTAAAACGGGTCGCCACGTTGTCAGTGGGGCCGCTGGTGGGCAGCCAGTCATACACGGTGATGGTTTGGGCGGCAGTGGTCCCGGTGTTGCTCACGGTGATGGTGTAGGACAAGGTAGCGCCGGGGGCGGCTGCCGTAGCGTTGGCGGTTTTGACTATCTGTAGCACCGGCTGCGCAACTACGTTGACTTGGATATCGCTGGACGACGATGGGACACCGGCAGCGCTCAGACCTGCGGTGTTCACCACAATGGCGCCCACGGCGGCGTTGGTTTGCACCTCCAGCTTCAGGGTGCCGGTTTGCCCGGCAGCCAGCGTAGTGGCCGGAAAGCTGAACGTACTGCGCGTGCTGGGGCATACCCCTGCCGCCGTCGCAGGCGGGTTGGGTGCGGGCAACGGGATGGGGCCAGCGATGATCTGGATGTTGCTCACCGCGTTGGCCGCCGTTTGGCAGGCCAGCGTATCACTCAAAATAGCGTTGGCAATGGGTGCTGCGCCCGTGTTGGCGTAGTCAATGCGGTAGCGGATTTTGGCGTTAGGCGGCACGCTGCCGCCCGGGCCAATGACCACGCAGCTGGCACCGACAAAATAGCACTCGATGGTTTTGGTGACCGACAGGGGCGAGATGACCAGCACGGGGGCCGTGTTGGGTATGTCCGAGCGGCCCGAGCCACCGCCCGCATACTGCACCACGGCGCTGTTGTAGTAGGGCGTGGCCGATGCCGATACGCTGATGCCTACGTTGACGGTGTAGGTCAAGGTGATGATCCCGTTTGGTAGCAAGGTGGAGGTACCTAGACTCCAGTTGATTTGCTGCGAGTTGCTGGCCACGGGCGACGCATCGTAAGGCGCGAGCGTGGGCGGCACCACGGTGTTGCTGACGGGGGGCAAAGTCGCGCTACTGCCTGCCGACACTGCCACCACCACTGGCACAGCAGCGTTCAAACTAAATCGGGTATCGGGATTGGCCGCACCGCCCAGGCTGGGCAATATGTCTGCCAGAGTAATAGCGGTGGCGTTGGCGGTACCAAGGTTGGTCACCACAATGGAGTATGAGGTGGTTCCCCCAGGCACCGCAGTGGCGGCAGTGGCTACTTTGGTGATCGCTAGGTTGGGCACTGCACCCACATTCGAGTTGGCATTCGAAGTAACGCCAACGGGCACCTCGCTGCTGGCAAGTTTGGCCGTGTTGATCAGTAAGCTGCCCGCAGTAGCGTTGTTTTGCACATCCATGTCGATGCTGCCCCCGGCACCAGCTGCCAAAGTGGCCAGCGTTGGGAAGGTTACCGTGCTGCGGGTATCGGGCGTGGTGGTGCAGTCGCCCGCCGCAGTCACGGGCGGGTTGGGCGATGGCAAGGCCACCGGGCCACTGACGATGGTGATGTTGCTGGCGGCGTTGGCCGCCGTGTGGCAAGGCAGCACATCTTGCAGCACCACGTTGGTCTGCGGCAAAACCCCCGAGTTAAGGTAGGTGATGCGGTACCTGACTTTGGAGTTCGCCGGGACAAAAGAGCCGTCAGAGGCCACACACACGTTGAGCGCGTTGTACACGCAGACCACCGATTTTTGCACCAGCAGGTTGGAGTTGTTGTCAGCCACGCTGGGCACATGGTAACGCCACACGTTGTCTTGGCCGTTATTGGCATCGCCTGCATCACCGCCAAACACTTCTGAGCTGTTGACAATGCCACTGGTGGGCACGGGCGCGGTAATGCGCAGACTGATTTTGACGTAACGAATCTCCCCGACTACTAATTTACCCACAGCCCAACGCACGGCATTGGTGCCCGCGGGCAGGGGGTTGCTGTTGGACAGGTTGTATCCAATGCTGGTGGGCAGGCCACCGACTGCAGTGGTGCTGGCATCGGCAGCAATGGCGGGGCCGTTGCTGTTATTGCCAATGCGCGAGCCTGCATAGGCAATACGCTGCCATGGGCCCACGCTGGCAGTGTTGTCCAGCGTATAGCCGGTTTGCGGGCCAGCGACAACAGAACCCGAGTTGTACGGTGATGCACCTCGGCCAGTGGTGTTAATGGAGGCCGCTGTAGAGGCGGGTGCGGTCAATGCAGCCACGGCTGCAGGAGTCGAGCCAAATGCATTGGTTTGGTTGGCATCCCACAAGTTGTGGGTGGTGGCGCGGGCTTGCCCAATGATGGGGTTGAGTTGGCCTTCGGCGGTGGGGGAAATGTCATAGCCATTGACACCCTGCAAAATCCGCGTGGGAAGTGCAGGAAACACCGCTGTGCGCGGATCACTGGAAAAGAAAATGCCAGTATCAGCATGCAGCTCGGTCAGGCGGGCGTTGCAGTTGTTGGTAAACCCGGCAGCAGCGCACCGACCTGTCGTATCGTAGGCCGCTGTGGCAAAAGGCGCGAGATAGGTTTTTTGTCCTTGATTGCCCCATCCCAGATCTATTCCACCTGGAAACGAGGGAGGAATGTTATAAAAATTGCCCAAGCTGTCTTTGGCCACAATCGCCGCACCCACCACCTCGGTACCCGGTGGAATGTAGTCGGTAATGTAGCCCGCCACCCCCACGAGGGCGTTGTTGGCTACCGGCGAAAACTGAATGATGTACGACACCACATCCCCCACCTGCAAGCCCGGCGTGCCCGAGCCTGCGCGCGCAAGCAGCAAACTCACGGTCTCAGGCGCTAACGACTTGGTGGTTTGCACCTGCCCCACGCTATGGGCCAAGGCTACAGAAATGCTAACGGCACCCGCTAACAACAGGCCACAACGCGCAAGCGCCGGGATAGTGTCTTTAACGTGCCATTTCATGTTCTATACTTTCTAATTAAGTAAAGTATTTTAACAAAACGCACTGATTAAGTGCATTTACTTACTTCGCATTTGATTCGCACACCTTTGTTTCCCAATGGGAGCATATGCGCACGTCAACATGCAAATGGATTACCGCGACACGTATACCCGCTCTCACCGCTGAAAGCAGCGGTTTCAGACCGTCGTTCACATACGTAGGCAGTCATTCTGAAAATGTGAACACAGCGCGCAAAAGTTGCTTGCGGTGAAAACCGGTGCATGTTCTGGCGCGGCATGTGAGCGCCCCAGGAGATGTCTTGACATATGCCGGCTTGGCTATCGCTTGCGCAGCAAGGCTTGCGGAATGCGTAAAGCAATTTGCTGCGATGCAGCATGCTGGAAATCAATATTTTATTTTTTTACTATCTATGAAATGAATTTAATTTATTAGTTAAATAATGCACGTTATTAGCTTAAATATAAGCTAAATTTTATTAAATACATAAAATTATGCGAATTTATGCACCTCGGGCAGAGTTTGGAAGCTCGCAAGATCCGAAAACACCTCAAAAAGTGCTGTTTTGAGGTGTTTTTAAGATACTAATAGATCTGCAGCCCTTTAGAATGATGCGGTAGCAGCTACTGTATATGTAGCGCGTATAAACTGCTCAGCAGGTACTTTTAGCTAGCCCTGCAGGCAAATGCATGTCCTCGCATGCTGCTGGCTCTGAGATTGACCTGTCCTTCAAGCCACCCCAAAGCCCATGCTCAGTAACCGCTTGCGCACAGCTTCAGTTTGCAGGTAGGCATACAGCTGCTGCGCCTGGGGGCGGGCAGTTTTCAGCAATACCATGCGTTGGCGCAGTGGGGTGTGCAGATGCGTGGGTACGGGAGTATGGCGGGTACTGGCGGCTACCTCGGGTGCAATAGCCAGCGCCAGCGCGGTGATCCCAGCCTGCGCCGCACCGGTGGCCACAAACTGGGTGGCTTGGGCAATGTTCTCGCCCAGTACCAGCCGCGCCTGGGCGCTGTGCCACAGCCCCATGGCTATCAGGGCTTCTTTGGCGGCACGGCCGTAGGGCGCGTGCTCAGGGTTGGCAATGGCAAATTTGGCAATGCTGGGTTTGGTTTTGTGTGCACCACTGGCCTCACCACTTAGCGCACGGCCCAAGGCTTTGTGCACCGCGCTCCAATCACCTTCTGTGGACACCCCAGCATCCAAGGCACGCGGCACGATCAGCGCCAGGCGGCCTATGGCGTACACCACGCCTTGGTCTTTGGTCAGGCCTTTGTCCGCTAGCTGGGCCACCAGCGCTTCGTCTGCTGACATAAACAAATCTGTTGGCAAACCCTGCGCTATCTGCCGCGCAAACTGACCGGATGAACCATAAGTGGCCACCACCGGCAGGCCCGTCTCACCTTGGAATTGGTTAAGCACGTCAGCAAGCGCAAACTTCAGATCGCTGGCAGCACTCACACGAATCTGTTGCATCAGTGGCGCAGGCAGACTTTGCGCATGCAAAGAAGGCACCAGTGGGTACGCAGCCATCAAGCCTGAGCCCAGGCCCATCCACCCCAAGCCCCGCCCCGCCGCGCAGGCCAGTGACCCGTTTACCAAACCCCGTCTGCGCATGCTGTCACCTTCTTTTGCATCTGTTGCTGTCCGGCCCAAGTTCCAGCATAACCCTATGCAAGGATTGCATAGCTTTGCGTGGTAACTGCATGGTAACTGACAGCCTGCCTTCTTAAAATTGAGGGCTCCAGCCGACCACGGACTGGCCACCACCTACGCTAGCATGGCCACCGCCTGCATCGCTGCCTGTAGTGTCCACCGTCTTGCTCCACCTTTTGGCAAGTCCCGCGCACAGGCCCGTTGTACCCACAGTTTGTATTGTGACCGTGTTGATAACGCCTGATTCCACAAAGGCGATGCGCGCCTTGGCTACCTTCTAGCTGATGCACGCTCCTTTGTGAAACCAGGTTTTTACTTTAGGAGCTACTTCTATGAACTCACCCGTGATGCAAGGGCTGCAATTAGGCACCCCCACTTACGTTAAAAACGCCAAGCTCGTTGCTTGGGTGGCCGACATGGTCGCCCTGTGCAAACCCAGCGCCATTTACTGGTGCGACGGCAGCAACGAAGAATACGACCGTCTGTGCGGCCTCTTGGTGGCCAACGGCACGATGAAAAAGCTCAACCCGCTCAAGCGCC
The DNA here is from genome assembly GCA_031390175.1 of Polaromonas sp. Classification (GTDB taxonomy): domain Bacteria; phylum Pseudomonadota; class Gammaproteobacteria; order Burkholderiales; family Burkholderiaceae_C; genus JAAFIP01. The sequence continues at coordinate 12,650 of JANMTF010000334.1, forward strand.
CCAACAGCTACCTGGCCAACAGCGTTGCGTCTGACGTAGCCCGCGTAGAAGACCGCACCTTTATCTGTTGCGCCAAAAAAGAAAACGCCGGCCCGACCAACAACTGGGCCGACCCGGCCGAGATGCGTGCCACGCTGAATCCTTTATTCGACGGCTGTATGGCTGGCCGCACCATGTATGTGGTGCCCTTCAGCATGGGCCCGCTGGGCAGCGACATTGCGCACATTGGCATTGAGGTGTCCGACAGCGCCTACGTGGCAGTCAACATGAAGATGATGACCCGCATGGGCAAAGCCGTGTACGACGTGCTGGGCCAGGATGGCGAGTTTGTGCCCTGCGTGCACACGGTGGGCGTGCCCCTGGCCGCTGGGGAAAAAGATGTGCCGTGGCCCTGCCAGCCTACCAAATACATCGTGCATTACCCCGAGACCCGCGAGATCTGGTCTTATGGCTCAGGCTACGGCGGCAACGCCTTGCTGGGCAAAAAGTGCTTTGCCCTGCGCATAGCCTCCAACATGGGCCACGCTGCGGCCAACGGCAGCAACCCCGGCTGGTTGGCCGAGCACATGCTGATCTTGGGCGTGACCAATCCGCAAGGCAAAAAATACCACATCGCAGCGGCTTTCCCATCCGCCTGCGGCAAAACCAATTTCTCCATGCTGGTGCCGCCCGAGGGCTTTGAAGGCTGGAAGGTCACCACCATCGGCGACGACATTGCTTGGATCAAGCCCGGCAAAGATGGCCGCATGTACGCCATCAACCCCGAGGCAGGCTACTTTGGCGTGGCACCCGGCACTAACATGAAGACCAACCCGAACTGCATGCTCAGTTTGACCAAAGACACGATCTACACCAACGTCGGCCTGACCGATGACGGCGATGTGTGGTGGGAAGGCATGGAGAGCGACACCGGCACCCTACCCGCCCACCTGATCGACTGGCAAGGCAAAGACTGGACTCCCGAGATCGCCAAAGCCACGGGTGCCAAGGCCGCGCACCCCAACTCACGCTTTACCGTAGCCGCCACCAACAACCCGGCGCTTGACCCGGCGTGGGACGACCCGAAAGGCGTGCCCATCGATGCGTTCATCTTCGGTGGTCGCCGCAGCACTACCGTGCCGCTGGTGATGGAAGGGCGTAACTGGGTAGAAGGCGTATACATGGCCGCGACCATGGGCTCTGAGACCACCGCCGCCATCGTCGGCCAAGAAGGCGTGGTGCGCCGCGACCCGTTCGCCATGATCGCCTTTTGCGGCTACAACATGAGCGACTACTTCCAGCACTGGCTGAACATGGGCGAAAAGCTCGCCCCCACGGGGGCCAAGCTGCCCCGCATCTTCACCACCAACTGGTTCCGCAAAGGCGACGACGGCAAGTTTGTCTGGCCCGGCTACGGCGAGAACATGCGCGTGCTCAAGTGGATGATTGACCGCATTGAGGGCACCGGTAAGGGCGCTGAACACATCACCGGCGTGAGCCCGGCTTATGAAGACCTGAACTGGACCGGCCTGGATTTCAGCGCCGAACAGTTCGACACCGTCACCAGCATCGACAAGGCGGCCTGGCTCCAGGAGCTGGCCTTGCATGCCGAGTTGTTCAAACAACTGGAACACCACCTGCCGAAAGAGCTGGGGGAGACAAAAGCCGCGATTGAGCGCCGACTGGCTGCCTGACCGGCAACCGGAAGAGTTTCGGCGGGGCGCACGATCTGCGCCGCACCAGCCCATTTCCGGCCAGCCGCCGGAATGCAAAAAGCCACCTCACCGGGTGGCTTTTTTTCAGCTTGCAGCAACCACCGGTTCAGAGGCGGTAGCTGGGGTAGCCGCGCAGTACACGCCCGAAGTCCCATGGGCCGCGAGGCTCAGGCTTGGTAGCCCGCGTTGGCAATGCAGTAGCACCTTGGGCAGCTTCAATGCTGATTTCCTGACGCGCAATCGCCACTTGCAGATCGGCCATGACACGCGGATCTGCCTTGGCTGCTTCCCAGAGGCGAACATCGCCGCGGGAACGCGGGGGCCGCCGCGGCCAGGCTGAAAACAGCTTCGCCAAGCGGGCCGGGGTGCG
>JANMTF010000335.1:0-2014 GCA_031390175.1 Polaromonas sp.
CATTTGAGCGCACTGCGCCGCACTCACACGGGTGGTCTGGATATCAAAGATGCAGTGACTTTGCTGCAACTGGAAGCCATGACTGAGAGCGAGCGCATGGCCTGCTTGCAGCCAGTCGACAGTTTGTTAGACGGTCACAGCGAGGTCACACTCGACAGCGACAATGCAGGACGCTTTTTAAGTGGCCTGCACAGAAGAACCCAGTTGCCTGATGCAGACCAGGTAGCGGTCTATAGCGATGCGCCGCAAGCAGCTAGTAGTTTGCAGCAAGCAGCGAGTGCCTCGCCGCAAGCAATGGCGATTGGCCATAGCGCACGCACCTTGCTGGGCGCGGCACATATCAAGGCGGGTGAACTGATCCCCACGCGCCTGTTGTCACCGATAGAGATCGAACAGATTTTGACTTCGCAAGCAGCCACCCCCGTTCGGGCTGAGCTTGTCGAAGCCCTAGAAAGTTCCGTGTTGCTCAACCAACACGTGGACTCAGGGCGAACGGGGAATTGAGAGAGAAACCATGAGCAAACAAATCCGCAACATCGCCATCATCGCCCACGTGGACCATGGCAAAACCACGCTGGTAGACCAGCTCCTGCGCCAGTCAGGCACCTTCCGCGAGAACGCGAAGATGACCGAACGTGTGATGGACAACAATGACCTCGAAAAAGAACGCGGCATTACCATTTTGGCCAAGAATTGCGCAGTCAGCTGGCAGGGCACCCACATCAACATCGTTGACACCCCCGGCCACGCCGACTTTGGCGGCGAAGTAGAGCGCGCTCTGTCCATGGTGGACGGTGTGGTGCTGCTGATCGACGCGGTCGAAGGCCCTATGCCGCAAACCCGTTTTGTGACCAAAAAAGCTTTGGCCCTCGGCCTCAAGCCTATCGTTGTGGTGAACAAAGTGGACCGTCCAGGCGCGCGCCCAGACTACGTGATCAACGCGGCTTTCGAGCTGTTTGACAAGCTCGGCGCCACTGAAGAGCAACTCGACTTCCCCGTCGTGTACGCCTCTGGCCTGAACGGCTGGGCTACCATGGAAGAAGGCGCTTCTGGTGAGCAGTGGGGCAAAGATTTGTCCCCGCTGTTTGACACTGTGCTGCGCCATGTGCCAGCCCATGCAGGTGACCCAGCGGCTCCGCTGCAGCTGCAAATTTCCAGCATGGACTACTCCAGCTACGTCGGTAAAATCGGCGTGGGCCGTATCAACCAAGGCACCCTCAAAATGCCACAAGACGTGGTGATGGTCTCCGGTATGGACGGCGTGCCGGTCAAGTGCCGCATCAACCAAGTGCTCACATTTGAAGGCTTGGAGCGCCGTCCGCTGGACGTGGGCGAGATGGCCTACCCTGGCCACATTGTGCTCATCAACGGTATTGAAGACATCGCTTTGGGCGTGACGATCACCGACCCGCTCAGCCCGCAACCACTGCCGATGCTGATGGTGGACGAGCCTACTTTGACGATGAACTTCTGCGTGAACAACAGCCCATTGGCTGGCCGCGAAGGGAAGTTCGTGACCAGCCGCCAGCTGCGCGACCGTTTGCAGCGCGAGCTACAGTCCAACATGGCGCTGCGCGTGAAAGACACCGACGAAGACGGTATTTACGAAGTATCAGGCCGTGGTGAATTGCACCTGACCATTCTGCTGGAAACCATGCGCCGCGAAGGCTACGAGCTGGCTGTGAGCAAGCCACGCGTGGTGTTCAAAGACGTGGGCGGCGAGAAGCATGAGCCTATCGAGATGCTGACCGTGGACGTCGAAGAAGGCCACCAAGGCGCAGTGATGCAAGCCCTGGGTGAGCGCAAAGGCGATCTGGTGAACATGGAGCCGGACGGCCGTGGCCGTGTGCGCCTGGAATACAAAATCCCGGCGCGTGGTTTGATCGGTTTTCGCAACGAGTTTTTGAACATGACGCGCGGCACCGGTTTGGCCAGCAACATCTTTGACAGCTACGACCTGTTCAAAGGCGACATCCCCGGCCGTAAAAACGGCGTGCTGATCAGCATGGACGAC
>JANMTF010000352.1:0-1695 GCA_031390175.1 Polaromonas sp.
GTGTCGCGCGCAGTTTGGCAATGCGTCTTTTTTCGCAAGTCCAGGTGCAACAGCATGCGCACCTCAGCCAGCGACATGTCCAGGCTGCGCAGCAGGCGGATAAAGCGCAGCTGGTGCAGGTCTTCATCGCTATAAATACGGTAGCTTCTTGCGCCCGTTCCGCGTGCGGGAATGAGTTTTTCTTTCTCGTAAAATCGGATATTGGCGGCGCTCACACCGCTGCGCTGCGCGGCCTGGCCGATTTGATAGCCTTGCGGTGTTTGGGGGTTTACGATTGCCATGCTTGACCTTAAAGTGGCTAGAGGGTTTCTAATTCTATCCATGCACACCATCAACACCTTTTTTGCAGACCACCAAGCATGGACTTTGCTGGTTTATTTTGTGGCTTCTTTTGCCTTGGGTTTTGTCTGGCGTAGCTGGGCTACCTACCGCAGCACGGGCATTAACCCCTTGGTTTTACCGCGCAATGACACTACGCTGGGCTATATCGGCCGCGCCTTTAAGTGGGTGATGGCGCTGATATTTGTCACGCTGGTTGCCTACGCGCAGCAATGGGTGCCGACCACCGCAACACTGTGGCTCTCGCCCTGGTGGCTGCGGGTACTGGCATGGCTGGGCCTACTGGTTGCAATGGCCTGCCTCTTGGTAGCCCAGTCGCAGATGGGCAACGCTTGGCGCATTGGCATAGACACCCGCAACGCTACTAAATTAGTAACACATGGTATGTTTCGGTACAGCCGCAAGCCCATTTTTTTAGCCTTACGTTGCGCTGTCGCTGGTCTGTTGATTTTGCTGCCCACCGCACCCGTGCTGGCACTGGTACTAGCCGCAGAGCTGTTGATGCAAATTCAGGTGCGGCTGGAGGAAGAGCATTTAAGCAAGCAGCACGGCTCTGTTTACACTCAGTACTGCGCGCAGGTCAGGCGCTGGCTGTAAAACGCCCGCTACACCGATAAGCTACACCCCCCCTCAAGAAAGTCTCTCTATGTCCGCCCATTGCCACGACGACCACTGCCACGATGCCCCCGCGCACGCTTCTCCACGCTACCGCCGGGTGCTGTGGATTGCACTGGTGCTCAATGCATTGATGTTTGTGGTGGAAATATCGGCAGGGTTTCGCTCGGGATCGGTGTCGCTGCTAGCGGATGCGATTGATTTTTTTGGCGACGCGGCTAACTACGCGGTGTCGCTGGCGGTGCTGACTATGGCGCTGGCTTGGCGGGCGCGCGCGGCGTTTGTCAAAGGCCTGTGCATGCTGGGCTTTGGACTGTTTGTGATTGGCAAGACGCTGTGGGCTGCGCGCACCGGCACGCCGCCCGAAGCGCTAACCATGGGCATTATCAGCCTGCTGGCGCTCGCGGTGAATGTGGGTGTGGCGATGATGCTGTATGCCTGGCGCGAGGGCGATGCCAATATGCGCAGCGTGTGGCTGTGCTCGCGCAACGACGCCATAGGCAATGTGGCCGTGCTGTTGGCCGCGCTGGGCGTGGCAGGCACCCGCACGGCCTGGCCTGATTTGGCTGTGGCCTTGGGCATGGGCGCACTGGCTTTGAGCAGCGCCTACAGCGTGCTGCGCCAGGCGCGTGGCGAGATGCAGGCCCAGGTTGCCTAGGGGGTCTGAAAAAATCCCTTTTTTCTTACATTTACCATCTGCTACATACTCGCTGTACACCCAACAGTTAGTGGCAGCACAAA
>JANMTF010000358.1:0-8991 GCA_031390175.1 Polaromonas sp.
GGCGGCTTGCTGGCGATCTCGCTGGCGGTTTGCAGGGCGGCGGACAGCATCAGCTCGGCTGTGTCAAACACCTCGTTCACCAAGCCGTAGGCCAGCGCCTTGGCCGCTGGCAAGCGCCGGCCGGTGTAGGCGTATTCTTTAACGATGGCCTCGGGAATCAGCTTGGGCAGGCGCTGCAGGGTGCCCACGTCGGCCACCATGCCAATGTTGATCTCCTGGATACAGAAAAACGCCTCTGCCGTGGCGTAGCGTATGCAGCAGGCGGTCACCATGTCCACCGCGCCGCCAATGCAGCCGCCCTGGATGGCGGCTATCACCGGGATACGCAAGGTCTCCAGCTTGGTAAAGGTGGCCTGCATGTCGGTGAGCGAGTCAAAAATCGCCGCCCGCCCCTCAGGGCTTTGGTCGTCCATGGCAATGGCGCTGCTGAAGGTCTCCAGTGCCATGCCCGCGCTAAAGTGCTTGCCGGTAGACGAGATCACCAAGGCGCGGGCCGTGCCCTCCCGCTGGATCTGCGTCAGCACTTCATCCAGCTCGCGCCAAAACAGCGGGTGCATGGTATTCATCGCGTCGGGGCGGTTCAAAATTAGGTGGCTCACGTGTCCTTGGTGGACCAATTCAAAGCACTGCATGGTGGTTCTCCTCATGGGCCTCAAGTGTAGCTGCCCACATGGGTTTTACCGCCGCGAATGCTTGTGTACGGGTCTTAGCCGTTTTACATCCCGTTTTTAGATGTGTATCTCTCTGCGGGATAATCAATAACAGCAGGATGCGCTATGAAATATGTAGCGATTAATTTGGCAAAATGCGCCGTCGGCCCTCAGGAGGGAGGACCTGCCCAGTCGCAGCGCAGGGTGTGCCGGTGGTGCGCCAGCACCCGATAGTGCACATACAGGCTGGGCGCGCCCATACCCAGCGCGCAGGCTAGCAAAATCCATTCGCTGAATATCAAGGCCGGCAAAATACCTACCCAGCCCATCAACCACAGGGTCAGCATGGCGTCCCAAGTGTGGTACTCCAGCGGATGCTGTGCCTTGTGGGCCACCTGCCAGCGTTTGATGCGTGCCAGTTCGTTGATAGACATCACAGACTCCTAACAAAAGCCCAGAGACTTTACTGTAAGTCTGAAGAAAGAAATTGTCAAATAGCGGAAGTTGGTAACTGCCGAGCATCCCAACCCCGTGAGCGGGTTGGACGCTACGAATGGAGCAACGGTTGTTTGGGTCTTATGTGCAATTCCGCGGGCAGGATCAGCAAGTAAACGCCTGCTTGCCAGTTTGTGCATGCTACATATACAGGAGCTTCTCCCGTATAATTCTATTGGCCTGCAGACTGATTAGTATCTTAAAAAACCCAAAAAATAGCAGATCTTGAGGTTTTTTAAGCTCCGCCTACTGCTGGTATTCGTCCAAGGTAGAAGAATTCGCATAATTTAGTGTACTTTACATAAATAATCGAAATTTTTCGCTTAATTTGTGCTTTATTTAACTGAAAAATACAACAAATTTATAACAATGGTAAAAATATTATTTTGTTGGTTAGCATCATCACAGCATTGTTGCAAGACACTTTAGACATTGCACCATCCGCAGAGGCCATCGATTCAGCCAAGGCCAATTAAATCCACCTGGCACTTTCAGAACGTCAACATGCGCTGTCTGATGCGCCAGTGCATATTTCGACTCCAAAACAGAAAGTTTGAATCCAAAGAGCCTGGCGGCGCGTATCCAGTGCGTCATCAACTTTTTACAGGAGTACGCATATGCGTCGCATCATTGGTTCTTTAGGGATAGTGTCGTTGGCAGCGCTCTTGGGCGCATGTGCTGCAGGCTCCGGCGGTATGCAGGCCAAGGCTTTTGACCAGACTGCTTTGCCTGCTGCCGTGCAAGTGCCAGTGGGCCACAAGGTGGCTATGGAAACCGTGGGTACTGGTCTGATTACGTACGAGTGCCGCACCAAGGCGGCTGCGGCAGACCAGTATGAATGGGCGTTTGTCGGGCCCGATGCGAAACTGCTAGACCGCAGTGGCAAAGAGGTGGGCAAGTACTTCGGTCCACCGGCCACCTGGCAGAGTAACGATGGCTCCAAAATCACCGCCACCCAACTGGCTGTGGCACCTGCCCAGCCGGGTGCTATCCCACTGCAATTGGTCAAGGCCAATCCCGCCGTCGGTGCGGGTGCTATGCAAGGTATGGCCTACATCCAGCGCGTTGCTACCCAGGGCGGTGTAGCGCCAGCGCGCACCTGTGATGCGGCGGCGCTGCGCAGCAAAGAGACGGTGAAGTACCAGGCGGACTATATTTTCTGGCGCGCTGTGTAAAACCGCTTTCTGTGCAAATGCCCAGCTCACCCCGCGAGGTCTAGCGCGGGTCACTGTCCGCAGGAGGGGCAGTCAACAATGCTCCATATGTCGTAGCCCTCTGCAACGGCGTTTTCGATCTGTTTTAGGTGCAATAAGCCGTTAGTCATGAAGAAATATACCTGATATGCTACGTAATTCATAGCATATAGTTTCTCCATGACAGCTTGCCATGGCGGCTCTGGCGGTCAAAACGTGGCTGGGGTGCTTCACACAGCGCAAACCGGACAATTTATGTCTATAACCCGTGTACCCCATTGCCTTGCTTAGACAATGTGCTACGTTTTAGAGAGTAAGCATATTGTCTGGCTGCCCGCCAGCCCCGTGTGAGTCAGTAGCGTCTGAATCTTTGCGGGGGAAGATCTGACGCTTCGGGGCCTACGCAAAAGGGGCCTGAGCAAAATTTCGGCGTGGATTGAGGCGCTCCGGATAGAGGGTCTTCCTGAATTTTGATCTGACCCCATTTGCTTGCCTCCCACCAGCCGGATCCACAGCCGCAGGCGGATCACTGCGCAGGCCGGCTCCAGTACAAAAGCCAAAAGCCAGGCCCAGCACATAAAGGCCACCGGAGCCCATGATGCGGTGCCCAAGAGATGCCAGCCAACTACCTTTGAGTGCACGGCCCAAACCCAACGCGCAATCTACCCACTGCATATCACACAGCGCTAATTTGAAACAAACATACATCGCTGCAACTTGAATCTAACTCAGAGGTGCACGCGTATTCATGATGGCATACCGCCAACCATCTTTACCAGGAGCAACCATGCGATTCAAAAAACTAGGACTAGGGGTGCTGGCCGCAGCAGCCGCTTGCACCGCAGGCTACAGCGTAGCGTCCAGCCACCGCGAGGCACCGTTTATCACCACCAGCCCCAAGGTGGACGGCACCGACTTTTATATGTTCCGCAGCTACGAAGGCATTGCGGCCAACGGCACTGGGGGGCGTAGCGACTACGTCACCTTGATCGCCAACTACCAGCCGCTGCAAGGGCCGTACGGCGGGCCTAACTATTTCTCGATGGATCCGAACGCTTTGTACGAGATCCATATCGACAACAACGGCGACGCAGCCGAAGACATTACCTTCCAGTTCCGCTTCAACAACAAGCTCAACAACGTGGCCCTGCCTATCGGCGTGGGTGCCGCGCAAAAGACCGTCGCTATTCCCCTGATCCAGGCAGGCGCTGTGGCTAACCTGTCAGATGCCAACTTGAACCTGAACGAAAGCTACACCCTGAACGTGGTGCGCGGCGACCGCCGTAAAGGCTCGGTGCAAGCCGTCACCAAAACAGCCGGTGGTGCATCGTTTGAAAAACCGGTGGACTATATCGGTGTCAAAACCTTGGGCAACACCGCTGCCTACGCCACCTATGCAGGCAAGCATGTTCACAGCATCAAAATCCCGGGCTGCCCCGCAGGCAAAGACACCGGTAAGGTGTTTGTAGGCCAACGCCAAGAAGGCTTTGCAGTCAACCTGGGCCCGATTTTTGACCTGGTCAACGCCACCGCGGCGCAGGTCACTAACCCAGCCCTCATCAATGCCTTTGCCGCCAATTCGATCCAGGACAGCAACATCACCTCGATGGCGCTGGAAGTACACAAAGACTGTTTGACAACAGGCACTGACCCCGTGATTGGTGGCTGGACGACCGCCAGCCTGCGCCAAGCGCGCGTGCTGTCTGGCAAGCCGGTCTCCGGCCATCAAACTACCGAGAAGGTAGGCGGCGCGTGGACGCAAGTCTCGCGTTTGGGTAACCCGCTGGTGAACGAAGTGGTAATCGGCCTGAAAGACAAGGACAAGTTCAACGGCTCCAAGCCTAATGGTGACGGCCAATTTTTGGACTACGTGACCAACCCCACCTTGCCAGCCTTGCTAGGCCTGGTACTGGCGGGCGACTTGGCCGGCTTGGCGCCTACCAACATCCCGCGTACTGACTTGGCTACCGTGTTTCTCACTGGCATCACCGGCGTGAACAAGCCCGCGACTGTCACACCGTCCGAGATGCTGCGCCTGAATACCGCGATTGCGCCTGTGCAGTTTGCGGAGCAAAACCGTTTGGGTGTGGCTGGTGAAGTGCTGCGTGTAGGTGGCCTGGCCAATTTGGGCAACGCCAAAGACTTAGCCGGTTTCCCCAACGGCCGCCGTCCTAAAGACGACGTGGTAGACATCGCGCTGGTAGCTGTGCTCGGTGGCCTGTGCGTGATCAACGGTGACAACGATGGCCTCAAGCTCAACAGCATTCCCGGCGTGGCTGGCGTTACATCTGCATGCAAAATTTCCAGCGTACCATTGGGCGATAAATCAGCCAATGTGCATGATGGCGTAGACCAAGCGGTGGTGCCTTTCCTCACCAGCTTTCCTTACTTGAACACGCCTTTGGCGGGTTCCCAGTAGTTTTGTAGCATCACAGGAGAAGCTTGTATGAAACTCTACTCACCCAGTCCTTTGCTAGCCGCAATGGGCGCAGCCACGGTGCTGTTGGCAGCGTGCGGCGACGGCAGCTCGCTGCCCGCGCCCATCACGCCACCGACGATGACGACCGAGATTCCAGGCTCGGCCACTACCAGCTCTGCTGGGGCGTTTACTTTTGTGAACTTGGTCGCTAGTACAAGCCAAGATACCGCGGAGCCATTGCTGGATGGTGACTCCGTGTTGGCCACCAGCGATACCGACGAGCCAGACCCGAGCGGTTAAGGCTGATTTTTTTTCTCCCCTTTGGGTCGGCGTTCCGTTGGTGCGCCGACTCTTTTTTAAATGAGTGCGGAAAATTTGAAATGGACTTTTTTGTTCCTCGTTTGTGCATCCTTTTGCTAGCTGCAACAGGCGCGTTTGCGCACGCTGCCGGCCGAGACTGGCAAGCTACCAGCGACAGCCAGGTGATAGAAACTTTGCCGCCCCGCGTGCGTACCCCCAGTGCCACAACCGCCACCACGCCGCAAGCTGCAGCGCTGGCTGCCAAACAAGCGATTACCTTAGCCCGCCAGACAGCGGACACGCGCTACCTAGGCCGTGCTCAGGCCAGCCTGGGCCGTTGGTGGAACCAAAGCGATGCGCCGGTAGAGCTGGCTGTACTGCAAGCCACCGTGCACCAAAGCCGCCATGAGTTTGCCGCTGCTCGAAGCGTATTGACCCAAGCCCTGCAACGCGAGCCCCAGCATGCGCAAGGCTGGCTGACCTTGGCCACGCTAGAGCGTGTGGCTGGCAACTACCCTGCCGCCTTGACTGCGTGTGCACACGTCATGCGTTCAGGCGCTGTTCTGTACGGCGCAGCATGCCAGAACGAGACCATTTCCTTGCAAGGCCAGCACGACGAAGCGCGCCGAGGTCTCACTGCATTACAGCGCCAAACTCCAGACGCCAGCACCCAAGCTTGGTTAGGCTCCCTGCTAGCAGAGAGCGAAGAGCGCGCTGGCAGGGATGGCGCAGCATTGGCCGCCTACCAAGCGAGCTTGGCGCTGGCACCCGACGGCTACACGGCGCTGGCCGCAGCCGATTTGCTGCTGCGCACTGGGCAAGCTGGCGCAGCGCTGAAGCAACTGGCAGACCAGCCTGTCAGCGACGCGGTGTTGCTGCGCCGCGCCTATGCGATGAAGCTGCTGAAAGACCCGCAGTGGCAGGCCTTGTCCACAGAGCTGCAAGCGCGCTTTGCCGCGCTAGACCAACGCGGTGACGACCCGGCCACCCACGCCCGAGAGCGCGCGCTGGCCTACCTGTGGCTGGACGCAGACCCGACCAAGGCCTTGCAGTCGGCCAAGCTGAATCTGACACTGCAAAAGGAACCTTTGGACTGGTGGCTGGCCCTGCAAAGCGCGCAGCGAGCCGGTCAGACCGCTGAGCTTGCGCGCCTGCGCAGTGAAGTAGCCGCCACCGGCCTGCGCGATGCGCGCTTGTCCCACTGACTCAGCGTCAGCAAAATACTATGAAGCCATGGATTGATTCAATACACAGTAAAGAGACGCGGTCCTCTTTGCTCCCTCTCCCGCTGGCGCGAGAGGGCTGGGGTGAGGGCAGGCGCAGTACGGTGCCATCCCACACCGATACACCACTGCCCAACCGGCTCAGTGCGTTGCTACCACCGTGGTGTCTATCCCTCCCAGCCATGCTGTGCCTGCTACTCAGCCTGGCAAGCCCCGCCTGGGCGCACAAAGCCAGCGACGCCTATTTGCAATTGGGCGAGGCGCCAGCGCCAACCAGTCAAAGCGCAGCCATCTCAACCATCGACAAACCCACCACGCTGAAGTACTCTATTGCCCTGCGCGATCTGGATGCCGCTATCGACACTTTGGATGTAGACAACAATCGCACATTGGAGTGGGGTGAAGTTCGCCAAAACCTGCCCGCTATTCAAGCGTGGGTAGGGCAAGGCTTGCTACTTCAATGCGATGGCAAAAACCAGCCCGTGAGCTGGGTTTTCGAGTCTTTGGAGCAGCGCAGCGATGGGGCTTACATTCGCTTGGGGGCGTCTACTATGTGCCCGCGAGGTGATTTTGTCATCACGTACCGATTGATGCAAAGTGTTGACTCGACCCACCGCCTGCTCATAGGCGGGCAACTGCACGGCCAGAGCATTGCCGCAGTGGCCTCACCGCAAACCAAACCCACGGTGGGCTTGCGCGCAGCGGTTGCTCAGGCAATCCGGGGCGGGCAAGCTATTCAGGTGGCTTCGCCTGCGAAGCAAAGCGGGCCCGCTGCTTTTGCACAGTTTTTCCCGGAAGGCATGCACCACATCGCTACGGGCTACGACCACTTGGCTTTTTTACTCGCCCTGATGCTGCCCATCATGCTGCGCCGTCGCAACGAACCCGCACAAGCTGCACCCACACTGAGCAGCCAGCGGCCAGGCGTAATGCAGTTGCTGCGCACCATCACCGGTTTCACTATGGGCCACTGCATCACTTTAGTCGCTGCCACTTTGGGGTGGCTTACCCCGCCTATTTGGGTCGAGCCCGCCATTGCCATTAGCATAGGCATCACGGCATGGCTGAATTTATACCCCGTGCGCTGGCTGCGTAATGACGTACTGGCCCTGGCCTTTGGCTTGGTACACGGCCTGGGTTTCTCCAGCCTGATGCGCGAGGCCAATGTCAGTGATGCATTGCTGCCTTGGGCCTTGGCGGGCTTTAACCTGGGCGTGGAGGCGGGGCAAATAGTGGGTGTCGTCCTTTGGTGCGGCCTGCATTGGGTGGTGGCGCGCTGGCAGCGCTATGAGCAGGTGGTGGTACGCGGTGGCTCATGGGCACTGCTGGGGCTGGCCAGCTACTGGACTTTGCAGCGTTTAAGTAGTGTCTGAGCAGCACCTCAACGGCAAATGAATCCATAATTCAATTGGTTACGTAAGGTATCTGTAGCCACTGCATTTTGGCCACCCTTACCTTCAAAAAGAGTCACCTTATGAACGATACCTTACTGGATATCCGACTGATCGCGTTGATTGACCGCGTAGCACTGCACGATGCGCAGGCGCTGCGCCAGTTGTACGACGAGACCAGCTCCAAGCTCTACGCTGTAGCCATGCGGGTGGTGGGCAACACCGAACATGCCGAGGACGTGCTGCAAGACGCCTATCTCAACATTTGGCGCATAGCAGCCGACTACCGTGCCAGCCTGAGCCCGCCCATGGCCTGGATGGGGGTGGTGGTGCGCAGCAGGGCGCTGGATTTTTTGCGTAAACGCACGGCCGAGCGCTCCTTGGCAGGCAAAGAAATTGACGAACATTTAAGCGACACCTTGGGCAATGACTTGGCAGGTCCGATGGACACCAGCATAGCCAGCCAGCAAGCCTGGGCGCTGCACGAGTGCCTGCGAAAAATAGAGGCCAAGCCGCGCGAGGTGCTGACCATGGCTTACTTCAAGGACCTGAGCCACGGCGAGCTGGCAGCGCAGCTGCGGCTGCCGCTGGGCACTGTGAAAACCTGGATTCGCCGTAGCTTGGAGCAGCTACGCTCTTGCATGGCCAAATTCGTGTAAGGGGGTTGCGATGAACATTGGACACCACCCTGAATTGCTGGACCGTTTGGCCGCCAGCTACGCCCTGGGCACCCTCAAAGGCCCAGCGCGGCGCCGCTTTGAGAGCTACGCCCGTCAAAGCGCGACCGTGCGCGCCAGCGTGCTGCTGTGGCAAACCCGGCTGGAGGCGATGACCGAACTGCCTGCGCCCATCGTGCCCAGCGCCAACGTATGGAAGCGTATCGAGAACGCGTTGGCGATGGAGATGCAAAACCTGCATCTGGCACGCAGCGCCAAGTCAACCGAGACAATGTTGCAAGCAGCGCTTGCGCGCTTGCGCAGTGCCTTGGGCTGGTGGCGCGGTGCCGCAGCAGTAGGCGTACTGGCCACTGTGGTCGCCGTGGTGGTAGGCGTGCAGAGCAGCCGCAGCCTGGACGCGCAAGTAGGTCAACTGAGCGCGCAGCTTAAAACCAGCCAACAAATGCAGTACGTGGCCGTGCTGTCGGATGACAAGTCGGCCGCGTCGGTGCTGGTAACTTTTGACCAGGTTAATAGCCGCCTGACGCTCAAGCGGGTGGGTGGGTACCAAGAGGCAGTGGACAAATCTTTGCAGCTCTGGGCTTTGCCAGCCAGTGGCGGCCCACAGTCTCTGGGCGTGCTGACGGGCGACAAGGTCATTCGC
>JANMTF010000393.1:0-1591 GCA_031390175.1 Polaromonas sp.
CGCTCTTTGCGTTTGCTGGCCTCGGGGCCGCGCGTGTTGCTCAAAATCGCGGCCACCTCGGTGTAGGTAAAGCGGGCGTGGCTGAACATCACCGCCGGGTAGAACTGGTAGGCATGCACCTCGCCCGTGGCGGTCACCAGCATGTCGCAGACCATGCACATGCGCTCGACATCGGGTTTGAGCGAACACAGCCCGTTGCTCAGCTTCTCAGGCAGCATCGGAATCACGCGGCGCGGAAAATACACGCTGGTGGCACGGTCATAGGCATCCACATCTATCGCAGCGCCGTTCTTCACGTAGTGCGACACATCGGCAATAGCCACCAGCAGGCGCCAGCCGTCTTGGGCGGTTTTGCCGCGCCCCATTTTGGCCGGCTCGCAGTACACCGCGTCGTCAAAGTCGCGCGCGTCTTCGCCGTCGATGGTCACCAGCGGAATGTCGGTCAGGTCAATGCGGCCTTTTTTGTCTTCAGGTCGCACATGGTCGGGCAGCAAGCGCGCCTCGTTCATGCAGGCCTCGCTGAACTCATGCGGCACACTGTATTTGCGCACCGCTATCTCAATTTCCATGCCCGGGTCGTCCACCTCGCCCAGCACCTCGGTCACGCGACCTACCGGCTGGCCAAAGAGGGACGGCGGCTCGGTGAGCTGCACCACCACCACTTGCCCTGCTTTGGCCGTGCCAGTGCCGTTTTTGGGGATCAGCACGTCTTGCCCATAGCGTTTGTCTTCAGGCGCTACCAGCCACACGCCCGACTCTTGCAGCAGTCGGCCAATGATGGGCTGCACTGCGCGCTCAATAATCTCGGTGACCTTGCCTTCGGGGCGGCCCTTGCGGTCATGCCGCACTATGCGCGCTTTGACGCGGTCGCGGTGCAGCACGGCGCGCATTTCGTTCGGGGGCAAATACAGGTCTGCACCGCCGTCGTCGCGCTGCACAAAACCGTGTCCATCACGGTGACCAAGAGCGGTGCCTTCAATTTCTTCTAGCAGGCTGCCAGTTTGGGGAGTAGTTTTAATATAGAATCCTAAGTTCTCTGAAGTTAGCCCAGGTGGCGGAATTGGTAGACGCACTAGTTTCAGGTACTAGCGAGTAACATCGTGGGGGTTCGAGTCCCTTCCTGGGCACCAAATGTTGATTGTTCGTTGTTTGTTTCAATACAAATAGCACACATGAAAGATACCATGAAAGCCGTTTGATTTGCATCAAACGGCTTTTTGTTTGGTTAAGCGCCTGAGAGCAGCCTAGGGTAGGTGGTTTTGGCGCCAGCCAGAAAATTGTCCACGGCCAAGCCCACATTGTCCATAAAGTCCACCGGCATCTTGATTTGGTATACATGGTGGCGCACGGCAAAGTAGAAAATGCCGCCGTGCAGGCTCCAATAGAACTCCATCTCCTCGTTGGACACCTTGGTGTCCTGGTCGTCCACACCGCAATACAGGCGCAGCTCACGGCAAATCACGGGCATCAGCTCACGGCGAATGAGCTTGATGTAGCGTTGGTTGAGCGACGGAGTGGAAAGCCCGGCGTACATGTAGATGCGAATCCAGTCGGGGCGGTAGGTGGCGGCAGAGTATTGGCGGTAAAACTC
>JANMTF010000406.1:0-10977 GCA_031390175.1 Polaromonas sp.
GGCCAGCTTACCGCGTTGGCCGTTGATAACGCGCAAGTCGCCGACGATGCCGACCAAGGTTCGGATGTCGCGCGACTCTGGCAGGCCGTCGATTTTGGTTTTGACAAACTGGCGCACTTCGCGCTCTACCTCGTCAAACAAATGGCCTGAGAGGTAGAAGCCGACTGCGGTTTTCTCGGCTACCAAGCGCTCTTTCACCCCCCAAGGCGTGGTCTCTACCAAGGGCGGCTCTTGCGTGCTGGAGCCGTGGCTGTCGTCATCACCCATATCAAACAGGCCGCCTTGGTTGGCGTTGGCTTCTTGCGCCTGGGCGTAGTCCATGGCCAGCTCGATGGAGGCCATGAGGGCGGCGCGGTTGAGTTGCAGGCTGTCGAAGGCACCCGCTTTGATGAGTGCCTCTATCGTGCGTTTGTTGATCTTGCTGCGCTCTACGCGAGCGCAAAAGTCGAACAGGCTGGTGAAGGGGCCGCCTTCTTGTCTGGCGGCGATGATGGCTTCGACCGCCTGCTGACCGGTGCCTTTGACTGCGCCCAGACCATAACGAATCACGGTGTCGCTCACTGGCTCAAAGCGGTGCGTGCCACGGTTCACATCGGGCGGCTCGAACGTCAGTCCAAAGTTATTGATGGCATCTTCAAACAGTAGCTTGAGTTTGTCGGTGTCGCCCATCTCCACCGTCATGTTGGCGCAGAAAAACTCGGCCGTGTAGTGCACCTTGAGCCAGCCAGTGTGGTAGGCCAGCAGCGAGTAAGCGGCGGCGTGCGACTTGTTAAAGCCGTAGCCTGCAAACTTCTCCATCAGGTCGAAAATTTCGTCGGCCTTCAGTTCAGGAATGTCGTTTTTAGCCGCGCCCGCACGGAAGATGCCGCGGTGCTCGGCCATCTCTTCGACCTTCTTTTTACCCATGGCGCGGCGCAGCAAATCAGCGCCACCCAGCGAGTAGCCGCCCAGTATCTGCGCGGTCTGCATCACCTGCTCTTGGTACACCATGATGCCGTAGGTTTCGCTCAGCATCTCTTTGACCAAGGGGTGCGGGTACTCAATCTCTTCGCGGCCATGCTTGCGCGCCACAAAGCTGGGGATCAAGTCCATCGGGCCGGGACGGTACAGCGCGTTCAGCGCAATCAGGTCTTCCAGGCGCGTGGGTTTGGCATCTTTCAGCATGCCCTGCATGCCCCGGCTTTCAAACTGGAACACGGCTTCGGTACGGCCATCGGCAAAGAGCTTGTAGGTGGCTGCGTCGTCTAGCGGGATGTCTTCAAAGGCAAAGTTCTCTTGGCCTTTGTGGCGCGCGACGATGAAGTCTTTGGCAATTTCTACGATAGTGAGTGTCGCCAGGCCCAAGAAGTCAAACTTCACCAGGCCCACGGCCTCTACGTCGTCTTTATCGTACTGGCTCACAGCCGAGTCGCTGCCGGGCTGCTGGTACAGCGGGCAAAAGTCAGTGAGCTTGCCGGGTGCAATCAACACGCCACCGGCATGCATGCCGACGTTGCGCGTCATGCCCTCGAGCTTGCGCGCCATATCGAGCAGGGTACGCACTTCTTCTTCTTTTTCCAGGCGCTCGGCAAGGATAGGCTCGGCCTTGATCGCGCCGTCAATCGTCATGTGCGTGCCCGGCTTGTTCGGGATCAGCTTGCTGATGCCGTCGCAAAAGGTGTAGCTCATGTCCATCACGCGGCCCACGTCGCGGATGGCCGCGCGCGCGGCCATGGTACCGAAGGTGACGATCTGGCTGACGGCCTCTTTGCCGTACTTGGCCTTCACGTAGTCAATCACGCGGTCGCGGTTGGCCTGGCAAAAGTCGATATCGAAGTCGGGCATGCTGACCCGCTCAGGGTTCAAGAAGCGCTCGAACAGCAGGTTGTATTGCAGTGGGTCGAGGTCGGTGATCTTGAGCACATACGCCACCAGCGAGCCTGCGCCCGAACCCCGGCCTGGGCCTACCGGGCAACCGTTAGATTTGGCCCACTGGATGAAGTCGCCCACGATCAAAAAGTAACCCGGGAAGCCCATCTTCAAAATGGTGTTGATCTCAAACTCCAGCCGCTCGACATAACGCGGCATCTCGCTGGCGCGCACCGCCTCGTCGGGGTACAAGTGCGCCATGCGCTCCTTCAGGCCCTCATGCGAGAGGTAGCGAAAATACTCCTCCGGCGACATGCGCTGGCCGTTGACCTCGGGCGTGGGGAACTCGGGCAGCTTGGGCTTGCCCAGCTCAATGGTGAGGTTGCAACGCCGGGCTATCTCTGCCGTGTTGGCCAATGCGCTGGGCAGGTCGGTAAACAGCCCGGCCATCTCTGCGGGCGATTTAAAGTATTGCTCGCGGGTGAACTTGCGCACGCGCCGGGCGTTGCCCAAGATTTCGCCTTCGGCAATGCACACCCGCGCCTCGTGCGCTTCGTAGTCGGTGGCGGCTAAAAACTGGATCGGGTGGGTAGCCACCACTGGCAGTTTCAAACGCGCAGCCAAAGTGGCCGCTGCGGCCACATGCGCCTCGTCGTCCGCACGGCCTGCGCGTTGCAGCTCGATGTAGAAGCGGTGGGTAAAGGCGTTAGCCAACTGCATGGCAATGTCGCCTGCGCGCGCGGTGTCGCCCTGCACCAAGGCTTGGCCTACGGGGCCTGCCTGCGCGCCGCTGAGCAAGATCAAACCTTCATTTAGCGCCAGCAGCCATTCCAGCTTGATCACGGCTTGCGTGCGTGCGGCGCTTTGCGTCCAGGCGCGGGCCAGCAGCTCGCTCAGGTTCAAATAACCTTGCTTGTTTTGCACCAGCAACAGCACCCGGCCTAGCGGGGCTTCTTTGCCGCCTTCGCTACTCGCAAAGCCCTCTAGCCATACCTCGGCGCCTATCAGCGGCTTGATGCCCGCGCCGCGCGCTTCTTTGTAGAACTTGACGGTGCCAAACAGGTTGCTCAGGTCAGTAATGGCAAGCGCCCCCTGGCCATATGATTGGGCGGCTTTCACGCCCTCGTCTATTCGGACGGTGCCGTCTACGACGGAGAACTCTGTGTGCAGGCGGAGATGGATAAACATGCATCCATTCTATCGGCCCGAGGGCCGTTTAAGGCACCTGCGCAGAACAGCCTTTACAACAAAGCGATGCGCTTGCCAGGCGGCAAATTGCGCACGCTTTGCTCCAGTATGCCCAAGCTTTCCTTCAGACCCGAGCTGGTCAGTGGCGTGCTAACTCCCGCCATGCGCAGGCCCACTCTGTCAACCCAGCCTTGGGTGTCAATTTTGCGCGCGCAGCTGCTCAGCACCAGTGTGAGCAATGGCTCGGTGAGCAGCTTGCGGTGCTCGTCAAGCCGCACTGCACCAAATTTGCTGTTGCTCAGGCGGCCAATATGCCAGCCCTCGCCGAGCGCTTTATGCAACACCGCCGCAAAGCGCACCAAATCACGCTGCCAGGCCAGGTAGCCATCCTCTGCTCTAAAGCTGTCCAGCTCCAGCAGGCTAAAGTACAGCACATGCGCTACGCCGCCGCCAGAGTGCTGGCGCACAGACAAATTTTCTACCGCCTGCTCAAAGCCCTCGTACGAGAGCAAAGCGGTGAGCGGGTCGCGGTAACGGTTAATCTCAGCGCGCCCCAGCACAGCGCGGCCATAGCGCTCGCGCAGTATTTGTGCATGGCGCAATGCCAAGATACTGGCAAGCAAAAACACGGTAGTGAGTGTCGAGTACAAGTCCACCCCCCTTACCACCACAAAGCCTCGTGCGATGACGATGGCAGACAAGGCAAACAAGACAACCGCCAGAAGCACCCACGCAGCCAAGCGGTCGCCTCTGCGCCAACTGTTAAGGCCCAGGCCCACGCCAGTCACAATGACCGCAACAGCCCCCGCCACCCCGCCCGCAAGCCGCCATGTAGGCGACAGGAGGGTCACTTGCGCTATGCCTTGCGCTAGCAATGCGACCACCGTCATCAAGGCCACCAGTCGGGCCAAGCCGCCCACCGAATTGCGGTTTAAAGTGGCCAGGCACGCGCACAACATGGTGGTAGAAATAAGCGTTGCTGCAAAGGGCTTGGAGTTGTCGTTAAAACTCGGCCATTCTGGTGTAAACCATATGGCGCCATAGCCATTGATCAGCACAGCGCCCAAGGTGACGGCAATGCAATAGGCCAACAAATACACAGTGCCCGCAGTGCGGTAGACCACACACATCAGCAAACACACCAGCAGCACCATGGCACTGGCACCTATCATCAAACCAGCGGCATTGGCCTGCAAGAGCCGATGCTCACGCGATTCTCGGTCTGCAGTGATCACAGTGGCCACCTCGGCAAAGCCCATGTTTTGCATGACGACCAGCACATCGATAGTGCCTGGCACGCTGTCAAAGTGCAACACAAAAGTGGGGTATTGGCCCACCACAGGCCACTGAGACAGGGCCAGAGTATCACCCGCACGCCCATGGCTCCACGGCCCACCGGGTGAGCGCCAAAACACGTCCACCTTGTCCAGCCGCACCAAGGGAAACTCTAGTGTGTAGATGTGCTCTGTTTGCGCAGAAATAGTGAACTTTGATGCGCTACGTTGCTTTGCGTCGACGCTCCACACGCCACGTGGGCCTGCGGGTTGTGCAATGGGCAGGTTTTGTTGCCATAGGGTTTCGGGCTCCAAGTCCCCTGCAAGTGGCAAGCTGAAAGTACCCACCAGGGTAGGCAGAACCAAGCTTTTTGCCGGCGCTTTGATTTGCACCACCTTGGGTTCCACCACGTTCTGAGCCTGCGCAAGCTTAGCCCACCCCATGGCCAAGATCACGATAGCCAACCAGCGCCCTATGCGCAGCCAAGCACTGCATAGGCCATCCTTTGGCACAGCGCAGCGATATGACGGGGTAAAACACATAAGGTATTGTAAAAACTTACAGGGCTGGCGAGATTAGCTATTTGCCAGGTACTGGCCCTCGACACATACCGTGTCAAACAAATACAAAGTATTCATTACAACCGCCAATCTAGTTGATATGGAAAATGTAGCTCACAGCGCCTATTTTACTGAGGTGGAAGGGTTATCTCCGCAGCCGACCGTGACCAAGATCACGCTGGCATCGCGCTTGACAGCTGTTCGCAACCAAAGCACTCGGCTAGTGGCCCATTTGTCGCCAGAAGACTGCCAGATACAGTGCCTGCACGATGCCAGCCCCAGCACAGAGCACTTGGCGCAGGCTGCCTGGTTTTTGAGACTTTTATTTTAGAAAAATTTCAAGCCAACTGGCCATCTCACCCTGAGAGCTTTCGGGTACTGGGCGAGAAGCGGCTCGTACGCCACGTCGCAGAGCCACCACCGCGCAAGCTACCTCCATGTCTTTAAGTCAACCGGTGGGCAGTAGCAATGTAGCCGCCTGCGCTTGGCGAGGAACTGCCGACAGGATGCACTGAGCGACATCCAAATACTACAATATTTATAGCTGATCCCGCAATATTCTATTGGGCTATCGCCCGATTCAGCTTAAAAAATTAAATATACTGCACCGACACGATTTCATAGTGCTTTTCGCCGCCTGGGGCTTGCACTACGGCAGTATCGCCCTCTTCTTTGCCTATCAAAGCGCGGGCAATCGGGCTGGAGATATTGATCAAGCCTTTTTTCAGATCGGCCTCATCTTCACCCACAATTTGGTAAGTTACTTTGGTGCCGGTCTCGTCGTCTTCCAGCTCTACAGTGGAGCCAAACACCACGCGCCCGCCAGCGTCTACCTCTGTGGGATCGATGATCTGCGCGGCAGAGAGTTTGCCTTCTACTTCCTGGATGCGCCCTTCGATAAAACCTTGGCGGTCTTTGGCAGCGTCGTACTCGGCGTTTTCGCTCAGGTCGCCTTGCGCGCGCGCCTCGGAGATAGCGTTGATCACCCACGGACGCTCTACTGTTTTGAGCTGGTGCAGTTCAGCCTTGAGTTTCTCAGCGCCGCGCTTGGTGATAGGGATAGTAGCCATATTTGTTCACTCCAAAAGGAAACCGCCGGGCGTTGCCGCTCGGCGGTGGTATGCATAGAATTATGCCGCTAAAACTGCGGCTTGTGCACATTTAGATAACGAGTGCGGCGTGCATTTCTTGCACACTGATGACACCTAAATTATCTACATACTTCATGCCCTCTACGGCCGCCTCAGCGCCTGCGATGGTGGTAAATGTGGTCACCCGTGCCAGCAGGCTGGAGGTACGGATGGCCCGGCTGTCGGCTATCGCGTTACGGCGCTCTTCCACGGTGTTGACTACCATCGTGATCTCGTTGTTCTTGATCATGTCAACTACATGCGGGCGGCCTTCGGTGACCTTGTTCACCACTTGCACTTTGATGCCCGCAGCTTCAAAGGACGCAGCCGTGCCCTTGGTAGCCAGGACTTCAAAATTCATAGCGACAAGTGCACGTGCCACCTCTATGGCACGCGGTTTATCATTATTTTTTACCGTGAGAAATACTTTGCCTGACTTGGGCAACTTGGTTCCCGCACCGAGTTGCGATTTGACAAAGGCTTCGCCAAAGGTTTTGCCTACGCCCATCACCTCGCCGGTGGATTTCATCTCAGGGCCGAGAATGGTATCCACACCGGGGAATTTGACGAAGGGAAATACCGCTTCTTTCACGCTGAAATACGGTGGCGTGACTTCTTTGGTGATGCCTTGCGATGCCAGCGACTGGCCTGCCATGCAACGCGCCGCTACCTTGGCTAGCTGGATGCCTGTGGCCTTGCTCACATAAGGCACGGTGCGTGAGGCGCGGGGGTTGACTTCCAGCACATAGATCACGTCTTTGCCGTCTTTGTGCTGGATGGCGAACTGCACGTTCATCAAGCCCACCACTTGGAGCGCCCCGGCCATGGCGGCGGACTGGCGCTTCATCTCGTCCACCGTAGCTTTGGACAGCGAATATGGGGGGAGTGAGCAGGCCGAGTCGCCACTGTGCACACCGGCTTGCTCGATGTGTTCCATCACACCACCGATAAAGGTTTTGCCTTCGGGGTCGCGCAGGCAATCGACGTCGCATTCGATGGCATCGTTCAGGAAGCGGTCTAGCAGCACCGGGGAATCGTGGCTGACTTTGACGGCCTCGCGCATGTAGCGCTCCAGGTCGCGTTGCTCGTGCACGATCTCCATGGCGCGGCCACCCAGCACGTAGCTCGGGCGCACGACGAGCGGATAACCCAGCGATGTTGCTTTTTCAAGCGCTTCTGCTTCGGTACGGGCCGTAGCGTTGGGCGGCTGCTTCAGGCCCAGCTCGCGCAGCAGCGCAGAAAAGCGCTCGCGGTCCTCTGCAGCGTCAATCATGTCGGGCGAGGTGCCGATGATGGGCACGCCGTTGGCTTCCAGATCGAGTGCCAGCTTGAGCGGCGTTTGCCCGCCATACTGCACGATCACGCCCCAAGGCTTTTCTTTGTCCACGATTTCCAGCACGTCTTCCAGCGTCAGCGGCTCGAAGTACAGGCGGTCGGACGTATCGTAGTCGGTAGACACGGTCTCGGGGTTGCAGTTGACCATGATGGTCTCGTACCCGTCTTCGCGCATGGCCAGCGCGGCATGCACGCAGCAGTAATCAAACTCAATACCCTGGCCAATGCGGTTGGGGCCGCCGCCTAGCACCATGATCTTTTTATTGTTCGTCGGCTCGGCCTCGCACTGCGCTGCGCTTTGGCCGGGGCCGAACGGGCCAGTCACAAAACCTTCGTAGGTGCTGTACATGTAAGCCGTATTGGTGGCAAATTCTGCCGCGCAGGTATCCACGCGCTTGTACACGGGGCGAATGCCTAATGCACGGCGCTTTTCGCGGATGACTTTGTCGGTGGTTTTCAGTTGGCGAGCCAGGCGACGGTCTGAGAAGCCTTTCTTTTTCAGCGCAAGAAGCTCATCTTTCGATAGCGCATCCAGCGTGGTCTTTTCCAACTCCAGCTCGATCTTCACAATCTCTTCAATCTGCACCAGGAACCAGGGGTCAATCTTGGTGAGTGCAAATACCTCATCTACGCTCATACCTTGTGCAAACGCGTCACCCACGTACCAAATGCGCTCAGGGCCAGGCGAGCCCAGCTCTTTTTCCAGCACTTCGCGGTCTTGGGTTTTTTCGTTCAGGCCGTCTACACCCACTTCCAGGCCGCGCAGGGCTTTTTGGAACGATTCCTGGAAGGTGCGGCCCATGGCCATCACCTCGCCCACGCTCTTCATCTGCGTGGTCAGGCGGTCGTCGGCGTCTTTGAATTTTTCAAACGCGAAACGCGGAATCTTAGTCACCACGTAGTCGATGCTCGGCTCAAACGATGCTGGCGTAGCGCCACCGGTAATCTCGTTACGCAGCTCGTCCAGCGTATAGCCCACGGCCAGCTTGGCGGCCACCTTGGCAATCGGGAAACCCGTGGCTTTGGAGGCCAGCGCGGAGGAGCGCGATACGCGCGGGTTCATCTCAATCACCACCATGCGGCCGTCTTCGGGGTTGATCGAGAACTGCACGTTCGATCCGCCCGTGTCCACGCCAATCTCACGCAGCACCGCCAGGGACGCGTTGCGCAAAATTTGGTACTCCTTGTCGCTCAAAGTCTGCGCCGGGGCCACGGTGATCGAGTCGCCCGTGTGCACACCCATCGGGTCGAGGTTTTCAATCGAGCAGATGATGATGCAGTTGTCCGCCTTGTCGCGCACCACTTCCATCTCGTACTCTTTCCAGCCGAGCAGGGACTCTTCAATCAACAACTCATTGGTAGGCGATGCTTCCAGGCCGCGCTTGCAAATCGTCTCAAATTCTTCCGCGTTGTAGGCAATGCCGCCGCCCGTGCCGCCCAGGGTAAAGCTGGGGCGAATGACGGTGGGGAAGCCCAAAGTCTTTTGCACCGTCCAGGCCTCGTCCATGCTGTGCGCAATGCCAGAGCGCGCCGAGCCCAAGCCAATTTTGGTCATCGCATCTTTGAACTTCAGGCGGTCTTCCGCCTTGTCAATCGCCTCAGGCGTAGCGCCAATCAGCTCTACAGGCTTGCCGGTTGCCGCGCCCATGTATTTGTCCAGTACACCCTGGTGCCACAAATCCAGCGCGCAGTTCAGCGCAGTCTGCCCACCCATGGTCGGCAAAATCGCATCCGGCTTTTCTTTGGCGATGATTTTCTCAACGGTCTGCCAGGTGATCGGCTCGATGTAAGTCACATCTGCCGTCGCTGGGTCGGTCATGATCGTGGCCGGATTGCTATTGATCAAAATGACCCGGTAGCCCTCCTCGCGCAGCGCCTTGCAGGCCTGCACGCCGGAGTAGTCAAACTCGCAAGCTTGGCCAATGATGATCGGCCCTGCGCCGATGATGAGAATGGATTTAATGTCGGTACGTTTTGGCATGTCTATTCCTGAATAAATTCGATACGCTTTTTCTTTGGCGGCTCGGGTGGGGTCATGAGTTCTTTAATGGCATCGAATACCGCCTTAAAGTGACCGTCGTACTTTCGCTCCATCGTGGCGAGTTGACGTTTGAGGTCTTCATGCTCTGCCAAGATACTGCGTAAGCGCACAAAAGTACGCATGATCTGAATGTTGACAGCAACCGCTTCGGGGCTTTTCAACACACTGGAAAGCATGGCCAAGCCTTGCTCGGTGAAGGCCATGGGAGCTTTGCGAGTTCCGCCCCAACTTGAAGTCACAGATTGTGATATCAAGATCGTAAGCTCTTGATTTGTAAGAAGAAATTGAAAATCAGCAGGGAATCTATCCAAGTTACGGCGCACTGCCTGCATCAATACCCTGGTTTCAATTCCATACAGCTCAGCTAAGTCATGCGAAAGCATGACGCGAGCGCCTCGAATCGAATAAATTTTAGATTCAATACCTGAAACAATTTCCGTAGTTCCTTGCAGAACCACCTTCTTTTTGATCTCAGCCATGGCCCTTCTCCATCAAAGCGATGAAGCGGTCAAACAGGTAGTTGATGTCGTGCGGCCCAGGCGATGCCTCGGGGTGGCCCTGGAAGCAGAAGGCGGGTTTGTCGGTGCGGGCCAGGCCTTGCAGGGTGTTGTCGAACAGGCTGATGTGGGTGGCGCGCAGGTTGGCGGGTAGCGTTTTCTCGTCGACCGCAAAGCCGTGGTTTTGGCTGGTGATGCTGACGCGGCCACTGTCGAGGTCTTTCACCGGGTGGTTGGCACCGTGGTGGCCGAACTTCATTTTGAAGGTTTTCGCACCCGATGCCAGCGCCATGATTTGGTGGCCCAGGCAGATGCCGAAGGTGGGCACTCCCGTTTCGATGATTTCGCGTGTGGCGGCAATGGCGTAGTCGCAGGGCTGCGGGTCGCCAGGGCCGTTGGACAGGAACACGCCACTGGGCTTCATGGCCAGCACGTCTTTGGCGGGCGTTTGCGCGGGCACGACGGTGACTTTGCAACCGCGCTCTGCCAGCATACGCAGGATGTTTTTCTTGACACCAAAGTCGTAGGCGACGACATGGAATTTGGGAGCAGTTTGTTCGCCGTAGCCACCGACGAGTTTCCACTCGGTTTGCGTCCATTCGTAGGGCTTGCTTGTCGTAACGACTTTGGCCAGATCCAGGCCAGTCATGGACGGCGCGCCCTTAGCCGCAGCAATCGCTTTGTCAATCACGGCTTGCGTAACTTCTTCGCCCTGCTTCAATCCCACAATCGCGCCGTTTTGCGCACCGTGCACGCGCAGGTGGCGAGTAAGCTGGCGGGTGTCGATATTGGCAATGGCAACCGTATTCTCTTTCACCAGATACTGCGCCAGCGTCATAGTGCTGCGAAAGTTGCTGGTGACCAAGGGCAGGTCTTTGATGATGAGGCCTGCGGCAAAAATTTTGCCCGACTCGACATCTTCCAGGCTAATGCCGTAGTTGCCGATGTGCGGATAGGTGAGCGTGACGATTTGCTGGCAATAGCTGGGGTCGGTCAAGATTTCTTGATAACCCGACATCGAGGTGTTAAACACCACTTCGCCGACGGTGTGGCCTGCGGCTCCGATGGAGGAGCCTACGAATACGGTACCGTCAGCAAGAGCG
>JANMTF010000001.1:0-4802 GCA_031390175.1 Polaromonas sp.
CCCACCGCGTGGTGGCGAATACGCACCTCGCCTGCGCCGGGCTCGCCTACTTGCACATCAATGAGTTTCATCTGCTCGGGGCCACCGGCTTGTTCGATCACTACTGCTTTAGTCATGTTGAAGTCTCCAAAAATTGTGAACTTGGATTATTGCATTGCCAGTGGTATACGGATGTCTCCGAATTGATGCGGGGGAATATTCTGTCTGTGCTTTGCTTGGTATTGGCTTCGCGAGAGTTGGTCGATGTGGAGTACTCTATCTCTTGTACGGGAACGGGCCGACGGTGTACCCAGGGGGACTCGGCAAGTCTTGTACCTGAGCTGGCCGACGGTGTACTCAGAGTGACTCGGCAAGTCTTGTACGTGAGCTGGCCGACGGTGTACTCAGCTCCGCGGCTGTCCTCCGTGGCGGCTTATGGCCGCCTACTCCCCCTATATGCCGCTGCGCTGAGTACACCGCCGACCAGCTCTTGCGATCATGGTGGGCGATCCAACGTGTGCTCCAACCTACCCCAGTACGCAGTCCTGGCGCTTGGTGTGCACAGCGCAGCGGCATAAAGGAGGAGCCCGAAGGGCGGGGGACAGCCGCGGAGCTGTGCACACCAAGTGCCAGGGCGAGCACAGCACGGGAAGTCAAAAGTGCTAGGCCGTCCGCATATCCTCAAACCAGCAGCTCAAGTCTTACTGCGGCTCACCAAATACACGCCACTGAGCACCAGGGCCGTGCCCGCCACGATCCACGCGTTGAAGGGCTCGCCCAGTACCACCACCCCCATCGTGATGGTGGACATGGGGCCCACCATGCCTATTTGAGCGGTTTTGGCCGCGCCTATGCGCTCGATGGCCATCATCACCATCAGCACCGGGGCGACGGTGCAGGCCAGTGCGTTGAGCAGGGACAGCCACAGCACCTCGGGCGCTACCTGGGTGGCGCTCCAGGGCCTCATCACGGCAAACTGCGCGATGCAAAACAGGCAGGCTGCACTGGTGGCCAGGCCTGCCAGACGCAGGCTGCCCAGCTTTTGCACCAGCTCGCCACTGTAGCTCAGGTACACCGCGTAGGCTACGGCGCTGCCAAACACCAGCAGCGCGCCCAGGCCCACGTTGGCACCATCGAGCTTGACCTCGTGGCCAAACACCAGCAGCACGCCGCAGTAGCTCAGCGCAAATGCGGCCAGCTGACGGCGGGTGATTTTTTTGCCCCACAGCAGCGCGCCCATCAGCAATACGATGGTCGGGTTCAAATACAAAATCAGCCGCTCCAAGCTGGCGCTGATGTATTGCAAACCTGCAAAGTCTAAAAAACTGGCCAGGTAGTAGCCGATAAAGCCCAAGAACAGCACCTGCAACCACTCCTTACCCGTCAGCGCATCTTTACCGCGACTGGCCCACCACGACATCAGCAGAAAAAACGGCAGTGCCAGCAGCATGCGGTACATCAGCAGGGTGATGGCATCTACGCCGTAGCGATAAGCCAGCTTGACGATGATGGCTTTGCCGCTGAAGGCGATCGACCCAGCAATCGCCAACAGCACACCACTTGCTATTGTTTTACTAGCTGCTTGCGCATTATTTTGTTGGCTTGCAGCCGTATTTGGCATAAATTACGAATGGCTACAGCGGGCTTAGAAGCCCACAGCCTGCCCGTCGCGGCGCGCATCGCTGGCCACCACGTAGCCCTCTTTTGCCACATCGCCTTGGCCTTCGTCAGCGCGCCAGATAAACTGGCCTGCACCAAAGTCTTGGTACGAATCGTTGATCACCTCGGTCTGGTGGCCACGGTCTTTGAGGCCTTGCACGGTGGTGGCATTCATCGCGGCTTCGACGTTGATCTCCAGACCCGCGTTGTAGCGCCAGCGCGGTGCGTCACACGCGGCTTGCGGGTTTTGCTTGTAGTCCAGCATGCGCACCAGGGTTTGCATATGGCCTTGGGGCTGCATATTGGCACCCATCACGCCGTAGCTCATCACCGGCTTGCCGTTTTTGCTGAGAAAGGCCGGAATGATGGTGTGGAACGGCCGCTTGCCCGGTGCCACCACGTTGGGGCTGGTGGCGTCCAGGCTAAAGCCGTGGCCGCGGTTTTGCAGGCTGATGCCAAAATTAGGCTCTACGCAGCCCGAACCAAAGCCCATGTAATTGCTTTGGATAAAGCTCACCATCATGCCGCTTTCGTCCGCTGCCGTGAGGTAAATGGTGCCGCCTTTGACAGGGTTGCCCGCTTTGAAGTCTTGCGCCTGCTTCATGTTGATGAGCTTGGCGCGGCTTGCCAGATAAGCATCGTCCAGCATCTGCTCTACCGTCACGTTCATTGACGATGGCTCGGCGACAAACTTGTACACGTCGGCAAAGGCCAGCTTCATGGCTTCGATTTGCAGGTGCTGCGAATCCACGCCGTCCACAGCCATGGAAGCCAAGTCAAACTTGTCCAAAATGCCCAACGCGATCAACGCTGCTATGCCCTGGCCGTTGGGCCCAATCTCGTGCAGGGTGTAGCCCCGGTAGTTTTTGCCAATCGGTTTAACCCACTCGGCCTTGTAGCGGGCAAAGTCTTGCACGGTGTGCGCGCCACCATTGGCCGCGCTGAACTTGGCCAGTGCATGGGCGATCTCGCCTTCATAGAACGCTGCACCTTTGCTAGCAGCAATGGCGCGCAGACCCTTGGCTGCAGCCTTGAACTGGAACAGCTCGGCGACATGGGGCGCACGCCCCCAGGGCAGAAAGTTTTGCGCAAAACCGGGTTGGCCTTTCAGCTCGTCGGTTGCTGCTGCCCATTTTTGCTGCACCACCGGAGGCAGCAAATAACCGCGCTCGGCAATCTCAATCGCGGGCTCCATCAGGTTGGCAAAGGGCAGCTTGCCAAAGCGCTCGCTCATCATCGTCCAACTGCTCACCGCGCCGGGGATGGTGACGGCATCGATGCCGCGCTTGGGCGGTGCCATTGTGCCGCTACCGTATTTTTTATGAAAATACTCGGGGCTCCAGGCCTGCGGTGCACGGCCTGAGGCGTTGATGCCGTGCAGCTCCTTGCCGTCCCAAATCAAACCAAAGGCATCGCTGCCCAGGCCGTTGCTCACAGGCTCGCAAATGGTCAGTGCGGCAGCGGCGGCGATGGCGGCGTCCACGGCGCTACCACCCTTGAGCAGCATGCGCAGGCCAGCCTGTGCGGCCAGCGGGTGCGAGGTGGAGACGGCGTTGCGCGCAAACAGCGGAATGCGCGTGGTGGTGTAGGGGTTGGCGTAATCGAAGTTCATGGTCGATATTATGGGCTTTATGATGTGAGCAATTAGAACCCTGGAGTCACAATTGTCCGACACTGCACTGCTGATAGACGTGATGAAACAAGAACTCAAAGCGCAAGACATGACGTATGCCGATGTCGCCGAGGCGCTAGAGATGAGCGAATCGAGCGTGAAACGCATGTTCAGCAAAAAGGAAATGCCGCTGACCCGGGTAGACGATATTTGCCGCTTGCTCAACACGGACTTTGCCGAAATCTCACGCCGCGTGAGCCTGGCTATTCCCTTGATGAGTGAGCTTACCTACGATCAGGAGGTAGCGGTGAGCAAAGACCCCAAAATGCTGCTGTGCGCCATCTGCGTGCTGAGCTACTGGACCTTTGAGCAAATCACCAGCACCTACCAAATCTCGGAGGCGCAAACCACGGCCTGTTTGGTGCAACTGGACAAGCTGGGTTTTATTGAGCTCAAACCGCTCAACCGTTACCGATTGAAAGTGGCCAAAACCTTCACCTGGCGCAGCGATGGGCCGATTCGCCAGTATTTTTTGCAGCATGTGGTGGGCGAGTATTTTGGGGGCCGTTTTGACGGCGAGGGTGAAACCCTGATGATGGTGCACGGCAACATCAACGAGGCCATGGCACCCACCTTTGTCGAGCGATTGCAGCGCCTGGGGCAGGACTTTTCTGCCCAGCACTTGGCCGACCAGAAAATTGACCCAAAGCACCGCGACGGCTTCACCATGATCGTGGGCTTTCGGCGCTGGGAATTTTCAGCGTTTACCGGGCTGCGCCGGACGGTTTAGGGTCTGGTGCACTGGCAAGCGCTACAGCGCATTGTCCCGGGGCAACTCAAGAAAACCAATAGGGCGGTGCGGGCGAACGCCAGCGGGCGCAGAAATGAAGTTCGCATACACTACGGTCTGTTTATTAGAAGTCTGATCATGAGTCTGAAGTGCGGCATCGTAGGCCTACCCAACGTTGGCAAATCCACCTTATTTAACGCGCTTACCAAGGCGGGTATTGCTGCGGAAAACTATCCGTTTTGCACCATTGAACCCAATGTAGGTATTGTCGAACTCCCAGATGCCCGCCTACAACAGTTGGCCGCCATCATCAGCCCCGAGCGCATCGTGCCTGCCATCGTCGAGTTTGTCGACATTGCGGGCTTGGTCGCCGGCGCGAGCACAGGCGAAGGCTTGGGCAACAAGTTTTTGGAGCATATCCGCCAGACGGACGCCACCATCAACGTGGTGCGCTGCTTTGTAGACGATAACGTGATCCATGTGGCAGGCAAAGTAGACCCGATATCCGACATCGAAGTCATCCAAACCGAGCTGTGCCTGGCAGACCTGTCTGCCGTGGAAAAAGCCCTGCACCGGGTGACCAAAATCGCCCGTTCGGGCGACAAAGAATCCATCAAACTGGTGGCGATTTTGGAGAAGTGCCAGGCTGCGCTGAACGAGGCCAAACCCGTGCGTACGCTGGACTTCACCAAGGAAGAGCTGCCCCTGCTCCAGCAGTTCTTTTTGATCACCGCCAAACCGGCCATGTTTGTGGCGAACGTG
>JANMTF010000031.1:0-3734 GCA_031390175.1 Polaromonas sp.
TGCCATTGCCGATGGCAGAGTGGAAAAACTCGAAGGTGCCGTGCTTGATATCGACCCCAGCGGTACGCAGCGTCACATCGGGCAGGTCTGCACGAAGCTGCCGCCAGTTAACCAGGGTGCTTGCCGATGCCGGAGCAAAAATCTGCTTGACCTCAGCCATGGACAGCGGGCCGACACCCGTGAGCTTGCTGGAAACGACCAGCACCATTGCATCCACCGCGACCGGGATTTCGGTCGCCGTGATACCGGCCGTCGTGCACTCTTTTGCTTCTTCTGGCTTGATCGGGCGTGACGCTCCAACAAAAAAGCTGCGCCCAGTGCACAGCTCGCGAAGGCCCGAACTGGTGCCGACCGAGCTGATGGTCAGCTTGAACCCCGGATGCGTTCGAAGGTAGGCCACTTTTGCCGCCTCGACCAGGGGCTCGACGGTGTCTGAACCTGCATAACGCAGCTGTGCGTGTGCTGAAGTCAGCAGCAACAGACTGCAGCTCAGAACAAGTTTTTTCATGGGAGTCTCCAAAGTGGTGCACGGACTCTAGGCATCCCACTCAGCGGTCGCAAGGGCCTTGCGCTACGGCAACATCACATTCCGGTCATATGTCACAATTTGTATCTTAACCATCAGACGATGGCCATGTGTTCGGTACCGGCCGACAGGTCCTGGCTCTTGGCGCGCTGGCTGTTGAGCTTGATCTGCAGGCGCAGGTCGTTCACCGAGTCGGCGTTGCGCAGCGCGTCTTCAAAGGTAATTTTGTTGTTTTCAAAACCATCAAACAACGCTTGGTCAAAGGTTTGCATGCCCAGGTTGCGGCTTTTCTTCATGATCTCCTTGATCTCGCCGACATCGCCTTTGAAAATCAAATCCGAGATCAGCGGCGTGTTGAGCATGATCTCTACCGCGGCAAAACGGCCCTTGCCGTCTTGCTTGGGGACCAGACGCTGGGAGACCATGGCGCGCAAATTCAGTGACAAGTCCATCAACAGCTGGGCGCGCCGCTCTTCCGGGAAGAAATTGATAATGCGGTCCAGCGCCTGGTTGGCACTGTTGGCGTGCAGGGTGCACATGCACAGGTGGCCGGTCTCGGCAAAGGCTACGGCGTGCTCCATGGTTTCGCGGTCACGCACCTCGCCCATCAAGATCACGTCGGGTGCCTGACGTAGCGTGTTTTTCAGCGCAGCTTCCCAGCTGTCGGTGTCCAAGCCCACTTCACGCTGAGTCACAACGCAGTTTTTGTGTGGATGTACAAACTCCACCGGGTCTTCGATGGTGATGATGTGGCCAAAAGAGTTTTCATTGCGGTGGTCTACCATGGCGGCCAGCGACGTGGACTTGCCAGACCCTGTAGCGCCTACCAAAATGACCAAACCACGCTTGGTCATGGTGACGTCTTTCAGCACCTGGGGCAGCCCCAATACATCGATGGTTGGCAAGGTGTTGGGAATGGTCCGCATGACCATGCCCACTTTGCCCATCTGGATAAATGCGTTCACGCGAAAGCGCCCGATGCCGGGCGGAGACACCGCAAAGTTGCACTCTTTGGTGCGCTCAAACTCGGCGGCCTGCTTGTCGTTCATGACTGACCTTGCCAAGGCCAGGGTATGCATACCGGACAGCGGTTGAGGCGACACTTTGGTCACTTTGCCGTCCACCTTGATGGCGGGCGGAAAATCACCCGTGATAAACAAATCGCTGCCGTTACGGCTGACCATCAACTTCAAAAGATCATTGATGAATTTACTGGCTTGGTCGCGCTCCATGAAGCAGCTCCTTTTTGTAGTTACCCGACGAAGTTATCGGGGATTTTGGCCTTGCCGCGTGCCTCGGCCGGCGAGATCATGTTGCGCTTGACCAGATCAGTAAGGTTCTGGTCCAGGGTCTGCATGCCCACACTGTTGCCGGTTTGGATGGCTGAGTACATCTGCGCCACTTTGGCCTCACGGATCAGATTGCGGATGGCGCTGGTGCCCAGCATGATCTCGTGAGCCGCCACGCGGCCGGTGCCGTCCTTGGTTTTGCACAGGGTCTGCGAGATCACGGCCTGCAGTGATTCGGACAGCATCGAGCGGATCATTTCTTTTTCTTCCGCCGGGAACACGTCAATAATGCGGTCGATGGTTTTGGCAGCGCTGGAGGTGTGCAGGGTGCCAAACACCAAGTGGCCGGTCTCTGCTGCCGTCATGGCCAGGCGGATGGTTTCCAGGTCGCGCATCTCGCCTACCAAAATCGCGTCGGGGTCTTCGCGCAGGGCTGACTTGAGCGCGGCAGCAAATGACAAAGTCATAGGCCCCACTTCGCGCTGGTTGATCAGGCATTTTTTGGACTCGTGCACAAACTCAATCGGGTCTTCCACAGTCAGAATGTGGCCGTACTCGGTCTCGTTCAAGTGATTCACCATCGCTGCCAGGGTGGTGGACTTGCCCGAGCCCGTGGGCCCGGTCACCAGCACCATGCCGCGTGGCTTCATGGCCAGATCAGCCAAAATCTTAGGCGCGTTGAGCTGCTCCAAGGTCAAGATTTTGGACGGGATGGTACGGAACACCGCCGCCGCACCCCGGTTTTGGTTGAAGGCGTTGACCCGAAAGCGCGCCAGCCCGTCAATCTCAAACGAAAAGTCCACTTCCAAAAACTCTTCGTAGGCTTTGCGCTGGCCGTCGTTCATGATGTCGTACACCATGGCATGCACTTGCTTGTGGTCTAGCGGCTCGACGTTGATGCGCCGCACGTCGCCGTGGACACGGATCATCGGTGGCAAGCCAGCCGACAGATGCAAGTCAGAGGCTTTGTTTTTGACGCTGAAGGCCAAGAGTTGGGTGATATCCATAATAGTTACAAGCTGGTGGGCTGGATGGGGGCAGTTTTGGAGACAATCAACGCATTATGGTCACAATTTCAGACAATCTCCAAAGGGTTCGTGCGCAGATAGAGGCTTCTTGCACGGAGTGTGGGCGCAATCCCAACGAAGTGGGCCTTTTGGCCGTAAGTAAAACCTTCGGGCCCGACGCGGTGCGCCAGGCGTATGCAGCGGGGCAGCGCGAGTTTGGTGAAAATTACATCCAGGAAGGCATCGAAAAAATCGCCTTGTCGGCTGACCTGCCCGGTATTGTGTGGCACATGATTGGCCCGGTTCAAAGCAATAAAACGCGTGTGGTGGCTGAGCAGTTTGCCTGGGTGCACAGCGTAGACCGACTCAAAACAGCGCAACGCTTGAGCGCCCAGCGCCCGGCGCCTCTCGCGCCGCTGCAAGTGTGCATCCAGGTCAATATAGATGGCGGGTTAAACAAGACAGGCGTTGCGCCAGACGAGGCTTTGCAGCTTGCCAACGCGGTGGCGCAACTGCCTGGTTTGCAGTTGCGTGGAATCATGGTGATTCCTGAACCGACTACTGATTTAGTAGCTGCTCGCGCGGTGTTCCAGAGGGCTAAAGATCTTTTCGGCGCTATAAAACACCAGCATGCGGGGATCGACACGCTGTCCATGGGCATGAGCGCCGACATGCAGCTGGCGGTAGCGGCGGGCAGCAGTATGGTTCGCGTAGGCACCGCTATTTTTGGCCAACGCCACTAGCTAAGGGCCTGTTAATAAATAACTTGTTCAAATATGTGTTATCGGATATCCTCCGATGTATGATAAATGAGTTTTCAATTGCACAGCGCTGGGAAGTAATGCGCGAGGCGCTTGACGAGCGGCAAAGGCGACTGCTTGTCGGGGTCGAGGCCATGACGCTAGGACGCGG
>JANMTF010000039.1:0-11535 GCA_031390175.1 Polaromonas sp.
TACCAAAAAACTCTGTAATACTTTCAGTTTGGAACTAAACGTACAACGGAGTTACTAA
This sequence comes from Polaromonas sp., assembly GCA_031390175.1. Taxonomy (GTDB): domain Bacteria; phylum Pseudomonadota; class Gammaproteobacteria; order Burkholderiales; family Burkholderiaceae_C; genus JAAFIP01. The sequence continues at coordinate 59 of JANMTF010000039.1, forward strand.
ATGCACATCTCGGCTCTCGGCTCTCGGCTCTCGGCTCTCGGCTCTCGGCTCTCGGCTCTCGGCTCTCGGCTCTCGGCTCTCGGCTCTCGGCTCTCGGCTCTCGGCTCTCGGAACTTGCTATATTGCTGATTGCACTTTTGCTACCAATAGCTTCTAACGCAAGTCAGCAATGCTATTTCAATGTACAACTAAATGAAAATCCGCCTCCCGGCTACTTTGATGGTGAAGCCTCAGCCATTGCTTACTTAAAAAATGAATCATATTACACTGGTGCGCAAGTGGGCTACCCATGCAAAGGATCCTATCTTTCTTTTGAAGTTTATTTGAGAGATGTGAATGGCAGAAAGTTGATCGCAGCCCGTGGTTCCAATGCAAGATGCAGAAATTTAGAAATCATCGAAGTAATTCCCTTCGATACGCTGCTGCAAGGTGAACTGATCTGCACAAATACCACTTCGTTAACCCTCGAACTTTCTGGCAGGACAGAAACCCGCCCCACCCAAACCGGCGGCACATCCACCGTCACTATTACCGCCAAAGTCACCTCCGGCGGTCAACCCAGGGCTGGGATTCCAGTGGTTTTTGCTCTCGAAGTAGTAGACGATTCTGGAGGGCATGATGCTGGACACATTGCCGCGCGACCCAAGGGACGACTTGTACCCGAGAGCGGCATTTCAGATGCGAATGGAGAAGTCAAAATAGTTTTTCAAGCCTCGCAAATTGCAGGCGATCACATCATTGCCGCCAGTTGCACTAGCTGCCAAGCGGCAGTTTCACATAACATCAGAGTCAAAGTGCCTGATTTGGTGAATGTATTTGCACTTCCATTTACGGGTCAATTTGCCTACCCCGGAATTGGGCAAACTTTGCAACACTCAGACAACCATTATCTGACGTGGGATGCGGCATACAAAATGTTTGAAATATCAAGTAGATACCAACGCATATGGCCTACCGCTCCAAAATTAACACTTAATGACATGAGCCTTAAATGGGGAGGCAAGTTTGACCTTGACGGTAACTGGGAAACTAGTATTAATCGTCATGCCGAACACCGAGTTGGCTCAAGTTCAGACATCCGAGCCAACGGTGTAGCAGGGTCAATCCCAAATGGAATTCGTGCGGCCTTTTCACGTTGGCTAAGTCGCAACTCCATACCTACAGACACCATTCCAGCAGATTTGGTAATAGAACCAATCCGTCACCTTTGGGAGAGTCGAGGAACTAACAACGAACACTTTCATTTAAGACTGGGGAATTAACATGCGGTCTACTAAAAAAATTACTTTTTTAACCATTGTATTGCTGGCGATATCTTTGCCTATTGCAGCACAAATCAGTTTGAACTCCAACGGATATTATGATGGTGAGGGCATTACCTACGATGCGCAATCTGAAAAATATACGATTAAATATTTGGACTACGATGGCCGAATAGGCAACATGGTCACAATCCACTACCAAACACCAAATAAGGTTAAACCAATGTTGAAAATGCGTTTGCGCGCAGACAAAGGACGCGACATTACCTACAACTTCGATGTAGGTAATGAACGTGCTGCAAAACAAGCGCTATACAGTTTCAGCATGTATACACAAACCCCTTGGTTTGAAAACACGTCTGTAATAACTAATGGAATTGTCAATACCTATTCAAGTATTGGGAATTTTATTTCTGCAACGCAAGCCATCGAATCACGATTGTCATACACGACTAGCGTGGAAGAAAATCGCATGAAGCAACCAGTTAAGTGGTTGCCAGAGATTCAGTTTGCCAAAACCAATAAAGCATTCGCGATGCACTGGCAGGCTCACCCCAATGTGCTACCGTTTGACGACATACAGCCTGGTCAGCGCAGGATGGGTTTTGGTTCTGTAGTGCCGTATTTGCCCGGTTTAGTCAAATTTGGCTTCCTTGGAAACACCGAACCTTTGGCGTTTCCGACCTCAGCTGGAGGGGACTCGAAGATCTGGAGTGACATAGACAAATTGCAATCTGGAAAAACTACGCCTCCGCCAAGTTTAGATTCTTTGGGTCCTAAAATTCTCATCCCTGAGCCGTTTAATACCAAACTATTGGCTACTGCCATATCAGACGACTTGGCCAGTTGGGTGACCGCAGAGCAGCTTTCTGAACCTTTGGCGCAACGACTGCGGTTAACTTTAGCCGCCGCTGGCGAAGCGGCTGAACGGAATAACGAAGCTGGCGTAAAAGATCATGTAAAGCAAATATTTATGGAGATATTTGGCAGACACAAAGGCATGGATCACAAAGAATTTGATGACGAACACGAAGAAAAGCGTCCGAATCAGCCTGAGTTGAGCTACTTGGCAGCAAGAGCTATCGGATTTAATGCGTCAGAGTTGCTAAAGCGGCATATCCTGACAAACAAGCGATCAGAAGATAAGCGGTAACGCGATGCCAACATTTTGCAGCCTGAATCGATGCAGGAAAATAGTTTTGAGCAAAAGAGGTCAGTGATTTGTTTTCGGTGACTTTGCTTTTTTCTCATAGTCGTCATTTTCTAAGCTGACAGACTTCGTGTAATTTATACCGATATAGCTGGCTATGTGGAGGTCACTTTAAGACATACACTTAATCGTATGCACTGTCGAGAATAAAAATTTTTATGTACGGATCAGAAGCCCCCTCCCCCTGGGTCACGCGCTGGGCGCACGTGGTGCCTGCGGGCGGTGCGGTGTTGGATGTGACTTGTGGGTTGAGGCGGTATGCGCTCTACTTTTAGAAACTAAATCACCCTGTAGACCTTATAGATAAGGCGCAATCAGCTATTGAAAATATAGCTAGTAGACTGCCTGTTGGCATCCGGTGTATGACCGCAGATATTGAAAATGGGCCATGGCCTTTGCTGGACAATGCAGGCCAACCGCAGCAGTTTGCCGGGGTGGTGGTCACCAACTACCTGTGGCACCAAAACGATGGCTATGCCCCACATTTTCACATTTACTTGACAGGTCAACGCCCGTCTGGTGCACCTGCGCCTTGTTCTAACAGTTGATAGGAGATTGCCATGTTTAAAAAATTAATCAGCGCATTGGTATTTGTTATAAATTTACCTGTATTGGCACAACCAAACGAAGAGTACGCGCGCTACAACGCATCTACGTTGACTTGGGAGTTTCGCATGCAGCCCGAATCTACCGAGGGTGATGTCGATTGGGTGACCTACCGATATGTAGAGCGCCACCACATCAAACCTAAAATCAAATCTAAACTCAATGACAAAAAAGACGGTCTGATTTATTCTTACCGCATTGCCAACGACCGATCCGCCAAGCAAATCATCAATTACATGTACGCCACTGCACCCTTTACATCGCCCATACCGGTGGTCGTCATGCCCAGCGTCGCTGAATTTAACAGCAACCCGGCGAGTGTGCGGGCCTGGCAATTTCAGAAGAAGGCCCAGCAAGAAGCTAGGCAGGCGATTGAAACGGCCAGCATGTCCGAGCCTACGGGTTGGCGCGGTGCAATGAGCATTGGCGATGACAAAACTGGCTTTGGCTGGTTCCCAGAAATTGAGCCCTATGGCCCGGGTGTGCCCCCTGGCAAAAAGGCAGACGGCTTTGAATTGCGCCGCCCGGAATTGCCAGGTGCAGTGTTGGCCAAAATGAAAGGGCGCGTCGAAGAACCGGCGCTGCCAGGCGGCTACAAACTGGGCGGCCCTGTGGAGCAGGCCATTCGCCAAATTATTGCACGCGATGCGGTTTACGCACCTATTTTGGCACCCGCCATTGCACTGCCTAACCCCTACAACGCGGCTGAGCATGCGCGACGCATCAAGGCCCATATGCAAACCTGGCTTGGCAGTGAACGCGCAGCGCCCTTGGTCACACAGCTAGCCCTTGACGAACTCAACAGGAATATGGATGCGCTAACTCTGGCTGCGGTGAATAACAACAAAAGCGGTGTACGCGCCGCCTTCACTGCACTGTTGACCGATGTATTTGGCCGTCACAAAGGCATGACACATGAAAAGGTCGAGGACGATGATGATGAATTTGACGGTGACGCACTGGCACAACATGAAGGTGTGCCAGGTAGCAAGTTTGCTGATAACCCTGGTATTCACCGCGTTGCTGCGCGCGCCTTGACTTTTAACCTGATGTATTTACTCAAAAAAATAGAGTCTAAGACAGATTAAAAATTAATGATCTGGTTTTGTCTCTTGAGATTACTGGAGTTCAATACAAGCGATTTTTTGGAAGCTGTCTTTATCTCACATCGTATCGCTTTGACAAAGAATAAAAAGCTACTGCTACTGTATGCATAGCAAGCTGATTAGCTAAGCGTCACGCATGTACAGCCCGGCGCAACACTTGCTCTGCCCATTTATTCAGGCTTTGTCCGCTCTTGGCACTGGCTTTGACCACTTGGGCATGCACTGAAGGGTTAACGCGCAGCATGAGTCTGCCGCTGGCAGGCTTGTCGGCCCGCTGGTTGAGCTGCTCGCAGGCGTGGATATAGCCGTCTACCGCCAGCTGGAAAGCCTGCTCAAACTCAGCAACCGAGCTGCCGTGGAAGGTGATGATGTCGTCTATGTCGATCACACGGCCAACGATGATTTTGTCTTCGGGGTCAAAATCCATTTGGGCGGTGTAGCTGCGGTAGGTCATGCTATTCATCGTAGAGTTCCAGTTTTTTCCAAAAATTCACGCACTGCCTTGACACGGTAACGCAAGGCCTCTTTGGCCGGGTGTGGTCTGTGAAAGCTGGCTCTATGGCCACCATGCTCAAACGTCACCGCAGAACCCGGCCCCTCTATCACCCGGCAGCCCAACGCGACAAGAAGAGACTCTATGCGTACCCATTCCATATTGCCGTTGACCGGGTCGGCCTGCAAGGCTTCTAAGGTCTTGCGGTGCTTGTTATTCATGGTTTTATGATAGCATAATTTTTAAAATTCGCCATCACTTTGGGTGTACACTGGCCACGTTACCCGAGTAACCGTTTAGGAAATTTATGCACGGATCGGAAGCTGTTTCCCCCTGGGTGGCCCGTTGGGCGCACCTGATGCCCGCAGGCGGCACGGTGTTGGACGTAGCCTGCGGGCTGGGGCGGCATGCTTTGCACTTTTCCAAGCTAAATCATCCTGTAGCCATTGTAGATAGAGCGCAAACAGCTATGGATAGCGTAGCGAGTCAACTACCCGCCAGCAGCCAATGCATCACTGCCGATATTGAAAACGGGCCTTGGCCGTTCATGGACAGTGCAGGCCAGCCGCAGCAGTTTGCAGGCGTGGTGGTGACCAACTATCTGTGGCGCGCTTTGCTACCCACTATCGTGCAAAGCGTCGCTCCGGGCGGCGTGTTGATCTACGAAACCTTTGCGGTGGGCAACGAAACGGTGGGCAAGCCATCACGGCCGGACTTTTTGCTGCAATCGGGCGAGCTGCTGGCCGCCTGCGCGGGGCTGCGCATCGTGGCGTATGAGGACGGGTTTGTGAGCAATCCGGAGCGCTTTGTGCAGCGTATCGTGGCGGTGCGGCCTGCGCCGCCACACCAAGCGCATCAAAACAGCGCTGATTCAGCATCAATTTCCAGCACTCTACCCCTCGCCCGCTACGCTTTGTAAGGCCTGGGGCAGGTAAAATAGCGTATGAAACAAATTACCGGAAGCATCGTCGCCCTCGTTACCCCGTTCCATGCCGACCAAAGCGTGGACTACCCCACGCTGCGCAAGCTGATAGATTGGCACATTGCCGAAGGGACTGACTGCATTTGCGTCGTCGGCACCACGGGCGAGTCGCCTACCGTGAGCGTAGAAGAGCACTGCGAGATCATCCGCGTGTCGGTCGAACAAGCCAACAAACGCGTGCCCATCATGGCCGGTTGCGGTGCCAACAGCACCAAGGAAGCCATTGAGTTAGCCAAATTTGCCAAAAAAGTCGGCGCTGACTTTCAGCTGCAAGTGGTGCCCTATTACAACAAGCCGACGCAAGAAGGCCTGGTCCAGCACTTCAAGGCCATTGCCGAGGCCACAGGTGACCTGCCCATGGTGCTGTACAACGTGCCCGGCCGTACCGTGGCCGATATGGCGCACGACACCGTCATGCGCCTGGCCCAGGTGCCTGGCATTGTCGGCATCAAGGAAGCCACGGGCAACATCGAGCGTGCGCAATGGCTCATCAAAGACGCGCCCAAGGGCTTTGCCGTGTACTCGGGCGACGACGGCACCGCCGTGGCGCTGATGCTGTGCGGTGGCCAGGGCAATGTGAGCGTGACCGCCAACATCGCCCCGCGCCTGATGCACGAGTTGTGCCTGGCCGCCATGGCAGGCGACGCTAAAACAGCCATGCAGATCCAGCAGCGCTTGCTGCCGGTGCACAAAAATCTGTTTATCGAAGCCAACCCTATTCCCCTGAAGTGGGCCATGCACAAGATGGGCCTGTGCGGCGGCACCATGCGCTTGCCCATGACGCCCATGGCACAATCGCTTGAACCAACCGTATTGGCCGCACTCGAAGCCTCAGGGCTGGTGTAAGCACCGCTGCCCTCTTTACCTAGGAATTATTTGTGGTGACCCCTTTTTGCACACCGACCCGCACCCTGACCTGCACAATGACCCACACACTGACCCCTACCAGCCCAGCCGTGGCCCGCCCCGTGTTTTTAGCACTCGCCATCGCAGCTTTACTCGCAGGCTGCTCCACGCTGGACGGTGACAAGGTTGACTACAAAAGCGCTGGCAAAGGCCCTTCGCTGGAAGTGCCACCCGACTTGACCGCTTTGTCGCGCGACACCCGCTATGTGGTGCCCGGCGGCGCTGTGACCGCGAGCGGCTTTGCCACCGGCCAAAACGCCCCTGGCAACCCAGTAGCCGCCACCGCCGTGGGCGATGTACGCATAGAGCGCGCAGGCACGCAGCGCTGGCTGGTGATTAACCGCAACGCCGACCAGCTATGGAGCCCGGTGCGCGACTTTTGGCAAGAAAACGGTTTTCTGCTGAATATCGATCAGCAAGCGCTGGGCATTTTAGAAACCGACTGGGCCGAAAACCGCGCCAAATTGCCGCAAGACTTTATCCGCGCCACCATTGGCAAAGTGTTTGACAGCCTCTACTCCACTGGCGAGCGCGACAAGTTTCGCACCCGGTTAGAGCGCAATGGCGACACGACCGAAATTTTCATCAGTCACCGAGGCATGGTAGAAAAAGTTACCGGCGGCAAATCGCCCACGCAATCGGATGGCACCATTTGGGAGCCTAGAGCCCCTGACCCGGAGCTGGAAGCCGAGTTTTTGCGCCGCTTGATGGTCAAGCTAGGCGTGACGCAGGAGCAGTCTAAAGCGCTGGTGGCATCGGGCCAAGCCAAAACTACTTCGCGCATAGCAGCCGTCAACGGCGCGCCTGTGGTGCAAGTGGACGAAGGGTTCGAGCGCGCTTGGCGCCGTGTAGGCCTGGCACTTGACCGCACCGGCTTTACCGTAGAAGACCGCGACCGCGCCCAAGGCGTGTATTTTGTACGCTATGTGCAGCCCAGCGATGGCAAAGAGCCTGGCTTTTTCGGCAAGCTGTTCGGCAGCACCAAAGATGCTGCCCCCCTGAAGTTCCGTATTTCACTCAAGAGCCAGGGCGAATCCACCACCGTGTCGGTGCTCAATACGGCGGGCACAGCAGAAACCTCTGACAACGCGCAACGTATTGTCAAAGTGATTGCCGACGATTTGAAGTAACCGCTCGTTAGCGCGACCAGCGGACAAGCGTTAAACCTAAAAAAAGCCCCGCAAACCAACAGGTTTGCGGGGCTTTGTACTGAGCAGTTTATAAACCGAGAGCTGCAATACCGGCGCGCGCAATCTGCGCATCTTCGCTCGACTTCACACCGCTCACGCCTACCGCTCCCAGGCAGTTACCGTCTTTCAGAATCGGCACAGCGCCTTCGAGCATGCCGTGAATGGTAGGGGCGCTTAAAAAGCTGGTACGCCCGCCATTGATCACATCCTCATACACCTTGCTCTCGCGGCGGCCCAGAGCGGCAGTGTGGGCTTTGGCGGGGCCGATGTGGGACGAGATAGCCGGGGCACCGTCCAGGCGCAGCATGCCCAGCAAGTGGCCGCCATCGTCGACTACGGCGATGGTCACGGCCCAGTTGTTTTTAAGGGCTTCAGCCTCGGCAGCGGCCAAAATGGCTTTGACATCGGCAATTTCCAGAAATGCTTTGGTTTTCATAGCAGGCTTATTGAATAGTGGTAAATAAGGGACAGGACGCCAAGCATACCCGCCCGCGCTGGTCGCGCTGCATCATCGCGGTGAAAAGTGTCCATACAAAAAGTAGGAATCCCACCCCGCAAGGCTGGTGCTGCGACCCGGTTTAGCCCTAGAATCTGCATATCTGTCGGTTGTTTGGTACAACTGGCAGCATTAACTGGAGATCGTTATGTCTGACAATATTCACGCAGCTGATTTTTCGCAAGCGGGTTCGCTAGGACCCGTTGAACGCAACAAGGTGATGCGCAACACCTACTGGCTGTTGGCCCTGAGCTTGGTGCCCACCGTACTGGGTGCCTGGCTGGGTGTAGCTACCGGTATCACCCGCTCGTTGGGCGGCATCATGGGCATCTTGGTGTTTTTAGGCGGTGCCTTTGCCTTTATCTACGCTATAGAGAAAACCAAGCACTCGGCGGCTGGTGTGCCTGTGTTGCTGGGTTTTACCTTTTTCATGGGCTTAATGCTCTCAAGCCTGATAGCCAGAGTACTAGGCTTTAAAAATGGCCCCTCCTTGGTGATGACCGCTTTTGGCGGCACAGCAGGCATCTTCTTTGTGATGGCCTCTGTGGCCTCGGTCATCAAGCGCGACCTTTCCGGCATGGGCAAATGGCTGTTTGTCGGCGTGCTGGTGCTCATGGTGGGCAGTATCGTCAACGTATTTGTCGGCTCGACCATCGGCATGGCAGTGATCAGCACTCTGGCGATTGCAATTTTCTCCGCCTACCTGCTGTATGACTTGAAGCAGATCCTGGACGGCGGCGAGACCAACTACATCAGCGCCACGCTGGCTGTGTACCTTGACCTGTTCAACATCTTCCAAAGCCTGCTGTCCCTGCTGGGCATCTTTGGCGGCGAGCGTGACTGATTTTTGACAGCATATGCAGGGGTTGATTAAGCCCCCGTGTAAAAAGCCTCGGTATTCCGAGGCTTTTTTGCTTTTTAACCCCATAGAATATTGCGGGAGCGGCTACTTTTTTTGTAGTGTTGCGCACCTCAAGAATGTGCCCAGCAGGCGCGATACCGGCCGCATACCGTAACCCATAGGTATCTTCACACCACGCCTGCGCAACCACGCTGCATCGTTGCAATGAGGTCAAGCAGGAACCGTCATTTTCAAAGCCTCAAAAAAATGCAGACGTAAAAAAAGCTCCCGAAGGAGCTTTTTCAGAAGCGGTAAGGATTACTTCTTCATTGCGTCGGTAGCTGCACCAGCGGCTGCTTTGGCAGCGTCGCCAGCAGCGGCTTTAGCAGCGTCAACAGCAGCAGTAGCACCGGCTTTAGCAGCGTCGGCAGCACCAGCACCGCCAGCCATTGCGGCTTTGGCAGCATCGGTAGCGGCACCAGCGGCGCCAGCAGCAGCTGTTTTAGCAGCGTCGGTGGCAGCAGCAGCAGCGCCAGTGGCAGCAGCGGCGGCGCCAGTGGCAGCAGCAGCAGCGCCAGTGGCAGCAGCGGCGGCACCGCCAGCAGCAGCAGCAGCAGAAGCTGCATCTTTAGCGGCTTCTGCTGCAGGAGCAGGAGCAGCAGGTGCAGCAGCAGCGGCAGGCGCTGGAGCAGGAGCGGCGGCAGGGGCAGCTTCTTTTTTACCGCAAGCGGCCAAAGCAACAGCGGCCAACAAAGATGCTAATACGAGGGTCTTTTTCATTTGAATTCCTTGAATATAAACAGATAATAATAAAAACAATTTCCGGGAAATTGTCAAAGCGTGTGCGTTTGACGGCGTATACCTTGACAGAACACAAAGGACTCGAGCTCTTTATGCTCAGCCTACGATTATAACCCGAAGTGTTACGATCTTGGCTTGGAGCGTGATTTCTGCCACACCGATGCGGCGACCAGGCCTCGCTACCTCCACGCTACGCACCTCCTGCACACCCCTACGTCGCCCGCCGCTATGCCCGTCAAAATTCTCATGCAATTGGTAGCTTTATCGGCGCTTTGGGGGGCTTCTTTTTTGTTTATCCGTATTGCCAGCCCTGTTTTGGGGCCTGCCGTGCTGGCCGGGCTGCGCATCAGTCTGGCGGCGCTCACCCTGGCCTGCATCATGCGGGTGCTGGGCCAGCGCTGGCCTTGGGCCCATTGGCGCGAACTGCTGGGCATTGGCATCTTGTCGGTCGCCTTGCCTTTTATCCTTTATGCATGGGCGGCCTTGCACCTGCCCGCTGGCTATAGCGCCTTGCTCAACACCAGCGCGGTGGTGTTTGGCTGCCTGGCGGGCGCGTGGCTCAAGGTGGACACCCTTACCCCGCGCAAAATCATCGGCTGCTTGCTGGGTTTTGCCGGTGTGGCCCTGATCGTGCGCTTGGGGCCTATCACGCCCACGCCTTCGGTGGTGCTGGCCGCCCTGGCCTGCACCGGGGCGGCCATGTGCTACGGCGTATCCAACCCGCTGATGAAGCGGGCTGTCGCGCACATGGAGCCAGTGGCCATTGCTGCGGGCATCCACCTGTGGTCGGCTATTTTGGTAGCGCCCGCCGCGCTGTGGGCCTTGCCGCAAGCACGCTTTACGGTGCCTGCCATGGTGGCGGTGGCCGTGATGGGCATCATTACCTCCGCGCTGGCTTACTGGGTGCATTTGCGTATCATGCGCCATGTGTCGGCCACAGCGGCGATGACCCCGGCCTTCATGATCCCGCTGTTTGGCGTGGCCTGGGGGCATTTGTTTTTGGGTGAACCGGTGAGCTCGGGCATGCTGGCGGGTGCGGCGCTGGTGCTGGTAGCCACCGCATTGGTGACTGAATTTAACCCGTTTGCAAAACCGGCGGATGTTGCAGCCGCCACACCTTGAAGGCGCAGGCAGTGGCTACTGTGCTCATGGCCAAAGAGACCCAGTACACCGTGCCCAAGCCCCAGTGGGTGCTGATGTAGCCACCTGCCACACCGCCCAGCACGCCCGGAAAGCCATAGCCCACCACCGTATACAGCGCCTGCCCACGGCCACGCAGCCGCCCCGGGAAATGGTGCGACAACAGGGCAATACACACGCTATGGTGGGTGGCAAAAGTGATGGCATGCAGCATTTGCGCGGCAAATAGCAGCACCAAGGCGCTGGCAAACCCCGCCGTGATGCCAAAGCGCAGCACCGCTACCGCGCCGCACACCACCAGCCACTTAAGTTCGACACTTCCCGCACGTAAGTCTATGATTTCATTGAAAACGAAGTTCAAAGCGCAGACTACAAAACGGGCTTGGCCAAGTCCGACGGTGTCGGTAGGGCTAACTCCAAGGCAGCAAACAGCGATTTCTGAGC